>NC_022567.1:2544467-2862526 GCF_000478885.1 Adlercreutzia equolifaciens DSM 19450
GTGGACTGCCCGGGCACGAAACGGTGCATGATCATGGATTCATGGTTGAAGGCGGCCTGCTTGGCGTAGTAGGCCAGCACCATGATGCGCGGCAGGCGGCTGATAAGCGAGAGCGCCGTGTGAATCTCGTGCTCGGGCGAGCGGTCCTCGGCGGACTCATCGGCCGCGTAAAGGCGCAGGATGGAGCGGGCCATCATGTTCATGAGGTCGGGTGAGGTGTCCACCATAAGCGTGCTGGCCGTGAACCCGTCGGGCAGCTCGCGCTGGGAATCGATCACTTCCACGAAGCGGTTGAGACGCTCCTGCGTCGGCAGCTCGCCCATGAGCAGCAGATAGGCCACCTCTTCGAAAGCGAAGCGGCGCGTCGGGTCCAAATCGCCCAGAAGGTCGTAAAGGTCGTAGCCGCGCAGGCGCAGCGAGCCCTCGGCCGGCATCTTCTCGCCGTCGGACATTACGTAGCCGTGCACGTTGGAGATGTTGGTCATGCCCGCGAGCACGCCCGTGCCGTCGGCGTTGCGCAGGCCGCGCTTCACGTCGTGCTGGGCATACAGCGCCGGATCGATGGCGTTCACCTGGTAGAAGTTCTCGTACAGGCGCACGCGGCGAGCCTCGTCGTCGCTGATCTCGATGGGCTCGACCTCGTCGATTTCGGCATGGTTGTCCACGCGGATGACGGCTTCATCTATTTCCATGGCCATGGGGCACCCTCCCGGAAAAATGGTCACTACACGGGTATCGGACTATTCTAACGCCTGCACAAGGCGGGGCGCGCGGGGGCTTCCACGACCGCCACTCCACACGGCGAACGGCGCACTTTCAAAAAAGTTGAAAATTCTCGTTGACAAGGCTTTGGGGTCATGGTTAAATAGTCGTTGCTGTTCGGAAGTGCGCCGTTACCTCAGCTGGATAGAGGGACTGACTACGAATCAGTACGTCGGGGGTTCGAATCCCTCACGGCGCACCATTTTAGATCGTTCAGAACAGAATAGAAGCCGCCTCGAGCGGTTCTTTTTTTGTCAGGCCAAGGAAAGGAACGTACTTGAAGGTTCGAAAATCGAAACCTCACAGTATGTAGACTTCCGGCTTCTCGCCTCCGCGCGGTCGTCGGAAGGGACGACTGCTGAGCATCACCCATCGCCCTGGGCGTCATCGCGCTTAATCACGCAGAGTCAGCGACTCGCGCACGCCGCCCCATTCCGATGCGCTGATGCCTACCGCACGGAGGAACGCACATGCTCTATCTTTCTCAAATGATCGGCGAGCCCGTGGTCGACGCCCAAGGCGAGCGACTCGGCACCATATCCGACCTGGCCATTTCCACCGGCGAGGTCTTTCCGCGCATCACGAGCCTGGCCTTCCAGGGGCCCGGGCGCGTGCCGTTCATGATCTCGTGGCGCAAGTACGTCGACACCTTCGACGACGACGGCATCACGCTGTCGGTGGACGCCCACGACATCCGCTTCAGCTACCTGCAGCCCGACGAGGTGCTGCTCGCCCGCGACCTTATGGACCGCCAGATCGTCGACACCCAGGGCCTTAAGGTCGTGCGCGTGAACGACCTTAAGCTCTCGCAGTCCGGCACGCAGCTGCGCCTGCTCGGCGCCGAGGTGGGCGTGCGCGGCATCCTGCGCGGGCTGCATCCGCTGCTGGAAAAGGCCGTCGTGAATGTGGCGAAGCTCTTCCACAAGAAGGTGGACGAGCAGCTCATCGCGTGGAACTACATGGATCTGCTCGACCGCGACCTGTCCGAAGTGCAGCTGTCGGTGACCCACCGCCGCTTGGACGAGCTGCACCCCGCCGACGTGGCCGACATCCTGGAGCAGCTGGATCCCCAGCAGCGCGCCAGCGTGTTCGCGCACCTGGA
The DNA here is from genome assembly GCF_000478885.1 of Adlercreutzia equolifaciens DSM 19450. Taxonomy (NCBI): domain Bacteria; kingdom Bacillati; phylum Actinomycetota; class Coriobacteriia; order Eggerthellales; family Eggerthellaceae; genus Adlercreutzia; species Adlercreutzia equolifaciens. Next base: position 2,546,332 of record NC_022567.1, read on the forward strand.
CGACAGCCGCGCCACCGAGGCCATTTCCGAGATGGAAGACGAGTACCAAGCCGAGTTCATCGACGACTTGCCCGACGCCCGGGCCGCCGAGCTCATCGGCAACATGGACCCCGACGACGCCGCCGACATCGTACGCGACCTTCCCTACGAGAAGGCCGAGACCCTTCTGCGCCTTATGGGCGTGGAAGACGCCGCGGAAATTCGCCGGCTGCTCGGCTACAAGGACGGTACCGCGGGCGGCATGATGACCACCCAGTTCGTGGCCGTGCCGAAGACGGCCACCGTGGCCGACACCATCGAAGTGCTGCGCGCGCTGCCCGAGGATCACCCGACGGTGCACTACGTGTACATCACCGATGAATACGGCAAGCTGCTCGGCGTAAACTCCCTGCGCACGCTCGTGCTGTACAACGCCGACCGCCTCATGGGCGACATCATGTACGACGACATCATCAGCTGTCTTCCCTCCGAGGAAGAGGAGGACGTGGCCGCCGACATCTTCAAGTACGACATCCCGGCCATGCCCGTAGTGGACGAGCACGGCACCCTGCTCGGCATCGTCACCACCGACGACGCCTGGGACGCCATCGAGGACGACGTGGCGGGCGACAAGACGAAGATGAATGTGCTGTCGATTGCCGGCATTACCGTTGCGTCTCTCATGGGCCTGTTCCTTTACTCGCTGATTTTGCTGCAGCTGGCGGGCTCGCTGCATCTCGGCGGCCTGCACTACTAGGAGGCTGTCATGAACGCGAAGGACATCCGCACGACGGCCGCCGAGCGCCTAGGTGCCGAAGAGAGCACGCGGCGCCAGGCAGCCGAGGAGATCGCCGATACGGGCATTCCCGCCGGCGAGCAGATCGGCCCCACCGCGACGAAAAAGCCGTCGAAGCTGCTGCTGGTGCTGGCGGCCATGGGACCGGGCATCGTGACCGCCATGGCCGGCAACGACGCCGGCGGCATCTCCACCTATTCCACGGCCGGCGCGAACTTCGGCTTTGGCACCCTGTGGGTCATCCCCATCATGTGCGTGCTGCTCGCCGTCGTGGAGACCACGGCCGGACGCATGGGCGCCGTCACGGGCAAAGGCTTCGCCGCCCTCATCCGCGAGCGCTTCGGCATCCGCATCGCCGCCTTCGCCATGCTGGCGCTTCTCATCGGCAACGTGGCGACGACCTTCTCCGAATTCGCCGGCATCGCCTCGGGCATGGAGATGTTCGGCGTGTCGAAGTACATCTCGGTACCCGTGGCAGCCTTGGGCGTGTGGCTGCTCGTGGTGGGCGGCTCCTACAAGCGCGTGCAGCGGGTGTTCTTAGGGCTGTCGCTGGTGTTTCTCACCTATGTGGTGGCCGCATTCCTCGCGCAACCGAACTGGAGCGAGGCGCTGCACGACACCGTAGTGCCCACCTTCGTCGGCGACGTGAGCTTCATCTCGCTCGTCATCGCCATGATCGGCACCACCATCGCGCCGTGGATGATGTTCTTCTCCCAGAGCAACGTGGTGGAAAAGGGCCTCACCCCCAAAGACCTCTTCTCGCAGAAAGCCGACGCCGTCTCCGGCACCATCGCCGCCTGCGTGGTGGCCTGGTTCATCATCGTGACCACGGGCGCGGTGCTCTTCCCCGCCGGCATCACTATCGACTCGGCCGCCGACGCCGCCGCGGCGCTCGCCCCCTTCGCCGGCCCCTATGCCGAGGCGCTCTTCGCCGTGGGGCTCATCGCGGCGTCGTTTCTGGCTGCCTGCGTGCTGCCCCTCACGACGGCGTTTGTCATCTGCGAGGCCTTCGGCTGGGAAGCGGGCGTCTCCTTCAAGTGGCGCGAGGCCCCCACGTTCAAATCCATCTTCACCTTCGTGATCGCGTTCTCGGCCATCGTGGTGCTCACTCCCGATGTGAACCTTTTGGGCATGATGCTGACGGCCCAGTTCGTCAACGGCGTCATTTTGCCCATTCTGCTGGCGCTCATGGCCATCATCTCGGCGGACAAGTACATCATGGGCGACTACCGAAGCGGACGCGTGTCGAAGGTGCTTCTGTGGGCCACCGTCGGTGTGGTGGCGGCGCTCACCGTGGCGCTGCTCGTGATGCAGGTGCTGGGGCTCGCATAGCCGTCCGTTCCGTCCGCTCCATCCGCCCGCCGCGCCCCTCCTGTCAGCTTCCTTGCGCTCCCCTTCCCCACTTAAACGCTCATCGATTACTGAATTCAACAGGGTGTTTACGTAAGCGAATCGGTGCGCTCATCGTTTGGTACATCCCTTGTATTTGCGTTTTGCGGCTCGCATACTGCTAAGTGCCGGGAACAAAAAAGGACCGCTCCCGACACACCTGCGGGTGACGCAACGTCGGCACGAGCCGTTCGTTCGCGTCGATGGAGCGCAAGCTGCAGACCCGTAGGCGTTCACACGTTAGGAGGCTGCAGTGCAATTCAAAGCATCAACAGATTATGGACTGCGCGCCGTCTTGTACCTGGCCGCGCAGGGGCACACCTGCTCGTCGAAGGATATCGCCCAGGACATGTCGATCCCCCGTGACTACCTCATTCAGCTCGCGCAGCTTTTGCGCAATGCCGGCATCATCGAGGCGAGGCCCGGCAAGCACGGCGGCTATCGTTTGGCCAACGACCCCTCGAAGATCACCCTACTGCAAGTGGTGAACGCGCTGGACGACGACGCCAAGGACACGACGCGCACCCGTCGCAAGGATCGCGCCGATGCGTCCATGGTGCAGGGCATCAAGCAAGCGTACGATCTGGTTCTCACCGGCTACGACGCCTACTTCGACAGCATCACGCTTCAAATGCTGCTGGACGCTTCTCAGAACGAGGCCATGGGCAAGGAATTTCTGGCCGGACGCCTCATCGCCGAGAGCCAGCGCCTGCTCGCCGAAGCTGCTGCGGCGGCCTAAGAGGCCGCGAAACGGATGCGGCGCCGCATTCCATGACCAACCAACGAAGAAGGCCCCGATTTGGGGCCTTCTTTCTGTTCGTTCCGTAGGGGTGACCAGCGAGCGGTTTACGCCTTCGCCTTCTTCGACGCCTCCATGCGCGTAAGCACCAGCACAGCGATCACGATGAGCACTACGCCCAGCGCCAGCGAGATCCAGGGGCTCTTCGTGAAGCCAGCGATGACATAGCCCACGAAGCACACGATCATAACCAGGGTCGCGTAGGGAATCTGCGTGGCCACGTGGCGCAGGTGGTTGCACTTCGCACCGGCCGAGGACAGAATCGTCGTGTCGGAGATAGGCGAGATATGATCGCCGTAAACCGCACCGGCCAGCGCCGAGCCCACGGCCACGAGGAACAGCGGGTCAGCGGCATCGAACACGCCGATGATGATCGGCAGAATGAGCGCGATGGTGCCCCAGCTCGTGCCCATGGCGAACCCGATGAACGCCGCCACCAGGAAGATGATCGCCGGCAGAAGGTCGAGCCCCACGCCCAGCCCGTTCAAAAAGCCGGACACGAACTCGCCGGTACCCAGAAGATAGCGGCAGCAGCCGCCGAGCGACCAGGCCAGCACGAGGATCATGATGGCGCCGATCATGGAGCGCACGCCTTCCGACATCGCCTCCACGAAACCGCCCAGGTTCATGAGCTTGCGCGGCAGGAACATGGCCGCCGCCACGCACAGCGCCACCACCGCGCCGATGCACAGGCCCATGACCGGGTTCTCGCCGACCGCCGTGGCGAAATCGACGCCGCTGAAGAAGCCGCCCATGTACATCATGCCCAGGATAGAGAACACGATGAGCACCAGGATGGGCACGATGAGATCCCAAATGGTGCCGCGATCGGAAATGTTCAGGCCCTTGTACTCCTCGATGGCCCCGGCGGCGGCATCGTCGATGTCGCCCTCCTCGGTCACCACGGTGGGAATGTTCGGCGCGCCTTCCAAATCGACCTGGGCCTTGTCGGCGATGCGGGCGAGGGACACCGCCTCAAGCGCCGAGCCCTCCGCCGGAATGCGGCCCTCGGCATCGGCCTGAGCCGCGGCCATAGGGCCGAAGTCCTTCTGAAGGAACAGCATGAAGAACACGAAGAAGATGGTGAGCAGCGCGTAGAAGTTGTAGGGGATGGAGGCCACGAAGGTGTTGAAGCCGTCCTCGCCCATGTAGCCGCCCACGGCCACCGCCCACGAGGATACCGGCGCGATAATGCAGACCGGGGCCGCCGTGGAGTCGATGACCCAGGCGAGCTTCTCGTGGCTGACGCGGAACTTGTCCGTCACCGGGCGCATGACGGCGCCCACGGTAAGGCAGTTGAAGTAGTCGTCCACGAAGATGATGATGCCGAGCAGCGCCGTGAGGATCGAGGCGGCACGGGCGTTCTTCACGTGCGTGGTCACCCACTCCGCATAGGCACGGGAGCCGCCGGCCGTGGCGATGACCACGGTAAGCGCTCCCAAAAGCGCAAGGAATAACAGCAGCGCCCCGTTGCCGGCTATTTGCTCGGCCATCATTTGTGGCACCATGGTGAACGAGGCGACGAGCTGCTCGCCACCGACGCCGTTCAGTGTGAACTGGTAGATGATCATGCCCGTGAACACACCGATGGTCAGCGACGAATACACCTCCTTGGTGATGAGCGCCAGGACCAGTGCCAGAATCGGCGGCACAATGGACCACAGGCCCGTGGCAATGAGTTCGAACCCTTCCATGACCTTCCTTCCTCAAGAGGCCGAGGGCATGACACCCGCGAACGCACGACGCCGGAGTGCGATGCGAGCACTCGGTGCGCGAATGCGCGAGGCGAATGTTGCGAGCTCTCTGCGCACGAATGCGCAATGCGAACGTTGCGAGCGCTCTTCGCGTGACAACGAAACGCGGCCGTCGCCGGTGCCCTGCCCCCGGCCTTCTGGTGACAGAACAGCATAAGTATATCCGAGTTAGTCAGAGAAAAGTCCCGCGATCACACGGGACTTTCCAGGTTTCTCTTCTTCAGTTGCTTCAGTTGCGGCTGCTGCCCCTTATGCGTCGGCAGCGGCGCTGGCGGTGGCGCTTTCCAGCTCCTCCTGGGCGAGCTCGCGGTCGTACTCGCGGTCGATGGCACCTTCGGTGGTCGGCGGCTTAATTTGGAAGGGCACCGCCGGCGTGAACAAGCTCACTACCGGCACGATGACCAGCGAGATGATCATGCACAGCGCGCCGCAGTTGATGGGGCTCGCGATAAGCGGCACGCCGCCGGACAGCGCCAGGCCCATGTTCACGGCGGTCAGACCCACGCCCACAGCGAACGAGCACCACACGCTCGCCTTCGAGATGCGCCCGGAATACAGACCCCACAGGAAGGGGCCGAGGAACGAACCGGCCAGCGCACCCCAAGAGTAGCCCATGAGCTGGGCGATGAACACCACCGAGGAATGGTACTGGAACAGCGCGATGAGCGCGGAGATGGCAATGAACACCACGAGCAGGCCGCGCATCCAGACAAGCTGCTTCTTCTCGGACATGTTCTTGATGATGTTGCCGTTGATGAAGTCGATGGTCAGGGTAGAAGACGACGTGAGCACCAGCGACGAGAGCGTCGACATAGACGCCGACAGCACAAGAACGATGACCAGGCCGATGAGCACGTCAGGCAAGGTGGACAGCATCGTCGGGATGATGGAGTCGTAGATGGGCGTGCCGTTGGCGGCGTACTCGATCTGGCCCTCGTAGAGACGACCGAAACCGCCGAGGAAGTAGGATCCGCCGGCCACCACGAAGGCGAAGATGGTGGAGATGATGGAGCCCTGTTTGATGGCGGGACCGGTCTTGATGGCGTAGAACTTCTGCACCATCTGCGGCAGACCCCAGGTGCCCAGCGACGTGAGGATGACCACGCCGAGCAGGTTGAACAGATCGGGCCCGAAGAAGCTGACGAAGGGGCCCTGCATGGCCGAACCCTCGGCGGGAATCTGGGACAGAGAGATGATGGCTTCGGAGAAGCCGCCGTTGTTCAGGATGACCGCCACGATGACGGCGATGATGCCGAGCAGCATGACGATGCCCTGAATGAAGTCGTTCATAACCGTGGCCATGTACCCGCCGAGCACCACGTAAACGCAGGTGACCACCGCCATGCCGATGACGCACACGTCGTAAGGCAGCGCGAAGGCCATGCCGAACAGGCGCGACAGGCCGTTGTAGACACTGGCGGTGTACGGGATGAGGAACACGAAGATGATGGCCGCCGCCGCAATGCGCAGCGCCCGGGAGTTATAGCGCTTGCCGAAGAACTCCGGCATAGTGGAGGCCTGCAGGCGATGGGTCATCTCGCGGGTGCGGGGGCCTAAGACCCACCAGGCAAGCAGCGAGCCGATGATGGCGTTGCCGATGCCGGCCCAGGTGGCCGAAATGCCGTACTTGAAGCCGAACTGGCCTGCGTAGCCGACGAACACCACAGCCGAGAAGTAGCTCGTGCCGTAGGCAAAGGCGCTCATCCACGGGCCGACGTTGCGGCCGCCCAGAATGAAGCCGTCCACGGTGCCCGTGTGCCGGCGGCAGTAGATGCCCACCGCCACCGCCACGGCCACGAAGGCAATTACCAAGAGAATTTTCGCGATCATGTCCTTCTACTTTCCTTTCGTTGCGCGGATACGTCCGATGGCGCACACGACTTTTCGCCCTTGGCTACAAAAAAATAGCCACGGGCGAAAACCCGTGTGCTAAAGGTATCGGAACTCGAATTGTGGGGAGACTTCGCGCAGGGACTGCTGGGCCTCGTGCTGGCTGGCGATAGCGCGGGCCGCCTCAGCGATACACTGAGCCGCCTTGTGCGCACTGGCCAGCGCACGCTCGACCGCGTCGGTGCAACACTGGGCAGCCTTGTGCGCGCTCATGAGGGCGCAGGCCACCGCATCGCACGACTGCTGGGCGATGTGCTGGCTTGCCACGGCGAGCGCCGCCGCGTCCATACCGCCTTTATGTCCCTGAACGAAAATCATGGCCGACACTTTAGCATAATAAAGTGTGTTTGTGACTCATAATTTAGAAAAGCCGGCGAGAAGGCTTTGCGCACGCGACTTAGAAAGCATGAGAAAGGTCCCTTTTCAGCCTGATATCCGATCTTTCATGATTTTCGAGCCACGGCACCTTCAGCAGAAACATCTTCAGCGAGAACGCCTTCAACGATCCCTCCAAACGCGGAGGGGGATTCAAGATGCACGTTGTGGCCGACATTGGGAACGAGTATCACCGGAACGCCGACAGCATGGGCGCGGGCGGCTACCGCGGCGTACTTCTCGTCAAGGACCCCGGCAACGTAGAGCACCGGAACGCCTTGCCTGGCCAGGTCGGAGACGGCAGAAAGCGTAGCCGCTTCAGCGGCTTGGTGGTGGGCACCCCAGGCTTCTAGCGAGCGGGCAAGGAGCTCGGCGCTGTGGGCCTCACGCTCGGCTCGGATGGCGACGCGCACCTCCGACGAAAGGTCGCGCTGCGTGGCGAACAGCGGCAGCGTCTCCCACCAGTCCATGAAGGCAGCGACCCCCTCTTCGCGAAGCCGCCGGGCCCAAGCGACGTTACGCTCGGCCAAGGTGGCCCGGGCTGCTTCGTCGGACGGCCCCAGCCCCGCGCTTTCCAAAACCAACCCGGCCAGCGGCAAATCGGGATGGCGCACTACGGTTTCGGCGGCGATGCGGCCGCCCATGGAATAGCCGACGAGCACGGGCGCGCCATCGGCCTGAGCGATTAACCGAATGATGGCCGCCACTCGGTCGCACACCGCCTCTAGGGAGGTCAGCGGGTCGCGCTCCGCTACCGCGATGCCCCCAGCATTCGTGTCACCTTCCCCGCCTTCCGTCTCTTTCTCGCCCTCCCCTGCTCCTTCCCAGCTCGACAGCTTGAGATCGCCCTTGCCCTCGTACAAGTCGGGGGCATAGGTGCGGTGACCGGCCGCCTGCAGCCGCCGCGCCACCTCGCCCCACGTGGCCGGTGCTTGGGCGAAACCGTGCAGCAAGACGTACGGGGGCTTTTCCGGAATCGCAGTCTTCACAGCGGCCGTCATTATCGCTGGTAGGGGGCGTAGCGGTCGCGAACGCCGCGCAGGGGCAGCGCCACTTCGATGAGGCTGATGCCCGGCGTGCCGAGGAACTGCTCGTAGGCGCTGCGGAAGGCTCCGACCGTGTGCACGCTGGCCGACGGAATGCCGAAGGCGGCGGCGGCCTCGGTGAAGCGCACGTCCTGGGGCGCGAGGAACAGCCGCTCGAAGTACGGGTCGGCGGAGGCCTGGGGCAGCATGTCGAAGATGGCGCCGCCGTTGTTGTTCAGAAGCACGATGACCAGCGACGGCGTCCCTGCGGATCCGCGGCGCTGGAGCAGCATCTCGCGCTGGAGCGCCAGGCCGGAGAGGTCGTGCAGCAGCGTGAAGTCGCCGGTGAGAAACGTCGTCTGGGCGAAGTGCTGCGCCACCCCCACCGCCGTCGAGACCACGCCGTCGATGCCGTTCTGCCCGCGATTGGCCATCACGGCCAGGGGCTTGCCGTCTTTCACGTAGAAGGTGTCCACGGCGCGGATGCTCATGGAATTCGCCGAAAAGAGACACGAGCCTTCCGGCGCCAGCTCCAGAAGCGAGCGCACGTAGGCGCCTTCCGCGGCCTCGGAATCGTGGGTGGCCACGCCGTCCCATTCCACGGCGAGAATGCGCAGGCGCGCCTCGTCGTTGAGGGCGACCCAGGCATCAGCGAAGCGGTGCTGGGCCTTGCGGCCCTCGGCGCGCCATCCGCTGCGCACGAACCCGAGGGGCGTCGTGCCCACGAACACGTCCGTCGCCGCGTTGAAATCGCGCGTCTCGGCAACATCAACGGCCAGGGAGACGGGACGCACGCGCTCGAGCAGAGCGGTTGCACTTTTCGAGACAGGATAGCGACCGAAGCGGATGACCACCTCGGGCACGGGGCAGTCGGCGCGAGCGCAGAGGTTGTCGTAGTTGTCGATGATAAGCGGGTCGTCGATGGAACGCAGGCCCGACAGCGGATCGGCAAGCACCGGCAGCGACAGCTTGCGCGCCCAAGCGAGGATCTCCTCTGCCTCGGCCACAGTCTCGCAGGAGCCCTCGCCGGCAAGCACCAAAGAGGGGCGCTTCCACAGAAGGCGCTCGATGGCCTCGATACTCGAGGGAGGCAAGGTACCGGCAGGGCCAACAAGCGGGCCCAGATCAAGAAGAGCGCCGTCCTTCGCGGCGATGCTGGCATTGCGGGCACCCAGAGCGAAGCAATCGCGAGCGGCGCGCTGCATGGCCTGCAAATCGGCGCCAGCGAAATCGGGTTTGAGCGGGGCATCGAAGGGGAAGTTCACGTGCACGGGGCCGGCCAGGTGCATGCAGGCGCGGGAAGCCACCTGCACGTTCGGGTTGTAGTTCACAATGTCGCCGGCCTCGTTGTAGAAGATCGGCTGGAAAGAATCGGCCTCTTCAGCGGCTGCGCCCGCAAAGTCGTCAGCAGCATCCCGCGCGGGAGCATCGGCGCGAGCGCCAGCGATCGCGGAATTCGCCGGCATCGCGACGGTGGCAGCAGGATCCATCGACAGCGCAACGGTGGCAGCAGGATCCATCGGCAGCGCGGCGGATCCGGAGCCAGCTGAAACAGCAGCATGCTTGCCGAGGGAAGCCGCCACGACCGCAGAATCCGTCCCTTCAAGCACACCGGTCGTCGCGGACTCGCGCAACCCCTCCTTTGCCGGCGCCGGCTCGCGGTAGGGAGCCAGCGTGGCCGTCGGGCCAAGCGCGGCGAGCACCGCCTCGCGGGCCGCCTGGCGGGCGAAGGCGATGTCGCGGTCGCGGCCGCGCGGCGTGGGCATGGCGCGGAAGGAGCGCACGTGATTGCCGTAGGCCTTCAGCTGGTCGGTGGTTTGCGGCGCGCCGAGGCCCTGCAGCTGCGGGGGCCGGTCGCCAGACAGAACGATGAGCGGCACCCGGGACGTTTCCGCCTCGATAACCGCCGGGTAGTAGTTCGCCAAGGCCGTGCCCGAGGTGCACACGAGCGCCACGGGGCGGCCGCTCGCCTTCGCAAGGCCCAAACCGAGAAAAGCCGCCCCGCGCTCGTCGATATCCACGTAAACCCGCAGGTCTTGCGGCCGGCGCTGCTCCAGCTCGTAGGCCGCCATGGCCAAGGCCGTCGACCGCGAGCCGGGGCTCACCACCACCTCGCGCACGCCCCAGCGCACCATCTCGTCGAAGAACGCCGCCACGAACAGCGCCGTATCCTGCTGATGAGTCGTCGTTATGGCCATCGCCACTTCCTTTCGCGCGTTTCGTCCGTCCATGATAGCGCACGAAACGCGCCCCAAGAACCGCGCAGCAAGAGGTTACGCGCCGAAAGCGGAAAGGGTGGTGCGCAGCTTCAGGTCGATTTCCTCGTACTCGGCGTCCGCATCGCTCTCGCCGACGATGCCGCAGCCGCCGTAGACATAGCCCATCTCGCCGTCGAAAACGCCGGTGCGCAGGGCCACGGAAAACTCGCCGTCGCCGGCGCCGTCCACGAAACCGCAGGCTCCCGCATAGAATCCGCGGTTGTAGGGCTCGATGGCCCGCAGCAGCATCTTCGCCTCCCCCACCGGCGTGCCGGCCACGGCGGGGGTGGGATGCAGGTCTTCCATGAGGTCGGCCAGCGTGATGCCAGCGAGCACGCGGGCGCGGGCCGGCGTGAACAGGTGCTGCACGTGGGCAAGCCGCATGATCTCGGGCACGGCGGGAACATCGACGTCGTAGCAAACGCGGTCAAGAACGCTGCGAATGAGCTGCACCACGTAATCGTGCTCGGCGCGGTTCTTCCCGTCGGCCAGAAGCGCCTCTGCCAATGCGTCCGATTCCGCCGCCGTAGCTCCGGCAGGACATGTCCCCGCCAGGCACATCGATTCCACCACATCGCCGCGTTTACGCACGAGAAGCTCGGGTGTGCAGCCGCAAAAGAAGACGTCGGCGTAACGGTACAGAAGCACCGTGCCGCGGGCATCGCCGTCGATGAGGTTTACGAGCAGATCCTTCGATGAGAAGGGGTGCTCGGCCAGAAGGCGCAACCGGCGCGAGAGCACCACCTTCGACACCCGGCCCTCCCCTATGGCCGCAAGCGCCGCATCCATGGCCTCGCCCCACGCCTCGCGGGAATCGGGCTCAAGCGCAAACGGAACGGTCGCGCGCTGGCGGGGCGGCGCGGCAGCCACCATGCGTGTGAAGCGGGCCACGCGGCCGGGGTACACCGGGCCCAGCGAGTTCACCTGCAAGAAGCGCCCGCGTTCGTTCTCGATGAGCACGATTTCCGGCAACATAAAGCGCAGCCGAGGGAACGAGGCCATCAGCTCGTCGGCCGGCGCGGGATTGGTGGCGTCGAAGCGATTGAACGAGAAGAACACCGGCGGCTGCTCGGCGGCATCCTCGCCAGCCGCGACCTCGTGCAACGAGCTGCCCTCGCCGTACTCGTATTCCACATCGCGCAAACTGGGCAGCGCGATGCAGCGGCCCAGCCCCATATAGCGGCAGGCACGCTGCTTATCGTAGTAGACGAACTGGTCGGTGAACCCCTTCTGCAGCCAGCAGAACGCATCCACCAGATCTGCCTCAATGGGCACATTGCACGTGTAAATTCGGGTCATCTTCCGTCCCTATTTGCCTTCGATTACGCATATTTGTGGAAAGCATTCTACCATCTGCAGTTCCGGAGGATACGAAACGTGGCTGGAGGAGAAAACGTCTCGCCAAGAGGGCGACGCACGTTTCAGCGCCCTCTCTTCCGGCTTCCTTCAGCGTCAGTTTTGGAAATTGTGAAATAATGGACAAAATCGGGTACGTGCAAAAATCGGCGATACAGAAAAACACATTTTCCAAGTAATCGCTTCCAAAATAGCACATTTTCCAAATCGCTCAGAAGCAAAGCTCGGGATGCAACTCGCTGACCTGGCATTTCTCGGTAATCAAATAGACGACCGAGCAAAAACCGGTACGACGTCTTGGAAAATGTGCTTTTTTGTTCTGAGCGCGTGGGCTTTAGCGACGCCTCAAGCGCTGGCGATGGACATCGGCAACGATCAAGAAGGCGCGCAGCAGGAATTTCGGGCGGCGGCACAGTCGCGGCGCAATCGCCCGTCGACACGCATCCGTAGCGGCAATTCTTCCCCAGCGCGGGCCGAGCGCATGCGGGATCGAAGCGGCGTTCTAAATCTCGTACATCGCTTGGAAGACGTCCTCGCGTTGGATGAGAACCTGCATGGACAGGCGCTCGCCGTCGGCGGCCAGGCGCTCCTGCACGGTGTTGAAGTCGGCGACGGCAGGATCCAGCGTCACCATCATGGTCATGGAGAACATGCGACCCTCGCCGAGAATCGTCTGGGAGATGTCGTCGATGTTGGCGCCGCAGTCGGCCAGCGTCGTGGCGATGGCAGCCACCACGCCGGAGCGGTCCTTGCCAAGGACGGAGATGACGCACTTCATGGGAAACCTTCTTTCTAGTGGGGACAGAATCCTTCAACTCGCTTGCGCCCGCTTAGGCTGGCGCGGGTAGATGCTTCATGCTCGCCCGCAGCGAAACGGGCATCGCTTTAGTGGCGGAAAATCAGCGACAGCGCCTCGGAACGCGCGTCGGCATCGGTTTCGAAGCAGCCGCGCACGGCCCGCGTGGTCGTTTTCGCGCCCGGCTTCTTCACGCCGCGCATGGACATGCACATGTGCTCGGCCTCCAGCACCACGATGACGCCAGCGGGATGCAGCGCTTCCACCAGCGTGTCGGCGATCTGCCCGGTCAGGCGCTCCTGCACCTGGGGGCGCTTGGCGAAGCCGTCCACAAGCCGCGCCAGCTTCGAGATGCCGCAGATGCGGCCGTCCTCGCCAGGAATGTAAGCCACGTGCGCCTTCCCGAAAAACGGCGCCAGATGGTGCTCGCACATGCTGAAGAAGGGGATGTCGCCCACGAGCACGATTTCCTCGTGGCCCTCGTCGAAGGTCACGTCGAAATGCCGCGACGGATCCTCTTCCAGGCCGCCCAGCACTTCCTCGTACATACGGGCCACGCGCGCCGGCGTCTCCCGCAGCCCCTCGCGCTCGGGGTCTTCCCCGATGCCTTCCAAAATCAGGCGGACGCCTGCTTCGATTTTCGCTGTATCCACGGTTGTCGTAACTCCTTGTAAACGGTTGGCGCCATGTTATCACGACGCTATGGACACACGGCAAAAGAGCGGCATAATACCTTGGCAGAAGGTTTCACGTAAGAAGGGATCGACCATGAAAAGCCTCCTGGCCGAGTTCAAGGAATTCATCAACCGCGGCAACGTGATCGATATGGCCGTCGGCATCATCATCGGCGCGGCGTTCACCGCCATCGTCACGTCGCTGACCGACGACATCATCAACCCGCTCATCAAGCTCATCACAGGCGGCAACGGCACCGATGTCGCCGGGCTCACCATCCCCGTCGCCGGCACCGAGAACGGCATCGATTTCGGCGCGTTCATCAGCGCCATCATCAACTTCCTCATTGTGGCGTGGGTCGTGTTCATGATTGTGAAGGCCTTCAACAAGATGAAGGACGGCACGGCGAAGCTGCCCTTCATGAAGAACGCCAAGGGCGAGGAAGCCATCGAGCACGCCCCCACCTGCCCCTTCTGCCTGGAAGAGATCAACGTGGGCGCCACCCGCTGCCCCCACTGCACCGCCGAGCTGCCCGCCCCGGCCGAAGTGACCATCGAGGTCGTGAAGAAGTAAGACGCCACTCGCTTTGCGCGCTCGCCTCGCGGGTGATTTCTGCTTGGAAAACGACGGGTAGCGTAGTTGCGACGCCCGCTTTCCCCTCTTTCGAGAAATGCGACCTGGGAAAATGCTGATCAGTGGCCGCCCCTTCTGTTTGCAGAACTACGCTACCCGTCGTTTTTCAAGCAGAAGAGCCTTTTGAAGCATCACGAGAACCCGATCGCACGGCCACGAGGACAACTCCACATATCGTCACAAAACATGCTTGAAAGAGAAACGGCTCTGCTGCGGAAGACCCGAGCGCCGAGAACACGCCTCCATACAGAGCGCTCGCGGAGGCGATGCCGACGTCGATGGCGTTCTGCTGCAGGGCGAGCGCCGTCGCCTGGCGCCCTTCCGCCACCTGGCGAGCAATCATAGCCTGGGCGCACACCATGGCGCCCGCATAGCCATAGCCGATGCAAAGGCCCGAAACGACAAGGGCTGGCAAAGACGATGCCGCCACGGCGAAGAGCGCAACGCCCATCCCCATGAGCAGCCCATGGATGCCGAACAGCCGGCGCGCATCGCGGCGATCGCAGAGGATGCCGGCAACGGGATTGGCCGCAAGGCCCCCGAGCCCAATAAGCGTGAAGCACCATCCCTCGTTTTCGGTCATTCCGGCAGCCGAGATGAAGGTGCCTCCAAAACTGAACAGCAGCCCGTACCCCATGGCAGCGACAAACGTCCCGGTCACCGCCATACCAACAACTCCCGATAGAGAAAGCGAGCCTTCCACACAGGGGGATTTTACCCGAAGCCGCTCGCGTCGACGGCGAGGGAGCCTCATGGCGCCAACGCAAGTCAAGGCAACAGCAGAGCATCCAGCAAGCATCCAGAAGCACGCGGCGAACCCCGCGGCCTTCACGAGCCCGAACGCCACAAGAGGCCCCAGAAGAAGCGAGGCGGAGGTCGTCAGGCGATACAGGCCGAGCCAGCGGCCCCGCGCCTGGGGCGGCGCCGCCTCCGAAACGGTGGCTGTGGCCGACGACCAGAAAGAAGCAAGGCCGACCGCCTGCACGCAGCGCACCAAAAGCATCTGCCAGAACTCGGCACACAGCGGGAACAGAATGCCCCCGAGCACAAACGACGCAAGGCCCACGAGCATGACCGGCTTCGTGCCCCACCGATCCGCCGCCGGGCCGAAGACGAAGCGCAAGAGGACTGCCGCGGCCAGATACACGCTGTTCTGAAGCCCCGCTTCCGCCAACGTCCCTCCCGCGGCCACCACGAAAGAGGGGGTCAGCGTCATGAAGATATTGTTGTAGCCGTAAGCGAGGAAGGCGGCGAAAAACAGTGGGGCAAGTTTCCGGCCCATGGCGACCTACTCCTGCTCGAGCTGGGCAATCTCGACGAGGCGTTGCGCATCGATGATGCGAATGGCACTGCGCTGCTTCTCGATGACCCCCTGGGCCTGCAAGCGCGAGACGACCGAGGTGACCGAGTTGCGGCTCACGCCGAGCATGTCGGCGATGTCGTTGTTGCTGTAGGGAAGCACCACCATTTGCTGCGCCGCGTCTTCCGCAAGACGCTCGGCCGCCAATTTGGCGAGCAACATGGGCACTCGCTGGGCCGTCACGTAGAACGACTGGTTCAGCATCTCGTTGGTCTGCATGGACAAAAGCCCGAACAGATAGCGCACGCAGTATTCGGAGAAATCCGCGCCCCCGCGAAGCAACTTGAAGAACGACTCCTTGGGAATGGCCAGAATGCGGCTGTCCTCCAAGCACTGCGCCGTCGACATCGTCAGATTGGTGTCGCGCAGGATATGGAATCCGAAGAACATGCCGGGGCCGTAGCGGTCGATGACTTTCTTGCGCCCAGCGGCATCGACGCCGTACAGCTCCACCGAGCCGCTTTCAACATAGTAATGGTTGCCATCCGGCTCGCCGCTCCAGAACACCATGGCACCGGCCGGAATGCGCCGCGAGGTATAAGTGGCGCCCGCCTCGTCAAGCATGCGCTCTAGCTCGGCACGGCTGATGACCTCGTCGAGCACCTCGTTCTTTCCCGTCCACGTCATAGTTCCCCTCCCCTCTCGCGTCCGATCCCCCGCGTCCGCGACCTCATTGTACCAAAGCGCCTTCCCTCGAAGCGAAGAGGGGCAGCGGCACTCGGTCGCTGCCCCTATGGGAGGGAGGGCTTACACGTAATAGACCGAAGGCGTCGTGCCGTTCTCTTCCAAATAAGGCACCGCACCCTTCTCGGCGATGTACTTCGACACTTCGCTTTCCGGATCGTTCAGGTCGCCGACGATGCGGGCCTCGGCCGGGCAGGCCTGCACGCACCACGGACGATGGTCGTTGTCCAGACGATCGAAGCACAGGGTGCACTTCGAGGACACGCCGGCCTCCTCGTCAATCTGCGGCACCCCGTAGGGGCACGAGTTCACGCAGGTGCCGCACCCGATGCACACGTCCTGATCCACTACCACAGCGCCGTTGTCCTCGCGCTTCGCCATGGCGCCGGTGGGGCAGTTGGCCACGCAGGCCGGTTCGGCGCAGTGGTTGCACAGCGTGGGGCGGAAGTTCATCTTCACCTTCGGGAAGGTGCCCGTCGGGCGGTACAGATCGCCCTCGAGTCCTTCCACATGGGCCCAATACAGCTCGCCGGGCACGTCGTTGGATACCTTGCAGGCAACCGCGCAAGTCTGGCAGCCCATGCAGCGAGTCGTGTCGATCACCATTCCATATTGCTTAGCCATGTCGCACCTACGCCTTCTCTACTTCCACCAGCACGTCGTAGAATGCCGTGCAGGTTTGGGAAATGTGCTCTTCTGTGGGGTTCAACGTCAAGTGGGTCAGCGTCTGGTAGTTGCCCTCAATGGTGTAGTCGGGAGTCCAGCCGCTTTGGGTGGCCACCGTACCGGGCACGATGCCCTCGGTGACAAACACCTTCATCTTGCAGGCGCCACGATCGTTTGTGATACTCACCACGTCGCCGTCGGCAATACCGCGGGCTTTGGCATCCACCGGGTTCATCTCCAGCAGAGGCTCGTCCTGAATGCCCGCCAGCGCCGGAATACCGATGTGCTGGGTGTGCACGTTCATGCGGTCGTGGTACTGCAGAAACACGAGCGGGTACTTCTCGCCGAGCGGGCCCTTCGGATCCTCCAACATGGGCTTGTAGCAGGGCACTTCCTCCTCGAATTCCACCAGGTCGTCGTTGTAGAACGTGAACTTCGTGGAAGGCGTCTTGAACACGCCGTCGGCGAAGACGATCTGGGAGTCGTAGATGCCGTCGGGACGTCCCCAGATGCCCTCTTCCACGGCCTTGTCGAAATCGAAGCCCTCCCAAGCCGGATGCTCCTCGTTCACGAAGCTGCGCACCCATTCCTCGTCGGTCTTCGACCACAAATCGCCCAGGCCCACCTTGGCCGCGAGAAGCGACATGATCTCGACGTCGGACTTGCTCTCGCCAGCCGGCGTCACCGCGGGGCTCTGGAAGAACACCCAGGGCGAGCGATCGAGGAAGTCCCATTTCTCCCAGTAGTTGCAGGCCGGCAGCACATAATCGGAGCACTTCGCCGTCCAGGTCCAGTAGGGATCCACCGTCACGATGGTGGAGATGTTGGGCAGCACCTCATTGATGATCTTGTTGGCATCGGGGCTCATGTTGATGAAGTTCGAGTTCGCGAACCACATGAAGTCGATGGGATTGGGGTCTTTGGTGATGATCTGGTCGTAGAGCGTCGAGCTCTTCACCATGTTCACCTCGTTGGCGCCCGTGTCGGCCCACTCGTCATAGTTGAACGCCGGAATGGTGACGCCGGGGGTCGAGCGGATGGACGCCGTGCCGCCCGCGTGGGACGCACCGCCGCCTTCCACGCCAATGTAGCCAGCCACGGCGGCCAGCGTGGCCACAGTGCGGAAGGGCGAGTGGGAGTTATAGACGCGCTGCATGCCCTGACCCATACGAATGCCAGCCGGCTGGGCGTTGATGTAATCCATGGCGAAGGCCTCGATGACCTCGGGATCCAGCCCGGTGATCTCGGAGGTGTACTCCAGGGTGTACTTGGACACCTCGTCGCACAGGTGGTCGAAAGCGGTACGGCACGCCTCGCCGTTCACTTCGAAGGTGCCGGAAAGCGCGGCCGTCACGCCCTCGGTGGTGTTGGGCACCGCCTGGTTCGCGGCCGTGTCCCACACCATCCAGGCGGCGTCCTCGCCCTCGCCGTCGCGCAAGAGCGCGCCGTCGGACTCGCGCACGAGGAACGGTGCCACGGAGTTCGCGACGAGCCAGTCCTTCGCGTGCAGGTCCTTGCTGATGATGACGTTCATCATGCCGAGGGCCAGAGCCGGGTCGGTTTGGGCCTTGATGGGGATCCACTGATCGGCGATGGCCGCCGTGGAGCACAGGCGCGGATCCACGACGACGATCTTGGCACCGTTCTCGCGAGCCTTCACGAGGTAGCGGAACTCGGAGGTGTGGGTGTCGGCCACGTTGCGGCCCCAGAGCACCACCATCTTGGAGTTCAGGTAGTCGCGCGTGTCGTGGGCGCCGCGGCCCTGGCCGAAGCAGAGCGTCATGCCCATGGTGGCGCCATGGTCGCCCATAATGCCCTCGATGTCGAAGGCGGTGGCGCCATAGGTGCCAGCAAAACGGGTGGGTGCCTCCCAGGAGAGCTTCGACAGGTTGCCCGTGAACGAGTAGAAGCCGCAAGCCTTAGGGCCATACTGCGCCTTGGTGGCCTCCATGCGCTCGGCGATCTCGTCGATGGCCTGCTCCCAGGTGATCTGCTCGAACTCGCCGCTGCCGCGCTCGCCGGTGCGCTTCATGGGATGCATGACGCGCACGCTCTCATCGTGAGTACGCGTTCCCAAGCCGATGGAGCGCAGGCAGCAGTTGGCGTAGTCGTCGCGTCCAGGCATCTGGCCGGGGGTGACGGTGTAGATCTTGTCGTCTTTCACGCGAGCGCGAAGGTGGCAGCGCGAGGTGCAGTTCACCGAGCAGCAGGCACTCTTGTAGGTGAAGCCCTCCTCGGGATCGGCCACCGGGCCGGTCTCGGCCAGGGGCTCCTCCTCGGCGCCCTGCTTCGACGGTGCGCAGCCAAGGGCGCTGGCGCCGATGGCGGACGTGATGGTCAGCCATCCCGCGCCCTTCACGAAGGTGCGGCGGGTGACCTTGCCGTCCTTCACGATCTCGGTGGGAGCGAATTGCTCTTTCTCTTCCATACTCCTCCTCTTTCTCTCGTAAGAGCAGCGATGCGCATTGCAACGCTAAATCGCCTGAAAGAGGAGGGTTCATCCTTCATGATTGCGCCCCCTCTTGGCGAATGAGGCCAGTATAGGAAGAGGACAGCCGGGCTTCTGCCCAACATTGGGCAGAACGCTTTCCCACTTTTGACTGGACGTCGAGAAGAGACCCTACTTGTGATAGGGCTCGCCGCGGGAGATTTTGAAGGCGCGGTAGAGCTGCTCGAGCAGCACGACGCGGGCCAGGTTGTGGGGCAGGGTGATGGGGCCGAAGGAGAACGTCTCGTCGGCCCGGGCGCGCACCGCATCGCTCACACCGTCGGAACCGCCGATGACGAACGCGAGCTCGCTTGCGCCGCGCAGAGCCAGATCGTCCAGGTGACGGGAGAAGTCGACGCTCGAGCGCTGCTTTCCCTCGATGGCCATGAGGATGACGTGCGCCCCCTCCGGCACGGCCGCCAAAATGCCTGCGCCTTCGCGCTCGCGAGCCGCCTCCACACCGCCGGCCCGCGCCGGATCGACATCGGGAATCTCGGCCACGGTCACCTTCGCGTAGGGGCGCAGCCGCTTCAAGTACTCGTCGCAGGCCGCCACCCAGAACTTCTCCTTCAGCTTGCCCACGGCAACGACGGTTATCTTCAGCATGATGGATTCCTTTTCTTGGTGACTCTTTGCGTAGGGGCGGTGCTTGCGCCGCCCTTGGCTCCGAGCGGCGCCGTTGTCGGGAGCAAGGGCAGCCCAAGGGCTGCCCCTACGGAATCAGCCTACGGTAATGGATTTAGTCGAGGTCGAGCTCCAGGCCGACTGGGCAGTGGTCGGAGCCCTCCACGTCGTCGTAGATGCTCGCCGCCACCACCTTATCGCGCAGCTCGTCGCTCACGAGGAAGTAGTCGATGCGCCATCCCGCATTTGTCGAACGGGCACGAAATCGGTAGCTCCACCAGCTGTAGCGGCCCGTCTCGTCGGGGTGCAGCAGGCGGAACGTGTCGGTGAAGCCGGCGTCCACCAGCTCGGTGAACTTCCCGCGCTCCTCATCGGAGAAGCCCGACGCCCCGCGATTGGGGCCCGGGTTCTTCAGGTCGATCTCCTCATGCGCCACATTGAAGTCGCCGCACATCACCACCGGCTTCGGATCGCTGGCGCTGCCGTCGGGCAGCACGCCGGCCTCGAGCCCCTTGCAGAAGTCGCGGAACGCGTCGTCCCATTCCATGCGATGGTCGATGCGCGCAAGTTCCATCTGGGAGTTCGGCGTGTACACGTTCACGAACCAGAACTGGGGAAACTCGCAGGCCACGATGCGTCCCTCGGCGTCCAGGTACTCGTTGCCCAAGCCGTGCAGCACCCGCAGCGGCTCCTCGCGGGTGAACACCGCCGTGCCCGAATACCCCTTCTTTTCGGCGGCGCTCCAGTACTGGTGGTAGCCCGGCAGATCCAACTCCACCTGGCCGACCTGGCACTTCGTCTCCTGAATGGCGAAGATGTCCGCGTCGAAGGCGTCGAACACTTCCAGGAAGTTCTTCTTCAGCACAGCACGAATGCCGTTCACATTCCACGAAACAAATCGCATGGGACTCCTTTGCTCGCAAAAGGGCCCCAATGCGGGGCCCTTTCGGTTGATGAGATGCACGGCTTCCTACTGCCAATCGCTACCGATCAGGATGAGGAAGTCGCCGTCGTAGACGTACTCGCCGTCAGTGTTCTGCACGGCGCGGCCGCAGCCGAGAGCGTCGATGAGCTCCTCGGCGTAAACGCGCTGATCGGGCGTATCGAAGACGACCACGGTCTCCTCGTAGCTGAAGCTGTTCGCGTTGGAGGCGTCGGCGGTATACCCGAGGGGCTTGATGCGCTCGAGCGCCTCGGCGCCCACGCCGTTGATGCCGTTGCCGTTCTTGATAGTGACGATGCCCGTGCGCGTCTCGCCGAAAGTCTGGCGCTGCGTGCCGTTTGCGCCCTGCACGCCCTCGCTGTCGCTCGCGGCCGCCTTGCCGTCGCCAACGCTAGCGAGCACGGTGCCGTTCAACTCGTCGACCTCATCGGCCTCGGTGGGCGGAAGCCCCTCGCGCACGCGGCCCATCATGGTGTTCCACGCCGCCACGTCAAGCTGCTCGTACCACGTGTCGTTCTTATACTCGCTGATCGTCGGCTCCATGGCGGAGTAGATGTCCTTCGACGGATCGATGCCCTGCATGGAGGTGGCCAGCGCCACGATATCGCCCACTTTGAAATCAGTAGTGATGTACTGGGAAAGCGCGCTGATGGTGTTGGCCATGGTGGCCGGATCGGCCGAGAGAATCTTCTTGGCAATGGCGCCCAGCACCAGGCGCTGATTGGCCGCGCGGTAGCGGTCGCCGTCGCCGTACTCGTCGTAGGAGTGGCGCGAGCGGCACAAAATGAGCGCCTCTTCGCCGGTCAGGGTCTGTTCGCCTGCATCGACATGGCCGCCGGCCTCGTCGTCGTTGATTTCCATCGGCACGTCCACTTCCACGCCGCCCAGAGCGTCAACGACCTCTTCGAAGCCGTCGAAGTTGATCTCGGCATAGTGGGAAATGGGCACACCGGCCATCTGCGAAACCGTCTTGATGGCAAGCGCCGGGCCGCCGATGGCATAGGAGGCGTTCAGCTTCTGCAGACCGTAGCCCTCGATCTCAATCTCGGTATCGCGGTGCATCGACACCATGGTGACCTTCTTGTTCTGAGGATCGACGCGCGTGAGGATCATCGAGTCGGAGCGGAAGGTATCGCCGGCATACTGGGTCGATTGCTCGCGAGCGGCCGACTTGTCGGTGCCCATGAGCAGCATGTAGAAGGTGCCACCGTCGTATTCGGCCGGCGCCTCCAGGGCTTCCACAACCTCGGGCGTGATGTCCTCGTTCATCTCCTGCTCGATGCCGGAGATATAGGCCCACGCGGCCCCCGTGGCGCCGAGGACGCCCACCAACACAAAGGCCAGCACGCCGAGCAGAATGCGCTTGCGCTTCTTGCGGCGTCGATCCTTCGCGTAGTCATCACCGGTGGCCCCGCGGGAATAGGGGTTGGGCTCGGCCATGGGAGGCAGCACCGGCATGGCGTCGGCCACCGTTCCCTCGAGGGCAGGCTGCTTGGGAAGCGGCTGGGAGTGCCGCGGGTTGTTCGAGCCGACGGGCTGAGAATGGCGCGGGTTATTCGACCCCACCGACTGAGAATGACGGGGGTTGTTCGTCACCTTCCCTATGGGCTGGGAGTTGCGGGGGTTGTTGGCGCCGACAGGCTGCGAATGCCTTGGATTGTTCGACTTCCCCGTGGGCTGAGATGCGTGCTGCGCGCGGGGGTTGTTCTTGCCTGGAGTTTCGGCCATCCTGGAAGGTCTCGCTTTCGTGGTTCGTGTTTCCTGACAAGCAGAACCGCAAGCCGCACAGCGCCGCAAAGCCAAGAATTGCTCAATTCGAAGTAACATTTTGGCAAAGAATTGCCGAACGGCGCAACAAAATGGGCCCCATTACCAGTGAAAAGCCATAGGAGAACGGCAGATTGCCCACAACTTCGCCACGGATGCGCCGAGCAGGAGCATCAACATTGAAGCGTCTCCTACGACAGGCGCTTGACCATGGAGGCGTTGGCGGCGAGCTCGGCGCTATCATCAAGAGGAGCGAGATCGGCGGCCGGGGTTCCGGTGCGCTGCGTCCGGCGCTCGAGAGCGCGGGCGAGCAGCCAGTCGGCCACTTCCGGGTTCTTGGAAAGCAGCGGCCCGTGGGAATAGGTGCCCACGACGTTCTTGTAGCGGGCGCCCTCCACGCGATCGTCATCGTTGTTGCCGTGACCGCAGGAGGACACGACGCGGCCGAAACCTTCCACGCCCTCGCCCAGGTAGGTACGGCCGGCGTGGTTCTCATAGCCCACGACGGGATGGGCGGCCAGCGGAGATTCGAGCACCATGTTGTCGATGAGACGGTCGGCCGACGTGCCGGGGCGGCGCGTCTCCATGTCGATGAGGCCAAGGCCGGGCACAAGCTCGTCGCCCCACAGCCACTGGCGACCGAGAATCTGGTAGCCCCCGCAGATGGCAAGCAGCGGGCCGTCTCCTTCCACATAGGCGGCCAGCTCGTCGCGCATCGCCAGCAGCTGCTCGCTGGCAAGCTTCTGCTCGCGGTCGGGGCCGCCGCCCATGAAAACGAGGTCGACCTGGGAGAAGTCCACCGCCTCTCCGTGCTGGATGCGGCGCACTTCCACGGGGATGCCACGCCAGCGCAGGCGCTGCTCAAGGATGCGCACGTTGCCGCCGTCGCCGTAGAGGTTCAGCAGGTCGGGCAGCATATGGGCGATAACGACGGGAGGCTCGGAAGTGGCGGTGGCGGTGGCGGAAGCGGAAGCGGCTGCGTCGTGGGAAGGGGCCTTGGGGTCAGCGCCCTCAGCGTGCGACGGTGATGCCAGATCGGAAGCAGCGGGTTCGGCGGCCTCGGCGGGTTCGGCGACCTCCATAGCGTTCAGGGCGGCGTGCACCGGAGGCAGTGCCGTGTAGTTCGCAATAGCATAGACGGCAGCGTCGGCTGGCAGCACGGCGGCAGCGGTAAGCGCCCCCAAGCGAGCGAAAGCGTCTTCGATGTTCTCGATGACCGCCGCCTCAATGCCAGCGTACTTCAGGCGCACGGCCAAATCGTGGGCGCGCGAGCCGCCGGCAAACACCACCGTATCCGATTGGTCGGCAAGCTCTTCGAAATCGATATCCCAAATCCAAGAAATGTCGCGGCCATCAGCTACCTGGTCGTTGATGAAGAAGGCCACCATCTTGGGGCCCCGGTCGGCTTCCACGATCTTCAGGTTCTGGTTGAAGCCCGTGGGGTTCTTCGCCAGGTTCAGCAGCACGTCGCGACCACCCAGACGGTAACGCTGCAAACGGCCGTTGCGCGGGTTGAAGGCATCTTGGGCCCGCTGGAAATCGGCCGTGGGAATGCCCACCTCGCGGCAAAGGGCATAGGAGGCCACAAGATTGTAAGCGGCGTAGGGCGTCGGCTGCGGCGTATGCACCGATTCGCAGCCGGCCGGCCCGCAGACCTCCATGGTCACGCCCGAAGGCCCGATGGCGATGTCGCGCCCAGCGAAGTCCAGCGTCGGGCGCGCGAAGTCGCATTGGTCGCAGAAATAGTCGCCGAGCTGGCCGTACTGGCGGTAATGGTAGCGCACCATGCCGTCGCACTTCTGGCACATCTGGGCGTCGGTGACGGTGTTTTGGGCCAAGCCCATAGACTCGCTCAGGCCAAAGGCGACCGTACGATTGGGCACCTCATCGGCGATACGGGCGCACAGCGGGTCATCGGCGTTGTACACGAGCACGGTGTCAGGCGAGGCGGTCAACGCGCCCGCAATGGACGTTTGGATGCGGTCGATTTCGCCGCAGCGGTCGAGCTGGTCGCGAAACAAATTCAGCAGCAGCACATAGTTCGAGCGCAGATGCGGCAGCACGTGGGCAAGCCACAACTCGTCGCATTCGAAGACGCCCCACTGGGCGGCCGGCTGCTGCAGAAGCGCCGAGGAAATGCCGGCGGCCAGATTGGCCCCGGTGCGGTTGCAGATAATAGTGCGGCCGGAGGCTTCGAAAGCATCGGCCAGAAGGTTGTTCGTCGAGGTCTTCCCGTTGGTGCCCACCGTGATGACCGAGCCCTGCGTGCACTTGCCGCGCAGCTCATCGAGCAACGACGGATCAATCTTGAGCGCGATCTTTCCCGGCAGGTTGGCCGCGGGCCGATGCGCCACATGGCGCAACCCCCAGGTTGAAACCGCACTTGCCGCCTTCGCAAGCGAAAACCTCAAGCTCATACACGCACCTCGTTGCTCTTAAGGGGAGACGGCCGCGCGGATTGCCGCACGCAGGCGAGTCGAACCGTTCAGTTTCAACTCACGCTCCCCGTTTTTTCGATGGCGACCAGTATAGCGTTGGAGCGCCCTCCCCCGCCCCGCCCCACGGCCTTTCCAGATTAACCGAGCGAAGACACCGACTAGCCGATTCGCACATCTGGCACCCCCCTCGCGTCCAGCCGCACCCGAAAGAGCAACGCCGGCTGCTCGAGCCAGCGCGAATTCCTGCATTTCGATACCGTCATTGTGCGCATCTGGGGAATTCCCCCATGCGGCTGCTTGCGCAGCGTCGACCAGTTCGCTATACTAAACAGCCGCTTCGCAAGAAGCACTTTTGCCAACGTGGCTCAGCTGGTAGAGCAACGCACTCGTAATGCGTAGGTCAGCGGTTCGAATCCGCTCGTTGGCTCCAGACTTTGAAAGCGCCCCGCCCCGCCGCGGGGCGCTTTGCATATCGCGCGAGAATCGAGCCTCCATGGAACACATCGAAACCGCCACGCCTCTTGCCTTCACCGAGCCTACCGCCATTGAGGTGCGCGGGGCGCGGGTGCACAACTTGAAGAACCTCTCGCTGGATGTGCCGCTGAGGCAGCTCGTGGGCATTGCGGGCGTTTCCGGCTCGGGCAAAAGCTCGCTCGCGCTGGGCGTTCTGTACGCCGAGGGCAGTCGCCGCTACTTGGAGGCGCTTTCCACCTACACCCGCCGACGCATCTCCCAGGCCGGACGCGCCACCGTGGACGAGGTGCTGCACGTACCGGCGGCCCTCGCCCTGCGCCAGCGGCCCGGCATACCCGGCGTGCACTCCACGTTCGGCACGTCCACGGAGCTTTTGAACTACCTGCGCCTCATGTTCTCGCGCCTCGGCTGCCATGTGTGTCCCAACGGGCACGTGAACGCGCCGACCCTGAACGTGGCCGCCGAGCTGCCCATTACCTGCTCCACCTGCGGCGTGGAATTCTACGGCCCCTCCGCCGAGGACCTCGCCTTCAACAGCGGTGGCGCCTGCCCCACCTGCGGCGGCACCGGTGTCGTGCGCGACATCGACGAGTCCACGCTCATCGCCGACCCCAACCTTACTTTAGAAGAGGGCGCAGTGGCGCCGTGGCGCAACCTCATGTGGTCGCTCATGCCGCAGGTGGCCCGCGAGATGGGCGTGCGCACCGACGTGCCCTACCGCGACCTCACCGATGCCGAGAAGGACATCGTGCTGCACGGCCCCATGGAGAAGCGCCACATCCTGTACGTCCCCAAGAACAAAGACCATGCCACCGAGCTGGACTTCACCTACTACAGCGCCGTGAACACCGTGAGAAACGCGCTGGCGAAAGCGAAGGACGAGAAGGGCATGGCGCGCGTGGCGAAGTTCCTCTGCGAGTCGGTGTGCCCCGACTGCCACGGCACGCGGCTCTCCGAGAAGGCGCGGTCGTCCACCATCGATGGGCGCAATCTCGCCCAGGTGACGGCCCTGTCGCTGGACGAGTTGCGCGAGTGGCTGCCTGGCGTGGCCCCGTGGCTTCCGCCAGAGATGCGCCCGATGTGCGACTCCATCACGAGCGAGATGACCGAGCCAATCCAGAGGCTGGAGCAGCTGGGGCTGGGATACCTCACCCTCGACCGTGCCAGCGAGACGCTTTCGAACGGCGAGCGCCAGCGCGTGGCCTTAACGCGCGCCGTGCGCAGCCGCACCACCGGCGTCCTCTACGTACTGGACGAGCCCTCCATCGGACTGCATCCGGCGAACATCGAGGGGCTGCTGGGCGTCATGGACGACCTTCTGTCCGACGGCAACTCCGTGGTGATGGTGGATCACGACGTGGCCGTGCTGCGCCACGCGAACCACCTCATCGAGATCGGACCCGGCTCGGGCGCCGACGGCGGCCGCGTCATCGCCCAAGGGTCGGTGGCCGAGGTGGAGGCGAACCCGGCCAGCCGCATCGGGCCGTTTCTGGCAGGCACAGCGAAGGTGCGGGTGCGCACGCCTGTCGCACCCGAACATCTCTTCGACGAAGGAGCCATCACGCTGGAGACCGACACCATCCACACCGTGCATCCGCTGGAGGCGCGCATTCCGAAAGGGCGTCTGACCTGCGTGACGGGCGTGTCGGGCTCCGGAAAGACAACGCTCGTGCTAGAAAGCCTGGTCGCGGGGCTGAAGGCATCGCTGGCCGGCACGCCGCTGCCGGGGCATGTGCTGTCCGTGGACGCTCCGGGCATCGCGCGGGTCGATCTGGTGGACGCCACGCCCATCGGCGTGAACGTACGCTCCACCGTGGGCACCTACTCCGGCGTGCTGGACGATCTGCGCCGTGCCTTCGCCACTCTGCCGGACGCCAAGGAGCAGGGGCTGAAGGCGGGCGCGTTCTCCTCCAACACCGGATCCTTGCGCTGCCCCACCTGCGACGGCACGGGACAAATTTCCCTGGACGTGCAGTTCCTCCCCGACGTGGACATCCCCTGCCCCGACTGCCGCGGCAGCCGCTACGGGCGGGAGGCCTACGCCATTCAAATGGCCATCGAAGGCGGCGTCGAACTGTCCGCCGACGCCGAGATGGAGCGAGAAGCGACCCGCGAACCCGCCCCCTGCGGAGATATGGCGGCGGGACACGAGCATGCCGACGATTTCGAAAGCGTGCACACGCTATCGCTGCCCGAGGTGCTCACGCTGACCGTTGACCAGGCGCTTTCCGCCCTCGCCCATCTGAAGAAGGTGCGCGACAAGCTGCAGATCCTCCACGATTTGGGCCTGGGCTATCTCACTCTGGGCGAGGCCACCCCGGCACTTTCCGGCGGCGAGGCCCAGCGGCTGAAGCTCGCCAGCGAGATGCGCCGCAACCAGGACGACACCCTCTTCATCTTCGACGAGCCCACCATCGGGCTGCACCCGCTGGACGTGGAAACCCTCATCGACGTGCTGCAGAACCTCATCGAGCACGGCGCCACCGTCGTGGTCATCGAGCACGACCTGGACATGATCGCCAACGCCGACTACGTCATCGACATGGGCCCCGGCGGCGGCGAGACCGGCGGCCGCATCGTGGCCGAGGGCACCCCCGCCCAAGTGGCCGCCAACCCGGAAAGCCTCACCGGCCGCTATCTAGCGAAAGAATTGGAGGAATGACGGCGAAACACCGACATAACCACCGGTATACGCAGAACAATATGAACGAGCAGGGCGGCTAGTAGTACTTTGGCGGAAAGGGCGTGCACGGGATCCCAAAAATAGTAGCCAGTCGCATAAAGGCCCAAGGAGGGAAGCAGCGCCCCCGACACCATGATCCCCGACACGACGCAGAAAGCGAGTGCAACCAGCAGCACGCCGTTGAGCACGCGCTGCGTCCAACGGCCACGACCGCCTAGACCCTCACCGCTCATCACGACATGAGCAACCATAAGCACAAAGACGCCCACGCCGAGATATTCGTGCAAGGGCATCCCCGTCGTCGCCGGATTTGCGGTCACCAGATAGAAGGCAAGCAACATGATATCGAAAGCGATTCTAGGCACTCGCATCGCGCTCTCCCTTCGACAAGCCGTGTACGGCCAACCAAAGGCCGAGCACCAGCGTCACGGGCATGAGAATCCACAGGTTCAAGGACATATCGGAGGCCTGGTGGTAACGGCCAGTGAGAGTATCCCAGCCGTGGCACTCGACCGACGCGCAACCAGCCTCGGGACAACGCATCTCGCTGTGACCATCGGGTTCGGGAACAGCGTCGTACCCGTGGCACATGACACTTGCGCATCCGGCTACCGGACAAACAGCCTCCGCCGTCAGAGGATGCACACCCGAATCCGGCGCAAGAGCAAACCCCACCCGTGCCACGCCGGCGAAAACGGCGCCAACGATGGCGACAGCCATAAGCCGCTTTCGCCGTGTCTTTCTCCGCTTCAAACTGTTCACTTCGCTCGAATTCGCTTTCACCGCTCATCCTTTCCAAGGCGAAAAGAGCCGCAAGCGCGGGCCTGCGGCTCTTCGAAGGGAGGTCTCCACTCTCGGCGATAAAGCCGCTAAGCGGTCTTCTCCGTGAGATGGAGCGGGAGGTACCTCAAACCCAGTAGCAGCAGGAAGCCACCGAGAGCCACCACGCCCAGGGCTACGCCGAACTCCAAGGGGGTCGGCCAGTACACGAGGCCTTGGTAACCGAACAGCGACATGCCGGACTCCCAGTTCGTGATGGTCATCCGGTTGGCCACGTCGGCGAACTCGATGTTGGGAATCTGGAAGCCGCCCACCAAGATCTCGCAGCGCTTGCAGAACACACCGGCGATCACGAGCGCCGAGGCGAGAACCACGCCGCCCTTGGTGCGCAGCCGCGGCACGAACAGGATGACGCAGGCCAGCACCATGCAGGCGATCTGCGTCCAGAAGAACGGCGCCAAGGGGCCGGTGACCAGCATCGCCACCACATTGGCACCCTCGCCGCCGGGGAAACCGCTCGTCAGCAGATCGCAGGCGAAGAAATACAGATCGACGCAGGTGAACACCGCGAGCATCTTCGCCAGGTTCACCATGGAGGAGCGCTCGATGGTAAGACGCCCGGCCTTCTGCAAAGCGATGACCACGATAAGCACGAGCGCCGTGCCGCAGTCCAGCGCTGAGGCCACGAACCACGGGCCCATCAGGGCGGTGTGCCAGAACTCGTGGGCCGCCGACAGCGAGAAGATCCAAGCCGTCACCGTGTGCACGCCCACCGCCACCACCAGAGCAATGATGGAGATGACGCGGATGGCGGTGTGCGACATCTTCCCCGCATCCTCGCGCCGGTAGGCCCACAGGTACACGATGGAGAGAATGAGATAGGTGGAAAGCACGATGATGTCCCACATGAGCGGCGATGAGAGGTTGGAATAGACGAACAGCTCCCACAGGCGCAAGGGACCGCCCAAGTCAACCACCACAAAGCCGATGGCCACGCAGGTGCAGCAGATGCTCGTCCAAATGGCCACCCGCGAGATGTCCCCGAAGCCCTTCATACCGAAGGCGTTGGGGATGGAGCTGATGATGAGGCCGCCGGCGGACAGGCCCACGAAGAACATGAACAGGGTGATGTAGAAGCCCCAGGAATCGAGGTTGCGCATGCCGGTCTGAATCATGCCACCGGACAGCTGCACCATCCACAGGGCAACGCCGATGACAGCCACCACCGCGCAAGCGATGATCCCCACGGTCAGTCCGCGATGAGACGCGGCGCTTCCTTTCGCATCGTTCATAGCGTATCTCCCTTCCTAGACGAGATAGTAGACAGAGGGCTTGGTACCGAACTCGGTGTGCAGCTGCGTGTACTCGCGGCTGGCCAGAAGCTTGGACACCTCGGAGTTCGGATCGTCCAGGTCGCCGAAGTGGCGGGCACGACCGATGCAGTCGGCCACACAAGCCGGCTGCTCGCCGCGAGCCACGCGCTGGGTGCAGAAGATGCACTTCTCCACGGTGTGCTTCTCGTGCTTGGCGGCATCGGCGTCGCCCAGGGCGAAGTCGGCGTAGTAGGCCGGCTCCTCCCAGTTGAACGAGCGGACGCCGGTGTAGGGGCAGGCGGCCAGGCACATGCGGCAGCCGATGCACTTGTCGTAATCCTGGCGCACAATGCCCGTCTGCTCGTCCTTCCAGGTGGCACCCACCGGGCACACCTTGGTGCAGGCCGGGTTCTCGCAGTGCTGGCAGGCCACGGGCCAGTGCTGCATCTCGGGATTGTCCCAGGTGCCACCAGCCGTGTCAGGCGCGTTGCCGCCCTCGGTGAGCACGCGGTTCCAGATAATGTCGTTGGGGATGTTGTTGGCCACTTTGCACACGACCGAGCAGGTCTTGCAGCCAGAGCAGCGCTTAAGGTCGATGACCATTCCGTATCTCATGGGTTCCTCCTCCTCTTATTCCTGAGACTCCGCCACCACTCCGTCCCACGGCTCAATTTCCACGAGGCAATCGTGGTAGGCGTAGGTGGGGCAGGTCCAGTCCACAATCTGCTTGCTCGTCAGGTCGTTATTGCAGCCGCTTAGGTACTGGGAGCGCTGCCAGCCGCGGTCGATATCCAGACAGCCCGGGCGAATACCGGCGCTGAAGGTGGCCTTGGCCACCGCATGGCCGCGGTCGTTGAACAGGCACACGTAGCTGCCGTCCTCGATGCCGCGAGCCTCGGCATCCACAGGATTGATGCGCACACAGGGCTCGTTGATCTCCATCTCGCGCAGCAGCGGGTTCTGGCCGTAGTAGGAGTGCACGCGGAAGCGACGGGTGCCGGCGGTCACGATGAGCGGGTACTTCTCGGCCAGGGGGTTGGCATCGAAGCCACCGGCTGTGACGGGCCACGCCTCCATGGGCGGCTCCCAATGGGGCAGCGCGATGCTCGCGGGGTCCATGGGCTGGCCGTAGTTCTCGATGGGGCCAGGGTTCTCCTGATAGAACTGCAGCTTGCCCGTCATGGTCATGTAGGCCGGCATGGGAACGGCGCCCACGTACATCACGCCGGCTTCCTTCAACTTGTCGGCATCGATGCCCATGGCGGCGCTCATGGCCGTGTTCACCACGTGCTTCATGCCCTCGTCGAACTCCTCTTGGAACCACTCGTCCAAACCGAGCCCACGGCCGATGAGGTTCGCCATGTCGTAGTCGGACTTGGCCTCGAACTTCGGCTCGACGGCCTTATCGGCCCAAACCAGACAGCCGTTCATGCCAATGGGGCCGCCCACTTCCTGAATGGTGGCCGCCGGCAGCACGATATCGGAAATGTCGGCCGTATCACACCACTCGATGTTGGCAGTCACAAGGAAATCGAACTTCTTGTACGCCTCGATGGTCTTGTTACGGTCGGGAGCTGAGTTCACGATGTTCGCACCGAAAGAGATGAGCATCTTGAGCGGTTGCTCTACCGTGACATCGGGAAGCTCCATCACCTGCTCGCCCATGTGCGCGGTCACGCCCGGGAATGTGTATTTTCCCGTGTCGAGCAGGTCGTTGAACATAAAGGTACCCAGCGACTGGACGATAGCGGGATGCTCGGTTTCCGTCTCATCGAAGCCGCTGGAATTAAGCGGGTAACTCATACGGGGCTCAGGCACCATACCGCGCATAATACGCAAAACACTCACTGCCGCAATGGTATTGAAACCGTGCCCGTAATGGTCGATGCCATAGCCTTGGAAGATGTCGGCCATGCCAGGGCGGCAAAGCAGGTCGGCGAAGGTGCGAATGGTTTCCTCGGGAACGGTGGTCACCTCGGATACCATCTCGATGGGATACTCGCTGATGCGGTCGATGAGGAGACTGTAGGCCGTATTGCAGCGCTGGCCGGCGACCTCGATGCCCTTCTTGCGCAGCACGGGGTTCTGCGCCGTGGAGGCGTAGCCCATGGCATTCGTGGCCTCGTCCCATACGGCGAAGTCGTCGGCGTCGGCCGCAACGCCCTCTTCCAAGTCGCTCTTGCGCAGGAAGCGGCCGTCGGACTCCTTCACGAGGAACGGGGCGCAGGACTTCTGCTGCATGAAGGCATCATCCGTCTTGCCCTCTTCCTCGATGATCTTCGCCAAACCGAGAGCGAGCGCGGCATCAGTGCCGGGCTGCAGCGACACGAACAAGTCGGCCTTCTGTCCGATGGTGTTCTTGTTGGGGTCGACGACGATGAGCTTGCAATCGTTGTTCTCAATCGCGTCGGCGATGTAGTGCCAGGCGTTAGGCCAGGACACGATGGGGTTATGGCCCCACACGACAAAGGTGCTCATTTGGGAGACGAGATCCATGTCGGCGCCGCCCTGATAGTAGAAGCCGCCCGCCGTGTACATGGTACCCTGCGTGAGCGCGAAGTCGGTGGTTCGGTTCTGGTGCGAGAACTGGGCCACGTTCTCCAAACGGTTGAGATTGTACATGTTGCGAGGCTCGGTGGTGCCGTAGGTGAAGGAGCACACACTGCCCGAGCCGAATTCCGCCTGGTACTCCTTGATCTTCGCGCAGATGGTGTCGATGGCCTCGTCCCAGCTGATGCGCTCCCACTGACCGGCGCCGCGCTCGGTGCCCTCGGCACGCTTCATGGGGTACTGGATGCGCTTCTCCTGCACGATGAGCGTGGGAATGGAGGCGCCGCGGGCGCACATGCGCTTCTGATCGATGGGCGCGCCCTCAATCTCCTTGGCGCGCGTGAGCACCACGTTGCCGTCGCGCACCACGGCCTCCAGCGGGCAGCCCATGCAGGCGTTGCAGTAGGTCGTGCAGGTCTTCTCGTCGCTTTGGGCTGACGCCGTCTTGGGCGCCAGCGCCGCGAAACCCGCAGCCGAGGCGCTGCCCGCAACGAGCGCGGCCGTGGCCGTGGTCTTGAGGAACCCTCTTCGCGTCAGAGTTCCCGTCGTGTTCTGAACAGACTCCAAGATGTCCCCTTTCCTCGTCTCGTGCGTCCGCCGCGTTATTGACGGGCATCTTGTGGCCTCATTCTGAAATCAAGCGAGACTTGAGGGGAGAATCTTTGAGTTGTTCGCCGGGAACTTTTGGTTTACGAAGGAGTTCGCTTAGATATGGAGACGAACCGCTGTCAGTCCTTCCAGAGGACGAAATCTTCTTTGCCGCTGAAAAACCGCAGCAGATAGGGGTCGCCGAGCCCCTTCTTCGCAATGGTGCAGTAGAACCATTTCATGGGAGCCTCTTCAAGAGGAATGCACACCACGTCCGGAGCAACACGGGGAAACCTCAGATCGCGGTAGGCATAGGTGAGCGTCACGCCGGTTTGCACCATTTCGAGCCGATTGCGCAAACCCGAACGCGTGCACACAATGTTAAGCTTGACACCACGCTCTTCGGTCGCCTCCACCAGGCGATCGTGCACATCGAACCCAGCTCCTTGAGAGGTGAAGGGACGTCCTTCCAAATCCTCGAGGCGTATGAAGCTTTTCTCAGCAAGGGGATCATCAGTACGGACGGCGATGTGGATGCGTCCCCCAATGGCCGTGTCGTAATCGAAAAGGGACTCGTTCACCACTGTGGCAATAAGGCTCGCATAATCAAGATCGCCCTCAAGGATTTGTTGGCGTAACTCCACGCAGTTTGCTTCGGTGAAGCGCATTCCCTTGGTCACGAGCTCGCTTGTCGAGGAAAAGTCGATGACCTGCCTCATCTCGCCCGAGGTCATAACGTCGCTTGCCTCCACCGATTGCCCAAAACGCACGATCCCTTGGCTCTTTAGCTTGCCGAGGTTCAACTCGGCCTCCATTTGCGCGAACGCACTCAACACCGGACGCGAGGCGCTGAACAGCAGATCGGCCGCCGACGTGGGGAAGAGCACGTTACCCCGGTTCTCGAACAGCGGCTCCCCCATTTCCTGGGCGAGCCGCGCCACCGACTTGCGCAATGCCTGCCGAGAAATGAACAGTGAATCAGCCGCCTGCGTGAAACTGCGCATCTCATAAACCCGAGAAAAGTACTTGATCTGCTGAATATCCATAGCCCCTCCTCGTGCCACGAGGTTTCGAGAGTCCATCCCGAGATGAATGACTCTTTAGCAACCATCCGGTGCGATGAAAGGCCCGCATGATGACAGGCCTTCCATCAACACCAGCTCGTTAAAGCTTAACATTCCAAACAGTATGGACGCTACGATTTTTAAGCACCGTAGGCGAGGGAGACCACCGACTGGGGCCACCCTCGCCTTCTTGGGTCGCACTGCCGGAAGGGAGGGGAAGCCCGGCAGACGACAACGAAATAGTTACGCGAGTGGCTCCAGCGTCACCACGTGCTGACCGGCGATGCGGCCCGAAGTGTAGGTCCAGCCGAGCGCCTGGCCGCAGCCGGCGTTCACCTTGCCCTTGAAGCCACCAACCATGTTGCCCACGGCATAGAGCCGCGGAATCACCTCGCCGAACACATTGAGCACCTGGGTGTTGGTGTTCACGTCCACACCGCCAGCCGTATCGGGCGAGACAGCGATCACGCGACCGGCGAAGAAGGGCGGCTGCATCAGGGGCATTGCGTTCTGACGACCCAGGGCATCGGCACCGGAGGCCGCGCCTTCGTTGAAGCCATCAATAGTCTTCTTAAGGGTATCCGCATCCAAATCAAGGGCCGCCGCCAACTCTTCCACGGTGTCGGCCTTGACGACATAGCCACCGGAAAGCTCTTCTTCGAACCCGTCGCTGCAGTACATAATCGGTCCACCGAAATCAGCCGTCGCATCCGCGAGACCCTGATCCCAGATGTTCCACACATAACCGTTCGGCTGCTTCCAGACATCACCCACTACGTTCTCAGTTGGACGGCCGTTCTCCAGCACGTGGCGCTGGCCATCGGTGGAAACGAAAATGCCCGGCATGGAGATATAGCCGGCAGAATTATCCTCGACCTTGCGCTCCAAGCCAGGGGCCACATTGTAAGCGCACCAAGGGTTCACCAGCTTGGCACCGAGCGCACACGCCATCATGATACCGTCGCCCTGCTGCCACGGCGAACCGTAGGATCCCATGATAGGACGATCGCTAAACATGCCGGGCATCGCGGGCGACATGAAGCTGCGCACCATATCGGCATTGCGGGAGAAACCGCCCGTGTTCAAGATGACGCCCAGGCGCGCCTTGATGCGCTGCTCCTTGCCGCCATCTGCCACAATAACACCTTCCACCTCGCCATCGGCATTGGTGAGCAGACGCGTGACCTGGGTGTCGAACATGAACTCCGCACCTTGCTCCTCAGCCTTCTTGCGCAGCGGCTCGGTGAAACCAGCGCCGATGCCATCGGCGTTCTGGTGCATGCGGGCCACGGCGGGCGTCACATCGGTGTAGTAGTCCACCATGGTGCCCTGGGTCGACAGGCGCTCAGTGGAAAGAGCCGCGCCCTGCTCGGCTAGCCAATCGATGGTCTCGCCGGACTTCTCGGCGTACAGACGGCGCAGCTCGGGATTCTCGAAGCCCTCGGCCACAGCCGTCAGGTACTTGTCGAACTCCTCAACCGAATCATCGATGCCGGCCTCTTTCTGCAGCTTCGTGCAAGCACCCTGAATCATTCCGGCACACAGGGCTGAATTGGACATGGTGGCGCTGCTCATCACTTCGCACACGACAACTTCCTTGCCCGCCGCAGAGGCCTCAACGGCCGCAGCCAGGCCACCGCCGCCGGCGCCGGCGATCACAACGTCCACTTCTTTGTCCCACGCCGAATCGCTCGTAGAGCTCAGTTCCTGAGAGGCGGACGTTTGGGGCGCGCAGCCAGCCATGCCGGCAAAAGCGGCGGCTCCACCCATGAGAGCCGCGCCCTTCAAAAAGCTGCGACGATTGAGTCCTTCGTTCAAATTCATGATTGTCCCCTTTCCTTACATTAGTTGTCCTTCGGCACGACCCCATAGTGCGCTGGTGCCAGGCCGATAGCTAAATGCAAATGCGCGATCCGCTATCACGTTTCATGATGGCTGTTCGTGAAATCCGATATCGCCGTCTCGGACGTCGTGCTCTTGTTTTGCGCAACATGCGATAATGCAAAAAGCAAGGGAGGAGATCCGCTATGAAAACCGAGTACTTGCGGGAGTTCGCCGTTTTCTCTCGCTACTTAAGCTTCACCGACGCCGCCAAAGAGCTGTTCATCGCCCAATCAACGCTAAGCACCCATATTACTGCGCTCGAGAGCGACGTGGGCTTTTCGCTCATCGACCGGAAAGCTGGCAACCGACTCACCGACAAAGGGGCCGTTTTTCTCGACGGAGCCCGAACACTGCTGGATGGACTCGACGAGACGCTGGCACGGTGCCGAGAGATGGGCGATCCTGATGCCACTCTTCGCATCGCTGTTCAATATCCAACTCCGCTTTTTGCGACCCAACTTAAAGAGTGGCTGCCCATGCCCTTTGCTTTCGTCGAGCACGATTACCGAGATCCCATCTTCCAGCCCATCGTCAATGGCTCGGCCGACATCGTGCTCGATTACGACTACACGCCTTTCGCCTCGCTCGTAAAGGAGGCGAGCGCTCTCGATCTGGTAACAAAAACGTGTTTGGTCTTCCGCATGAGTATCAGCATGATGGCGTCGAATCCCCTGGCAAACAAGTCCGCGCTTTCTCGCAATGACCTTCGCGGCGCATCCATCATCATCAACGATGCCCACAATTACGACCGCATCCGCTATCTTTACGAGCGCATGTTGGGCGACAATCTGAATCTGCGCTTCAGCCTTCAGCCCATCAACGGCATGAGCGGCCTGGCCTTCGCCACCTACGGCGACGGCCTCCACATCTGCGGGCTATCGGAAAATCGCCATTGGTTCGCCGACCGCGCCGACGTGGTGCTCTTCGAAGAATTGGACGGAAAGCCCTTCGGCATGCCCACCTCACTCACGTATTCAGCTAACGCCAGCGATTGGGTGCGTGAAGGTGCAGCCATCGTTCTTGAGTGCATGGAGACTTGCGGCAAAGAGAATGGCCTTACGAGCTAAGCGCCAGCCGTGAGCTCCAAACGCGAAGCTAGCAGACGGTTCCAACGGCTCGACGCATTACGTTTCCAGAAATGTCGTAATAAACTCACCAGTTATTACGACATTTTGTATCATATGGGAGAAACTGACACCCTTTATTACGACATCGAGAAAGACAGGTCCGCGATGTTGAGCACTTCGTTTCCCTCCAGCGACTACCGCGAGGAAATCGCACAGGTCGAATCTCTCGCCGTCACATGGCGTCGGCAGCGCAGGCTCATCGCGAGCCCCGAGGCCCTGCGTTCCTACGAGGAGGACTTCCTTGTGCGCATGGCCTACAACTCGAATGCCATCGAGGGGTCGACGCTTACGCTTGCGGAAACGGAGATCATTTACGAGGGCGAGTTCGTCCCCGGAAAGCCCGGTCGCGAGCAAATAGCCGCACGAGGCATTTTCGAGGGTCACGACTTCCTCGCCCGCTACAGCACCGATAAGCGGCCCTTCGACAAAGACCTCATCCTGGACACTCACGAGCGCTGCGCTCTCGACCTTCAACCCGCTGCCCGCGGCATCTACCGCAATGCGCCGGCCATCATACGGGCATCGCGGACCACGCCCACCTCCCCTTTGCGCATCCGCGAGGAAATGGATGACTTGATCTTCCATTTCGACCGCCTGGTTCAGGAGAGTAGCCCACTTTTGGCTTGCGCCTGGTTCCATGCCGCCTTCGAGGCCATCCACCCCTTCGCCGACGGCAATGGACGCGCAGGGCGCTTGCTGCTGAACGCCCAACTGGAGTCTTTCAAGTTCGCACCGGTCGCCATTAAGGCATCCCACGCCTTGGAATACAAGGGGTCGCTGGAGCGCTGGCAAGCCGATGGCGATGATGCTCCGTTCGTGCTCCTGCTGCTCGCCTGCGAAACCGAAGAGCTAGAGAAGCGCCTGGAATTCCTCGCGCAATTTCCTGAAGACGCGAAGAGCCGTGCGCCTCTCGACGAGCGCGTTCTCGAATTGCTGCATGCGAATCCTTCCTCGTCGGCCCGCGAGCTCGCGAATGCGCTGGACGTATCTACTCGCCATATGCAGCGTGTCATGAAGCAGCTCCAAGAAGAAGGCAAGCTTCGCCACACCGGCCCCCGTAAAGGCGGCCGGTGGGAGGTCATAGAAGAACCTACGGCTCGATAGCGGAACCATACCTATTGCCGTCGCGAGCGCATCGTGGGCCGATGGCGTAATCGTGGAATATGTCGGCGGCGGTCGCGTTATGATTCGCTCGTTATGGAATCTTCGCAACGAGACATACCAAACGAGAGAGACGTGCGTCGGCCCGAGGGGCGCGACAAGCTCGACAAGCCAAACAGCCCGGCCACCCGCCCCAAGCGAAGTCGACGCGATAAGCGCGACAGCGGCATCGACATGCTCAACGGCCCCTTGCCGGGCAAGATTTTGCGATTCGCCATTCCCCTGGCGCTGAGCAGCATCTTACAGCAGCTGCTGAACTCGGCGGATGCCTCCATTGCCGGGCAATTCGTCAGCAGCTTCTCACTCGCGGGCATCGGCGGCGTGAATCCGGTGACGGCCATGTTCGTGAACCTGTTCGTGGGGCTTTCCATCGGCGCCAATGTGGTGGTGGCCATGCACGTGGGCGCCGGCGAGTTCCACAGCATCAAGAAGAGCGTGCACACGGCCATGACGCTCTCGCTCATCGCCGGCGTGGCCCTGGGGGCGGCAGGCCTCGCCTTGGCCCCCTGGGTGCTGGACGCCATCGGCATGCCCGAAGACTCCCTCGCCGACGCACTCACCTACGTGCGACTTTACTTCTGCGCCATTCCGTTCCTTACCATTTATAACTTCGGTTCGGCGCTTTTGCGGGCCCATGGCGACGCGAAACGGCCGCTATACGCCCTTGCCGCCGCCGTCGTGATGAACTTCGTGCTCGACCTCGCCTTCGTGCGCCTGTTCAGCTGGGGCACCGCTGGAATCGGCATCGCCACCATCATCGCCGCCGCCCTGAGTGCCGTCATCGTGGTGGCATTTCTTATGCGCGAGGAGGGGCCCTTCCGCCTGCATCTGCGCGAGCTGAGCATTTCCGGCCCCGAGCTGGCAGGCATCCTGCGCATCGGCATCCCCGCCGGCGTTCAGGGCGCCGTGTTCTCGCTTTCCAACACCGTCGTGCAGGCGGCCATCAACGGTTTCGGCTCGGCAGCCATCGCGGGCTCGGCGGCCACACTGAACTTCGAGTACTACACCTACTTTTTCGTGAACGCCTTCGGCCAGACCGCCGTCACCTTCACCGGCCAGAACTTCGCCGCGAAAAACGCCGATCGCTGCCGGGCCATCTTCCGCTGGTGCATGCTGTTCGGGTTCGCGTCGTCGCTCATCCTGGGAGTCGCGTTCACGGCCCTGGGCACCCGAGCCCTGGGGCTGTTCACCACCGATGCGGCAGCCCTTAGCTTCGGCCTCGTGCGCCTGTGGTTCGTGGAACTGCCCGACTGCCTGACCACCTTCTACGAAGTGCCTGCCGGCGCCATGCGGGGCATGGGCTGGTCCACGCTACCGGCCATCATCACCATCCTCGGCTCCTGCGTGCTGCGCGTGGCGCTCGTGACCTGGGTGTTCCCGCTGTCTGGCACCTGGGACGCCCTCATGGTGATCTACCCCGTCACCTGGTCGTTCATGATCGTGGCCATGCTCGTCTCCTACGTCATCGTGCGCCGCCGCTGCTACCGATCTATTGAGCCTGCAGCGGCCTAGACCTGGGTCACCAGTTTCCTACAGAGCGGGTATTCTGCGGACTTGAAGGCGAGCTACACCTCTAAGTCCGCGAGGCGACGTCTCACGAAACGTCCCTAGCGCGTCGCCTTCAGGCGGCTGAGCACTTTGCGAGCCTCGTTCAGGTTCGCCTCGATGTCAGCGCCCACCACGTCCAAGTTTTCAGCGCAGGCGAAACGCGTCTCGGGAATGCCGAACATGCCGGCGATGCCGCAGAGGTACTCGTAGCCGTAGTTCATGGCGCTCACCTGGCCGCCGCCCGTGGTGATGTAGGTGAGGTGCTTGGCGCGGCACAGCCCCTCGCAGCGCCCCTCCTCCGTGTAGTGGAAGGTCATACCCATAACGGCCGCATGCTCGATGTAGATTTTCAGCGCCGCCGGGAACGACAGATCCCAGTAGGGAGCACCGATGACGATCTCGTCCGCCTCGGCGAAGTCCTTGCCGATGTCGAACATGGGGTCATCGAACAGGCCCTTGGCCTCCAGCTGCGCGCGGTAGGCCGCCGAGTCGCCATAGTAGGGCTCGAGGCGCAGCTCGGACAAGTTCACTTCCTTCACGTCCTCGATACCTTCCAGATACTCGCGGCATAGCGTAAGCGTGCGCGACTCGTCTCCGCGCAGGCAGGCATTCACGAACAGCACGGTCATGGTCTTCCTCCTTTTCCATTGAACGACGCCATTGTACCGCGAGCGGCCACTCACCTCGCGCCACCTTCAGCCACGAATCGACATCCGCAGCGTCAGACACCCTCATTCGGATGCCTCAGGAGACGTTCGCAGGGCATCCGCGCAAAAACAATCGGCAAATCTGGCAAGTTTTCGGCGGTTTTCGACATCAGAGGACGCAGCAAGGGATACGCATTATGGCCTGCACTACGTTTTCCCAGGTCGGAAACATACCTGGAGGAAGACCTCGCAGCTACTTGAACCTCCGGGGTGCGAAATACGTCGAACAACGCCGAAAACTTGCCAGATTGGCACCCTGCGACTCGCGCGCACTACAGGCAAAGTCGAATCAACCCTCGGGAAGCGCCCCTGCTTCGTAACGAGGCAGGGGCGCTTTGCTTACAGGAGACGCGCCAGGTGCCGACGATGGGCATGGCGCACGATAATCACAGGTGAGCTTACTGTGTCCTGCTCATTATCTACCATGCCCAAGGAGGCATTCTCATGAAAATCGCTATTAAGCGCGTGTACG
This sequence comes from Adlercreutzia equolifaciens DSM 19450, assembly GCF_000478885.1. Classification (NCBI taxonomy): domain Bacteria; kingdom Bacillati; phylum Actinomycetota; class Coriobacteriia; order Eggerthellales; family Eggerthellaceae; genus Adlercreutzia; species Adlercreutzia equolifaciens. The sequence continues at coordinate 2,587,378 of NC_022567.1, forward strand.
AACCTTACGAAGAAAGCGACGGGTACCGGGTGCTCGTCGATCGGCTGTGGCCCCGCGGCCTCACCAAGGCCCGAGTGCATTACGACGAATGGGCGAAGTTCCTTGCGCCCTCGACGGAATTGCGGAAGGCTTTCGGGCACGACCCGGCCCATTGGGCCACCTTCCAAGAAAAGTACGTGGCGGAGCTGAACGCGAACCCCGAGGCGCTAAAGTTCGCGAAGAAGCTGGCTAGCCCCGAAATGGCCAAATACCCACGCGTCACCCTGATATACGCCGCCCGCGACGAGAAGGAGAACGAGGCCGTTGTCCTCCAGAAGTGGCTCCCCGCGCACGAATAGCAAAAGCACCCCCTTTATCTTGCGTCTGCTTCGCACCCCTCCGTAGGGGCAGACCTTGGTCTGCCCTCATGTCCCGGCAAAGGAAGATTGCGCTGGTTGAGAGGGGCGACCAAGGTCCCCCCTACGGGACAACGGCACAAGGGGACAGGCGATTTACTCCCGAATGGGCAGGTTGGTCACTTCCGCTTCCAGGGGCAGGGGCACGTCGTCGGCTTCGGCCTCGGCGGCGAGGCCTCCGTCCCAGGCGTCGAAGTCGGCCTTGCCCGGCAGGATGATGTTCAGCACGATGCCCACCACCGAACCCACGGCCAAGCCCGAGAGCGCCACCGTCACGCCGCCCACTTCGAAGGTGACGGCCCCGGCCGCGCTGTAGGCGATGCCGAGCGAGAGCACCAAGATGAGCGCCGTGATCAGCACGTTGCGGCTCAGCATGAAGTCCACGTGGTTCTCCACGAGGTTGCGGATGCCCACCGCCGAGATCATGCCGTACAGCACCAGCGACACGCCGCCGATGACGCAGGCCGGCATACAGGAGATGACCGCCGCGAACTTCGGGCAGAACGACAGCAAGATGGCGAACCCGGCGGCGATGCGCACCACGCGCGGGTCGAAGACACGGGTGAGGGCGAGCACGCCGGTGTTCTCGCCGTAAGTGGTGTTAGCCGGCGCGCCGAACAGCGACGCCACGATGGTGGCCAGGCCGTCGCCGAGCAGCGTGCGGTGCAGCCCCGGCTCGGCGATGAAATTGCGATTGCAGGTAGAGCTGATGGCCGACATGTCGCCGATGTGCTCGATGATGGTGGCGAAGGCCAAGGGCATGATGGTGATGATGGCCGTGATGGCAAGCCCCGCGTCGAAGCTGGGGCCGAACAGTGCGAACACCGTGTTGTCCCACAGCACCGGCAAACCGATCCAAGGCGCCTCGACCACCGGCGTAAAATCGACGATGCCCCCGATGGCCGCGGCCAGATAGGAGCCCACAACACCGAGAAGGATGGGAATGATGCGGATCATGCCGCGGCCCCAGATGTTGCTAATGACGATAATGATGATAGCCACGAGCGCGATAGGCCAGTTCGTCTCGCAGTTGGCAATGGCCGAGCTTGCCAGAATAAGCCCGATGCAGATGACGATGGGGCCCGTGACCACCGGCGGAAAGAACCGCATGATGCGCTGCGGGCCGAACGCCTTGAACAGCGCCGACACCACCAAGTACAGAAGCCCCGCGCAAGCCACGCCCAGACAAGCGTAGGGTAGCAGATGCGCTTCCCCGTTGGGCGCGATGGCCGCGTACCCCGCAATGAACGCAAACGACGATCCAAGGAACGCCGGCACTTTCCCCTTCGCAAGGAAATGGAACAGCAGCGTGCCCAAGCCCGCGAACAGCAACGTGGCCGAAACCGAGAGCCCGGTAAGCGTCGGTACCAAGATGGTGGCGCCGAACATGGCGAACATGTGCTGGATGCCGAAGACGGTCATCTTCGGCGCACCCAATGTACGGGCATCGTAGACGGCATCGGACGCGTCGGGGGCGCCCATGGTGGGCACGGTCTTGGGATCGCTCACGGAAACCTCGAATCATCGCGGGAATCGGTCGCCGCCCATTATGGCACGGCTTCCGTTGCCACTGGGTTTCGCGCCCGTGAAGGGGCCAAGCGCCCCGCAAACCGCCCGGCGCTCTCATGTTAAGAGCTGCCTCTTTCGCTGAAATGAGCAAAACCGGGCACTTCTCGTAATTTCTCGCGGGCCTTCCCGTCTCTTCCCAAGCGTTTCCCCAGGTGGCATCTGCATAATTCCCAGCTTTTCGCTCGAAAGACTACGAGAAGTACCCTATTTTGCACAAAGGGCCGCCCCGAGATAGGAGGGGCGGCCCCAATCGTCAGCTCCGGAAACGAAGGTTAAGGCAGACGTTTCGGAGGAAGTGAAATGGCGGATGTCGCACGCTGGCTGCATCGATCCGACCAGCCGCGACGAGCGCAAAAGCGGTTAGTCGAACTGGCGCAGGGCTCGGCCGAGACGCGCGAGGCCCTCGCGCAGCACCGGTTCGGGCGCGCAGTAGCCCAGACGCGCGCCGCCGGGGAGCTCGAAGCGGTTGCCGGGCACGAGCAGCACGCCCTCTTCCTTCAGCAGCTTGATGCAGAACTCCTCGTCGTCCATCGGGATGTCCCACTTGATATAGGCCACCGACACGCCCTTGGGCGCCTGCCAGGTGACGCGCGGCTCGTTGTCGATCCACTCCTGAGCGATGGCCATATTGCGGAACACAATCTCGCGGTTGCGCTCGAGCACGGCCTCGCGATTCTGCAGAATGTAGGTGGCCAGCGCGTCGTTGAACTCGCCGCAGCAGATCATCGTGTAGTCGCGGTACACGCGGAACTTGTCGGCCAGCTCGCGGTTCGACACCGTCCAGCCAATACGCGCGCCGGGCACCGAGTACGTCTTCGAGATGGAGTTGGTGACCACGGCCTTGTCGTACAGGTCGGCCATGGACCAGAAGTTCTCCGTGTTCTCCAGCGGCAGGTACACCTCGTCGGAGAGCACGTAGGCGCCCACCGACTGGGCGATTTCCACGATCTGCTCCAGCGTCTCGCGATCGAGCACCGCGCCGAGCGGGTTCGAGGCGTTGTTAATGCAGATGAGCTTCGTGTCGGGGCGCACCAGTTCCTTCAGCTCGTCGATAGAGGGGTTCCAGCCGTTCTCCTCGCGCAGGTGCCAGTACTCCACCTCGGCGCCCAGGGTGCGGGGAATCTCGTAAAGCGGCTGGTAGGTGGGGTACTCCGCAATCACGTGGTCGCCCGGCTCCACCAGCTGCATGAGCGCCATCAGGTTCGCGCCCGTGGTGCCGTTGGTCTGCAGGATGCAGTCCGGATCAATCTCCGTGCGGTAGAGCTTGGCCACCTCGGCCTTGAACTCCGGCGAACCCTCGATCCAGCCGTAATTCATCTTCTCCTGGTTCAGGCGATCGTAGAAGGTGGCACCCGCCTGACCGTCCAGCTGCAGGATCTCCCCCATCGTCATAGAGGCGATCGTGGACTGCGCGATGTCGTAAGTCGCGCTCTTCTCCCACACGTTCAGCCAGTCTTCAACACCGATAGTCTTGATGTCCATGGAACTTGCTCCTTTTATCGACTAGATCGAGATGACGCCCATGGCGAGCAGCACGAGGGACAGCACGCCGAGGGCGGACACGACGCCCATGCACACCTTCTCGCCCATGGTGATGGCGTTGCCGTAGTCCTTGCGCGCCTTCACGTAGATGAAGAAGCCGGGAATGTAACCCACGCAGGTCAGCAGCAGGAAGGACCAGCCGTTGAACAGCACGCCGATCACCTGGAAGGCCACGGCCACAAAACCGATGGCGGCCTGCACCATGTTCTTGTTCTGCACGCCCCACTTGGCCTGGTAGGCGGCTGCGAAGGCCCAGGTGATGACGATAGCCACGGTGCACATGGAGAACGCGAAGTCGTAGGCGTCGGCCGAGAACAGAAGCACGATCAGGAAGGCCTGGGTGCACGCGCCCACGATGAGCAGACTCATGGAAGGAGCGTTATGGCTGTTCAGCTTGCCCCACGAGGCCGGCAGCAGCTTGTAGTCGGCCATCTCGGAGGTCGTCTCGGCGGGCAGAATGGTGAACGACAGCCAGGAGCCCAGGATGGAGATAATGATGGCGATGGAGATGAACGGGCCGCCCCAGCCGGGAGCCATGGAGGAGAACACGTAGACGAGCGCGGGGTAATCGAGCGCGGCCACCTCGGTGGAGGACATGTAGCCGTAGGGCAGCACGGAAGCGCCCACGTAGATGAGCATCAAGCAGATGAAGCCGATGAGCGTGGCCTTGCCCACGTCGGTCTTGCGAGCGGCACGGGAGGACACGACCGAGGCGCCCTCGATGCCCACGAAGCACCACATCATGATGATCATGCAGTTGAAGATCTGGGTGCCGACGCCCCCGAGCGGCGCCGCGTCGGGGCCGTACTGCCCGGCGGCCACGGCGTTGTCGTACACGTTGCCCCAGAAGTCGGCCGTGAAGATGCCGGCGTTGAACAGGAAGATGCCGAAGATGAGGGTGACGGCGATGGCGGCCACCTTGCACACCATCACGATGGCGTTCAGGAAGGCAGCGCTCTCGACGCCGCGAATGACCAGATAGGTGAGCGCCCACATCACGATGGAAGCAATGATGATGCAGGGAATGGTGTTGCCCGGCAGAAACGCGGGGTAGAAGTAGCCGATGGTAGACATCATCATCGTGGCGAAGGCCACGTTGCCGAGCCACGCCGACAGCCAGTAGCCCCAGCCGGAGATGAAGCCGGCGAGCGGGCCCCAACCCGCATCCGCGTAGGAGAAGATGCCATGCAGATCGCTGCGCTTCTCGGTGAGGTTGTTCAACGAGAACGCCAGCGCCAAGAAGCCGACGCCCACAATGAGCCATGCGATCAGCACCGCTCCCGGAGAGGCGACGCCGGCCAGCTGGCCGGTGATGGCGAACACGCCCGAGCCGATGCACGAGCTGATCACCATACCGATGAGCCCGATGAGCCCAATGCCTTTCTTTTTCTCTTCCATACTTCAATCCCTTCTCTTGCCGGTTTTGTACCCACGAGCGCCCTGTGCGCTCGGTGTCCCCAAATAAGGGCCGCCCCATGGCGACGCGGCCCTGCGCTTGAGACGACTCTTTCCCTTAACGAGCCGCCTGGCGAAAACGAACGCCCCGTCGTCCCACGGTGGCGACACCCGTACCGTGCGAATGACCTATGAGCGATCGAGCTTATCGCCCGCGCGAACCACTATGAAAGAGGTCAACTAAACAGAAAAGCGGTAAAATGGGTGTATCAGAGGTAAGCAACGGGGCGTAATCGGAGCGCCAAGACCGATACACCTTCGATAAACGCCTGATGAGAGCCGAGGAGACGCCCGTGGAATTCGCCACCTACTACTTCACGCTTCTGGTTATGCTCGCCTCGGTTCTGGCCGCCGCCACGTGCTTCTCGGCTTATTTGGTGTCGCGGTCGCGCGCGATGATCCTCGCGTTCGGGGGCTTTCTCTGCTACTTCATCGACGTCGCCTTCATGCTGCAGGACAGCATCGCCGCCGTCGTGCTCGGCACCAGCGCAGGGGCCGACGCGGGCTACCTGCTCATGCGCTCGGTGGCCACCATCCTCATCGGCGATGCATGCCTGACCTTCTTCTGGCTGCTCGTCTGCGACTTCGTGGGCGAGCGGCGCCGCAGCCTTATGGCGGTGCCTCCCATCGCGTTCCTCCTTCTGAGCCTGGGGCTGCTCATGGGCGCCGACACGCCAGAGGGACGCTTCTGGTTCTACTCGCTGCGCATGATCTACGTGTTCTGGATGCTCGGCTTCGGCCTGTTCCGCTATCTGACCTGCCGCGACGAGACGGAGCGAACGCGCATGGCCCGAGGCCGCATGGCCTTCGTCGTGGTGGCCGTCCTGGCGGCTCTTGTCGTGGCCGAGGACGCGCTGCTGTTCCTCGTGCTGCGCACCGACGGGTTCATGCTGGGGCCCATCCTCATCTCCTCCGAGCGCAACTACGCGGAGAACCTGCTTTTCCTCGCCGGCGCCCTTCTGGCCATCGGCTACGCCGTTCGCTCACTGGCCCTGCGCTTCGAGAAACCGCCGGCCGACGAAAGCGACGAGCGCGCCGCACGCATCGGCGACAACCTGCTCATTTACGCACGGCGCCACGGCCTGACCGACCGCGAGAGCGAAGTGCTGCGCCTCATTTTGCAGGGGAAGGACAATCAGAACATCGCCTCGACGCTCACCATTGCGCCGAGCACCGTGAAGGTGTACGTGCACCGCCTTCTACAGAAAACGGGGTGCGAGAATCGCCAGGGCCTCATCCAAGATTTCTGGCGGAGCGCCTAGCTGCCTAGCCGCCACAAGAAGGCTGGCACACGGCGCAAGACGCTCCCCTACGGAATGAGGTCGTAGGGCATTTCCCGTTTCACCAGATAGAAGATGAGCAGGATGATCACCATCCACGGCACCCACAGATAAGCCAGCACGAGAGTGGCCGAGCGGGCCGCATAGAACACCACACGATAGCCCGTCGTGCGGGGATGGGTCTCGAAGGTCATGCGCACGAACGAGCCGCCCGGGGTAGATCCGTCGTGGAACCAGGGGATGGCCACTTCCACCACGACAAGCGTGATAAGCGCCAAGCCGTTGATGATAAGGGCGGCCGTCTGATTCGCCGTCATATCCGGAAACGTCGGCGGGGTTAGACCGGCCACCTCAAAGCCCACGGCCACCGCGCCGTAGGGCACGACCGCCACCAGCCACACGATGACGAGGTCGATCCACAGGGCCACGCAGCGGCGCACGAAGCCGGGATGCTCCGTCGGCTCTGCATCGGCCAACTGCCCCGGAGGTACCACGCGGCCGAGCAGCCATGCGCACACCCAGCCGAGGGCAGCACCCAGGGTGTTGGTGATCACGTCGTCCACATCGCAGCAGCGGTAGGCGTAGGGGTAGATGCCGAACAAGCACGTGAGCTGGGACACCTCGATGAGCAAGGACGCGGCCAGGCCCAGCAGCACCGACGGGAGGAAGCGCAGGCGCAAAAGCCGCCCGGCGATAAAGCCCAGCGGCATGAAGAACACCACGTTGAAGGCCAACTGAAACACGGCCTTCAGGCCGTCCTTCGCGATATCGTTCATGAAGTTCATTGGGTTGAAGTTGGGGGCGACGCCGTAGGTGATGCCGGGGCCCGCATCGCCCTGGGGCAACGGGTGCAGCGTGAAGCAGCCGAGGCCGCAGACGTAGAGCACGGTGAGGTAGGCCCCCACGAAGGTGCCGAAGCGCAGCCGCCCATCGCGATGGTAGAGGTAGGCCAGAATCGGCAGCGTGAGCATGAACGACAGCACCGGCCACAGCACGAGCGCCGCAGCGAAGTTCTCGCTGTAATTTCCCAGAAAATGTTTTACTGCGTTCATGGCCGGTTTCCTCGCTTGCCTCCGCGCTTCTCCTCTTGCAAAGCCAGCATAACGGACGCGCGAGGGCGACGCAGCAAAGGTGACAACAAGGTAAGTGAAGCGATAGCGGCTCGTAAGGAGCACCGCCCCCTCGACTCATTTGCTCCCGAACGATAGTGGTGCTATGCTGGGGACTTTCTCCGAGCAAATCAAATCCACCGTAGAGGAGAGAGCCATGAACATCACCGTGTACTGCGGGTCGAACTTCGGCGACAGCCCGCATTTCGAAGAGGCCGCCCGCAACTTGGGTGCCTGGATCGCCCGCGCCGGGCACACGCTCGTGTATGGCGGCAGCTCGGTCGGACTAATGGGAGCCGTGTCGCGCGCGGCCATCGAAGGCGGCACACCCGTTATCGGCGTAGAGCCCGCCTTCTTCATCGAGGCCGGCGTGGCCCAGCACGACCTGACCGAGCTTTTCGTCTGCGACACCATGGGCGAGCGCAAGGCGAAGATGATCGAGCTGGGCGATGCGTTCGTGGCGCTGCCGGGAGGCGTGGGGACCCTCGAGGAAATCTCGGAGATCTTCACTCGCGTGCGCCTGGACATGGGGCCCCATGAGTGCTTCTTGCTGAATATCGACGGGTTCTACGATCCGCTTCGCTTGTTTTTGGAATCGATGGTCGAGCACCGCTTTTTCGACCAGTGCGACCTCGATCGCTGCCACTTTCCACGCTCCGTGGAAGAGCTGGCACGCCTTCTGAGCACGGCGGACACGCGTCGCACCATCCGCTGCGACGGCCCGTTGCTGCAGAAAGCCGGCTAGCCCCGCCCCGAGGCAAACGCACTAACCGATGACGGTCAGCTGGTACTGGGCCTTCCCCGCTTCCTTCACCTGGTACAGCGTGCTGTCGGCCGCCGCGTAGAGCACCTCGAAGGGCATCGGCGGCGTCAGGCAACAGGCCGCACCGACGCTGATGGTGGGCGCTGCATGGTAGGCCGGGTCGATGACCTCATCGGTGGCGCGCTGGCCGGCGAACGGCCCGCGCGCCAAATGCTCCAGCACGCGATCGGCGGCAGGCCCCGGGGCCAAGCCCGGAGCGAAGATGAGGAACTCGTCGCCCCCGATGCGAGCAACGACGTCCTCCTTGCGCATGACCTGCGACAGGAAGATGGCCAGCTTCTTCAAAACGTAATCGCCCTCGGGGTGCCCGTAGGCGTCGTTCACGGCCTTGAAATCGTCCACATCGACGACGATGAGCATGCACGCGCGGCTTTCGGTGCGCAGCGCCGTCTCGATGCGATCGAGGGCGGCGGCGCGGTTGTACAGCCCCGTGAGACCGTCGCGCTCGGCCTTGCGCCGAAACTGACTCTCGCGCAGAGCCGCCTCACTCGTGTCCAGCAAACGTCCGACATGGCGCACCGGGCCGCCCTCCTCGTCGTAGAGGACCACCGACTGGTAGCGGTACCACACCGGTTCCCCGTCGGCACCGGGCGTCGAGGTTTCGAAATCGACAAGCGAGTTTTCGCCGATCTGCGTCATGAGAGGCGTGAGATCATGGGAGGTGATGGCCAGCTCGCACGGCTTCTGGCAACGGCGGTTCACCACGAAATCCCCCTGCTCGGGAGCGCGGCCGAAACGACCTTCGAAGTCGCCGTACACATGGGCTTTGCCCGTGCCGCATTCGATATCGAAGAGCACGTCGTTGGAAAGCGCCGTGAGAATCTCCAGCCGCTCGTTCGCCCGACGCAGCTCCTCCTTCTCGCGCACGCGCTCAGTCGCGTCCATGATTGTTGCGTAGAACCAGCGGGTGCCAGCGGCGTCTTCCACCAAATGACCCCAGTCGTCCACCCAGCGCACCTCGCCGTCGGCGCGGATGATGCGGTAGCGCACGTAGTCGCTGTCGCTGCGCCCGATCTGCTCGGTGACCGACGCGCTGACCCACTCCCAATCGTCGGGGTGCACGATGCCCTTGAACGTGTTGCCCGTCAGCGCGCGAAACTGCTCGGCGTCGGAGCACCCGAACAGGCGCACGAGCCCCGAGCTCACCTGGTCGATCGTGCCGGCCTCCTCGGCCCTGTAACGGAGCATGCCGCCCGGGAACTTGTCGAGAAACTCCTGCGGCAGCTCTACTGGCACCGCCGGCACCTCAGCTGTCGGCGCGCAGGCCGGCTCCGTCGGAGCCGTTGCAGCGGTCGCAGTTTTTTCACGCTCGTCCGTCTTGTGAAAGAGGCGGCTCAAAGACACCATGGAACCTTCCTTTTCCTCAACCTCTCATAGGCTTGAAGCGGCAACAAGGATGCGCTGCCGCCCTCGCGAGGTAAGCTCCCATGATAGCACTCCGCCCCTTCGCCGCTCCCGCAAACCGGATGGAAGATGTGCAGTTTTGTCAACAATTTTCCAGACCGAACGGCCAAAGCGAAAACGACCCATCCGCCTTGGGATGCGCCTCAGCAGCATAGCCGGTTCGACGCACGGCGACGCCGCCTCGTCGCTTTGAAGCGAGCAGGCACTCAACGCACCGCGATGCGCTTCAGGAATTGTTCGTAGTCCGACTCGTTCTGATCGGCGTAGGCCAGCGCGAACGACACCATGGACGTGTCGAACTTGTCCGACATTCCCAGGTAAGAGGCCATAGCCACGCGGTCTCCCGTGCGAGCATGGGCGCGAGCGAGAACCCACGCACACAGCTGGCTGTAAATCTCCAGCTCATCGGCGCTGGCGTGGTCCAAGTCGACTGACATCTTCCAATTCCACAATTGCCGCACGTAATAGTCACGCCGGCGCCCGCGCTCGTCCCGGGCGTGGGTCCAGCCGAGCAGCACCCCGCTCGTCGTCTGCATGAGGCGCTGCCCCGCCACCACGCGCTCACCGTGGGAAAGATAGGGACTCCGCCCGCAGAACCGCTCGAGCACCGATGCGTTCGCTTCCTTTATTTGGAGCACCAGCGGGTCGGCCATCTGATTGCCTGAGAACGCCGCCACCCAGCAGCGGGTGCCCACGCTGCCCACGCCCACCACCTTTTGCGCCGCGCCGATGAGCCGGTAGTTCTTCAGCAGCTCCTGGTAGGGCGGCCTCACCGTTGCGCGGTAGTCGTCGAGCATGCGCGCCAGGCTGCGCTGGACGCGCCGCTGGTTGTCCGGGGAGAGGAAATGGCTGAGCGGCACGATATCCGGCGGATCGTAGACCATCTGGGGTTGGCCGTCTTCCATGCGCACCAGTTTCTCGAACGCCCGCTCGTTGGTCTTGGAGAAAGCCCGTTCCAAATCGGCGGCCACCTGGCGCCGATCGTCCTTGGACACCTTGTCGGCCAGGCCCTGGAGCACCTCGGCCACATCGAGGTAGGCCCGCCACACGTCGAAGGATCCCAGCGTGGCGAAGTATGCCAGGGACTCCCGATAGCTTTGGGCCGCCAGACGCACGGCCTCGCGGCACCATTTGTCGCCGAAGCCGCGCGTGCGGCCGCAAATGGCGACGCTGGCCACCAGGCGCTCCACGTCCCATTCCCAAGGGCCGCGGGTGGTCTCGTCGAAATCGTTCAAATCGAACACGAGGTGCGACTCTGGAGAGCGGTACCCGCCGAAGTTCGCGATATGGGCATCGCCGCACGCCTGCACCAAAAGCCCCGTAGTGGGCAGGGTGGACAAGTCGGCGGCCATGGGAAGGGCCGCGCCGCGGAAGAAGGCGAACGGCGAGGCAGCCATGCGGCGGTGGCGCTCGGGCACGAGGAAAGACAGCCGATCGGCATCCTGCTGAAAAATGAGATCGACCGCCTCGCTGCGGCCAGGGCGTACCTCCCACTTCCCCAGATTGCTGCGAGGCAGCTTTTGCCGACAGGCCTGCCCCTTTTGCTGGGACGCCTCGAAATCCGGTCCTCGAACGGGCACTTCCTGGGTCTTCGCCTGGCGTCCCGCCACCTTATGCACGAGCGAGGAGCCCGTCGCGCGGCTCGCCAGCCCTTGCCCGGTAAGCGACTTGTGGAGCGCCTCTGCCTTCTTGCCCATCAGGATCCTCCCCCTTCGCGGCCGCCCTTAGCCAGAAGATCCTCGATGCGCTGGGCGGGTACCGCGCCGACGATGTCGTCTACGGGCACCCCGTCGCGAAAGAGCACGAGGGTGGGCACGCTCACCACCTTGAAGGCCCAGGCGATGTCGGGGTGCTCCGCCGCGTTCAGCTTCGCGAAGCGCACCTCGGGATGCCGCGCGGCCACAGCTTCCAGCACGGGCTCCATGGCTCGACACGGACCGCAACCTGGGCTCCAGAAATCAACCAGCACCGTTCCTTCCGCATTGGTCACCCGCGCATCGAAATTCTCTTTCGTCAGTTCCACCATGCCGCGCCCCTTTCGTATCTTGCATCAAGCCCAGTATAGCGAGCGAGGATGCCATCGCATGAATCCCCCACGCATCGTAGTCGGATTGACAAGCACAAAATGCTCTCTTACACTGGGCGCCACAGGAATCGACCAAGGCAAGGTGTTTTGATGGCGGGACTGCTGGCGCGCTAACAGAAATCGCTCGCGAACGAGAGCGTCTGGTTGCCCCGTGCGGGCAACTTCTTGTTGCGCCGTTTTTTCTCCGCGCCGCCCTTTGCAACTCGAAATCGCTGGCGCAACCCCATCCGCAACTGCACTCTAAAGAGGATCCGCCCTTTCCGCGCATCGCCTCTATATCCCGAAGGAGATTCCCGTGACTGAATTGTCCCCGCATTCCCGCACCGTCGCTGAAGAGGGCACCGACACCGCCCCCACGCCGCCCCTGAGTGCCGCCGGTCTGTCGCTGCCGAAAAACTGGCTCGCCATCATTGCGTTCATCTGGGCCGGTCAGGCTGCCTCCATGATAACGAGTTACGCTGCCGGTTACGCAGTGGTGTGGTACGTCACCGAGAGCACCGGCAGCGCCCTTATGCTGGCGGCCATGAACATAGCCGTCATGTTGCCCGTCGGACTCATCTCACCCTTCGGAGGCATCGTGGCCGACAAGCACAACCGCAAGCTCATCATGATCGCAGCCGACGGAGCCGTGGGCATCATCTCACTGGTGGCGGGACTGCTTATTCTGGCTGGCGATGTGTCCATTCCGCTTTTGCTCGCCGTTTGCATCGCGCGGGCTGTGGGCCAGGCCTTCCACAGTCCGGCCATGATGGCGGCCATGCCCATGCTCGTGCCCGACAAGCACCTGCTGCGCATCAACACCCTGGATCAGCTGCTGGCCTCGGTCGCCTCCATCGGAGCGCCGGCCTTCGGCATCTTCTTATACACCACCCTCGGGTTCTCCTCGGTGATGTTCCTCGATTTCGCCGGTGCCTGCGTGGCCGTTCTGGGTCTGGCCCTGGCGAAGATTCCCACCGTGGTAGACGCAACGGCCAAGGAGCAGCACGTGCTGGCGAACTTGCGCGACGGCTGGCGCGCCATTGCGAAAACGCGCGGACTTGTGCTGTTGATCGGCGGCGTTACCATCGGCATGATGATCTTCGGGCCGCTGTCAGCGGTGTTCCCGCTTATGACCTACCAGCATTTCGGCGGTGATGGCTATGCGGCGTCTCTGGCCGAGGCGGCCTTCGGCGTCGGCATGTTCGTGGGCTCGGGCATCCTTATCGCTTGGGGCGGCGGCAAGCGCCTCGCAGGGCTCATCGCCGTGGCAGCCGTGGTCGTGGGCGTGGCCACCGCGGCCTGCGGGCTTCTGCCACCCGACGCCTTCCCGGCCTTTATCGGGCTGGTGGCTGTGATGGCCGTGGCCTGCGCTTGGTTCAACGGCCCCACTATGACGCTCACCCAGCGCAACGTGCCCGACGACAAGATGGGCCGCTCCATGGGGCTGCTCACCGCCGCCATGGGGCTGGCCACCCCAGCAGGCATCGCCATCGGTGGCGTGCTGGCCGAAGCCATGGGCGTCGCCCCGTTCTTCATCGTAGACGGCCTGGCCTGCCTGACCCTGGGCCTCGTGCTGTACCTCCCGAAGTCCGTGCGCGCACTGGACGAGGGGTAGCACCGCGGCGAGACCCCCTACCTGCTTTTTCGCGAAAGCGAGGGGGAAATGCCAGTTCGACCCAGAAATGGCAGGGCCGGATTTCCCCCCTCTGCCATAGCTGCCCTCAACTGGCATTTTTCTGCCACTTCAGGCCCGTAATGGCAGAGAGCCCCAACGCCCATCGACCATTGCGGGGTCGAAGTGGCATTTGCCGAAGGATTTCCGAAATCCGCGAAATTGATGCACTCCTTGAGTGCATATTCTGACCTGATACTGCACTCCTTGAGTGCATTTCCAGCCTCCGGACACGCTACTCCCCCAAGCTCATCTGCAGGACGTAGACGCGTTGCCGCAGCTCGTTGGCAACGGGCAGGGAGATTTCACCGTGATCCTGCAAGTGCCGGATTTGGTCGAGCTCGATGGAAAGGGCGTCGGCGTCCACTTCGTCAGCGTAGCGGGCGGCCTCGGCGAACTGGCCTCCGAACAGGGGCTGTATGCCATCGGGAAGCGCCTGGTGGTGGGTCAGCGTGATGCCGGGGCGATCCTGCTGTTTCACGTCCTGGCCGTGGTTGATGCGGTTCCACAGCGAGTTCAGCACCATGCGATGCTCCTCCAAAAGCAGCTGCGCGGCACCCTGGCGGCCGTCGTGCTGGTCGACAACGTCCTGCAGATAATCGATGGCCGCGTGCTCAAGTTCGATGGCGAACAGGCAGGTGTCGTAATAGACGCGTTCGTCCTGGTCGCTTTCCACCGTCGGCAGCTTCGTGCGCTGCCACAGAAGTCGCGCTCGGCCGCGCAGAGTGGAAAACCGCGAGCCCACCTTCACGTCGGCACCATCGTAGCCCAGCGAGCGACGCACCTCGCGCAGCATGGCGTAGTAAGGAGCCCGCGTGCCGTTGTCGTAGCCACCTTTCTCGTGAATGGCATCGGCGGCTTTCTCCTGCACCTCGCGCACCTGGGTCACCAGAGCGCCGATCTGCTGGCTGCACGTATCGTCCACCGACTCGCGCGCACGGGCCAGGCGCACCCGGTAGTGAGCGATGGTCAGGCGCAAAGCCGGATCGTACTGAGTGTTTTCGTCGGAGGCCAGCATGGCCTGCAACTCGCGCAAGGTGCCTTCCAAAACGCGGATGGCAGCACGGGACAGTTCCTGCTCGTTGGAAGCTTCCGCCACACGCGGCGAGAGCAGCGGCAGCAGGCCGTCGGCCAGGAGCAACGTACACAGGATGACGCTCGCCGTGAGGAACACGATAAGATCGCGCTCGGGAAAGGGCGTCGCGCCGTCGGGCATCGTGAGCGGCAGGGTGAAGATGATGGAAAGGGTGACGGCGCCCTTCGGACCGCCCACGGTAAGCACCAGTGCGTTCTTCAGCAAGCTGCCGATGCGCTCGCGCCAATGGGGGCGGCGGTGACGCAGATGCGGCGTGGGCGAAGGCTGGTTCGTCTCCACCGTTTCCACCTTCGACGCCTTCTTCCGCAGCGTGCGGCGCCGGCTGCGACGACGACCGACGCGGTAGACCTCCTCCATGACGAGCACCCACCCGAAGCGGCACCCCACGATAAGTGCCGTGACCAGCGCCACCACCCCCAAAAGAAACGGCAGCGAGAAGTGATCGGCAATGGCCGGCGTGAAGGCCTGGGGCAGCTGCATGCCCAAAAGAACGAACACCACCGAGTTGATGAGGAACACGATGATGCGCCAAAAGCTGCGGGACACCAGCTGGCGTTGGGCGATGGAGGCGGAGGTGAGGCGCTGGGAGCGATCGGCCATGATGAGGCCCGCGGCCACCACAGCCAGAATGCCAGAGGTGCCGAGCCATTCGGCGAACAGGTACACGAAGAACGGCGAGAATACCTCGTAGAGCACGTTGATGGTGGTGCTCTCGTAGCCGCCGCGCCGCAGGGCCCGCATGGAGTACAGCCCCACGACGCCCACGACCACGCCGGCAGCGATACCGCCGAGAAACAGGCGGCCGAACTCCTCGGCGGCATCGAGGGCCGAGAAAGCCCCGGTGAGGGCGGCGGCACTGGCGAATTGGAAGGCGACAACGCCGGACGCGTCGTTGATGAGCGACTCGCCGGAGAGCAGCGTCGACTGACGCCTCTTCAGGCTGACCGACGACGCGAGTGCGCCCACAGCGGCGGCATCGGTGGGGGCCAGGGCGGCGGCGCAGGCGAAGGCGGCGGCCAGCGGGATAGAGGGCACGAACCAGTTCAGCACGAAGCCCACCACGAGCACCGTGAGCAGCACGAGTCCCACGGCCAACGACAGGACGGAGCCCTTGTTCTCCCACAGGTCGCGGGGGTTCGTCTCGCGGGCCTCGTTGAACAGCAGCGGGGCAATGAACAGCACGAGGAACAGCTCGGAGGAGATGCTCACGTCGCGGACAGCCGGAACGGCCAGGGCCACTACCGCGCCGACGGCGATCTGCACGAGCGGTAACGACAGCCGCGGCACAACTTGGCACAGCACCGCCGAGCCGATGACACAGGCCAGCACAATGAGCGCCAGTTCCAAAACTTCCACGTGCGCCTCTTCTCCTCACGCAATTTCCCATTGACGGCTTCTATTATGCCGACGCCGCGATTTCCGTGGTGCCAACGTCCCGCACCCGTTTCATCCCTGTCACGCCCCCGTCACGTCTCGCGCTGCGGAAAAGCATCCCGGGCATCACAGGCCCATCGCCCCGTTCATTCGCGTACTGCCCCGTTCGGCAGAGCACGCAGGGAATTCGCGCAGGATTTTGCGATAGGGAGAACTCAACGGGCGCAAAAAGGGCGTTCATACTCTCCCTATCGCAAAATCTTGCACACAACGATTCCGAAGCACTCTCCCTATCGCAAAATCCTGCACACTTGACCGCAGTTCGCCGCCAAACCGGAGGGCAGGCTCCGTCGCCCCCTGCCCCTGTACGCTATAATCTCGCCATCGGAAAAGCCGCACTGAAACCGAGGAGGTCTCAATGGACGAGAACGTTCGCCCCGACGACATGGAGCGCATCACCACCCCCGAGCTGGCACAGGCGTTCATCGACGAACAGGTTGCCGCCATTCGCGAGCAGGTGGGCGACAAGAAGGTGCTGCTGGCGCTGTCCGGCGGCGTGGATTCCTCGGTGGTGGCGGCGCTGCTCATTAAGGCCATCGGGAAGAACCTCGTGTGCGTGCACGTGAACCACGGGCTTATGCGCAAGGGCGAGTCCGAGCAGGTCATCGACGTGTTCCAGAACCAGATGGACGCGAACTTGGTGTACGTGGACGCCACCGACCGCTTCCTGGACCTTCTGGCCGACGTCGATGAGCCCGAGACCAAGCGCAGGATCATCGGCGGCGAGTTCATCCGCGTGTTCGAGGAGGAGGCCCGCAAGGTGGGCGACGAGGTGGACTTCCTCGCCCAGGGCACCATCTACCCCGACATTTTGGAGTCGAAGGACGGCGTGAAGGCCCACCACAACGTCGGCGGCCTGCCTGAGGACTTGCAGTTCGACCTGGTGGAGCCCGTGAAGCTGCTGTACAAGGACGAGGTGCGCGTCGTCGGCCGCGAGCTGGGGCTGCCCGAGAACATGGTTGAGCGCCAGCCCTTCCCCGGCCCGGGCTTGGGTGTGCGTTGCCTCGGCGCCATCACTCGCGACCGACTGGAGGCCCTGCGCGAGGCCGACGCCATCGTCCGCGAAGAGATGGAAGCGGCGAACGTGGGCGCCTGGCAGTACTTCGCCGTGGTTCCCGACATGCGCGCCACCGGCGTGCGCGACGGCGTGCGCGCCTACGAGTGGCCGGCTATCATCCGCGCCATCAACACCGTGGACGTCATGACCGCCGAGGTGCCCGAGCTGGACTGGGCGCTCCTCAAGCGCATGACCGATCGCATCACCCACGAAGTCCCCGGCATCTGCCGCGTCTGCTACGACCTGACCCCCAAGCCCGTGGGCACGGTCGAGTGGGAGTAAATTGCGAGGTCAGAGGCATTTTTTTATCTAGTCTAATGTTTTGTAAATTTGTGTAATTTACACCCATTCCGGTAAAGAAAAGTTGTAAGCCGCTGGGAAAAGCTCTCAAACGGAAATCGCAGAATTCAGACCCGCCGAAGCCTCGGCGGGTCTTTTTATCCCAGGTGGGGCACGCTTTTTGGTTCTTCAGTATTAAGAGAATTCGAAAGAAGTGGAAAGTTTTGGAAAGCTTTCCAAAACAATGGTCTCGATAAACCACTTGCAACGATTGCTTGGGTGTGTTTTTCGCTCGAAAAGACAAAAATAGTACCATTTTGAACTCACCTCTAATTTGAGGTGTCGTTTTTCATGTTTGCCCAGTTCGGGATGGGGTGTAAAAATTCGGGCGGTACTATGAAAAAGGATGATTTTGAGCTCATTTCGGCGCAATTTGCGCTCTCTTCGAGATTTGAAAAACGGTACCGGGTAGCCAGAAGTCGCTCATAAAGACTTGAATATGAACCTAAAACAGAGACCTTTTGAGGACGGCAGGTGGTACCATTCGTCGCTTTGTCGCTCGTGTAATAGTTTCTGCCGTGAACAGAGAAGGACGCCAAACGGCGTCCTTAGAGGTGTATTGATATGGAGTTTGAGTCTTAAAGCCTGAACGACGATTTCCAGAACCTGTAGTCGTCCTCGCTCATCTGACCGCTCTTCAATTCCTCTTTTACATTATGCCAAGTGCTTATAGCCTGAGCCATCTTCTGAGCTCCGTCGGCCTTCGGGTCGATGGATAGAGTGCCGTCCTCGTTAGGAGTGATGCCGATCGTGCGCTTGGCTACCTCCTTCGGCAGCCCGAACCACACGTGCTATGCGTTCTCGGGCGATGCGTGCTTCGTGCCGCGCGTGTGTTGCTCTATCGTCACAACCGGTTGCTACATGAAGAGGGAAAAGGAAAGGCTGCTGCAGAATACATCGAGCTCGAGCGCAAGAACGCTGATTTCGACACGGAGTTCACTAGCGAATAGCAACGAGCAGGCGATGCGCGCATACGTGCCGAGCAACCGAAAGGAGAATCATGGCTTACACGACTTCCTCCACTCTGGGAGAGCTGATGGCCGATCCCCAGATCGTTGCCATCATAGAGAAGTACGTTCCCGGATCCACAGAAGACCCTAACATGAAGAATGGAGGGAAGGTCAAGATCTCGACCTTCCTCAAATTCCCCCAAGCAGGCAAGAAGGGCTTCACGCCTGAAGTCATGGACAAGATCCTCGAAGAAGCCAACGCTTTGTAGGAATCTAATAGCGCCCATAGAGCACAGGGCTGGCGCGTTTCGCGCTGGCCCTCTTTTTCAACCTCATTATGGTTTACAACTATATTGTTTAGATCTATACTGTATTGACAGACAGCATCTGTAGAGAAAGGTTGACATCATGCCAAACAAAGAAGATATGATGCAAAAGATGCAGAAAATGGCAGAAGGCGGCCAACCAGAAGCGTCGCTTGTCGGCGATGCCGAGTACTGGTCAGAAATCAAACTCAGCAGCGATATATTGACCGATGCGGTCGCCAAGCATGTCCTGGGCCTCGTCTACACCGGCATGGCAGATGTGGGCGAAACCTTTCAGTGCATTTGCGACATCGATAAGTTTGCAGAAGACGGATGGGCGAAGTCGTGGGGCGCCATGGCTTGCAAACTGCAAAGCCAAGCAGAAGATTATGAAGCCAAAGGTCATACGCAATCCGCTGCATCCGCCTATCTACGCGCCTCAACGTATTGGCGTGTGATGCTCATGAATTACACCGACATCCATAGCCCGAAAGTTCAAGAGTACGCTCAGTCTTACATGAGCTGCTATGAGCGATATCTTTCCCTGTCAGGCTATCCGGGAGAGTACATTGAGATACCCTATGAAGGCACGTTTCTGCCGGGACATATCTATCGCTCGCCCCACGCCGAAGGCAAGGCACCGCTCCTGGTGATCACGCCAGGTCGTGACACCTGGGCGGAGGATACGCGATGGGTCTATGACGAGGCGCTGAGGCGTGGGATTCATTGCGTGATTTACGATGGACCCGGGCAAGGCCTAGCCCTGCGCATGCAAGGCCTCACCTTCCGTCCTGACTGGGAGCATGTCGTCACTCCCGTATTGGATTACGCATTGAGCAAGCTTGAAGGCGAAGTCGATCCAGACCGCATCGGACTCATGGGGATGAGCTTCGGAGGCTTCCTCAATACGAGAGCGGCTGCCTTCGACAAGCGCTTCAAGGTGATGGTGGCAGATCCTGGCAATCTCGCCTGGGGCGGACAGATAAAGCAGAGGCTACAGATGATACTTCAGATCCCCGAGGAGCAGCGTCCGCCCTTCATGAACTTCATGCTAGATGACTACGCTTGGAAGCAGGGCGTTCCAAAAGAAGACGTTCCAGCCGATTTGGATCGCTATGACAATTCCGATGTGGTTGGCCTTGTTTCGTGCAACACTCTCGTTCTCGATGGCGCAGCCGAAGTTCAGCCGGGAGCAGCAAAACAATACTTTGAAGCCTTACAGTGCCCGAAGAAGTATCACCTCTTCGACTTCGATTCCACCGCGCAATGTCATTGTCAAACCGGAGGATATGCTCCAGCTTCTGAGTTCATCATGAATTGGATCGAAGAGATTCTCTAGGGAGGAGGCGAGTCCGCAATGCAAAAGATAGCCGATGGCGTATATGCGCTTGAGCTCGAGATGGAGAGGCTGGGCCAGACAAGCACGATATATCCCCTGCTTGTATCTAATGAAGAAGGTTCTGTTCTGATAGATGCCGGATTACCGACTTCTATTCCCGAAATCGAAGAGCAGCTGAGTGAAATCGATATGACGACAATGGATATTGATGCCTTGATCCTCACGCATCAGGATCTCGACCATATCGGCGGTCTGCCTGGTCTTGTTGCCCTTGCCGGTGAAGGAACTGATGTTATATGTCATGAAGCAGAGAAGCCCTTTATCGAAGGAACAGAGCAGTTCGGCAGGCTCGATCCTGAGAATTTAAAAACCACACTCGATTCCATGCCGGAAAGCCTTCGTGAAGAGATGCAGAAGCTAGTAGCCGAAGCAAAGGCCTATAAAGGTGTTGCTGTCACGAAGACTGTTGAAGACGGGGATGTCCTTCCTTTTGGTGGAGGCATTACCGTAATTCATACACCAGGCCACACGGAAGGCCATATATGCCTCTATCTTAACAAGAATGGAATACTCGTCGCTGGTGACGAGCTCGATTTGGTCGATGGCGAATTGTTCGGCCCAAAACATGGTCTTTCAGCTGACGAAAGCGAGGCGTATTCTTCAATATCCAAGCTGACCAAGTATGATATCGAAGACGTGTTGTGTTACCACGGAGGACTTTTTGCAGGAGATGCCCGAGAGCGTATTGCAGAACTTGCGAATGAGGCTCTTAACGGTTAGAAAAGATAAGACGGGAAGGCTCCATGACAAATAGTGTGAGCAGAGCAAAAGACGAGAAGCTGCGCATCGAGCTTCTACAAACCATATTCAAGTTCAAGAAGCTTGCCAATTCTGGCTTGGGAATGAGGCCGCTGGACGGGAAGCAGGATATCAGTCTTGCTGAATTCATGCTACTAAGGGCCGTGGACAATAACTCGGCCGACAGCCCTTCGAATGTGAGTCCAACGGATATCGGGCAATTTCTCTCCGTCACAAAAGGTGCGGTGTCGCAGATGCTGCACTCGCTTGAGGAAAAGGGCTTCATCACGCGTGCCCTTTCTCGCGAGAACAGGCGCAACACACTGGTTTTGCTCACGCCGAAAGGACGCGAACTACTCGGTGACGAAGAGAACGAATTCAATGCAAAACTCGACGCCCTCATAGAAACGATAGGACGTGAGGACATCGAAGAGCTAATCGCCATAGTCGAGAGATTGACGGAGGTCCTCGATACGCCGCAGTTCATGGAATGAGCCTGTTCGTCTTTGGCGACAAGCTCCCCCATCCCTCAGTAAGGAGAAATACAGTATGGATATGAAACAAGCCATGTCCGAGAGGCATATGGTTCGCAAATACACCGATAAGCCAATTCCGATCGAGGTCGCTCAGGAGATTAATGAGCGCCTCAACGATATTAACGTAAAGTACCACACTGATATCCAACTGATAAGAGGTGACAGCTCCGCCTTCAATGCGGCGATCAAGCTCGTTTTGGCCAAAGGCGTGCGAAACTACTTCATCCTCGCCGGAAAAGCCGCTCCCGACTTGCGTGAGCGGCTTGGAATGGCAGGAGCCGATCTCATGCTGTTCTGTCAAACGCTCGGACTGAATACCTGGTGGGTAGGTGGTACGTATAGCCATGCCAGGGTGGCACAAAAGGCACCTGGCGATGAGGTAATCGGCATCATTGCCGTCGGCTACGGAGCCACGCAGGGAAAGCCACACAAGTCGAAGTCTCCCCAAGAGGTCGCAACATACGAAGGCCCTGAACCCGAGTGGTTCAAGAATGGCGTCGAGGCTGCACTCCTTGCCCCAACCGCTCTCGATAAACAAGCATTCAAAATAAAGGGTGTTGGAGACGAGGTTTCCATCACGTACGAGTCGGGAACGTTCTCGGGCGAAGATCTCGGCTTGGTGAAGTATCACTTTGCGTTAGGAGCAGGCAATCACTCATTCAGTTGGCAATGATGGCATCGAATCAAGTGCTTGTATGCCGTGCAGTCTCGCACCGATTCTCCACCACTAACAAAGTTTGCGAACCCTGCTCGGATTGAAAAGTTTGACAGGGTTCGCGTCTTTCATGGACCTGATATCCTCAAATCCGGAACCGATTACATTAAGCTAATTTGCATGGTCACCGGCACACATTACCTGGCAAGTTCCCTGACGAATGCCACGAGCTGTGCCATGGTGGTCGGTGATGCTGCCACAGGGACACGCCGCCTAGCGAAATCGCCATGAATTGCAGCGTGATAATGAGACAGTTGCTCAGAGACGGTGTCTCATTTTGCCCGAAAGGAAATCAATCACCAAGCAGCTTGCTCTGGGAGATGAGCCTCTGGATAATCGACGGGTACCTCGAGCATATAACCGACGAAAAGCCCATCTGCGCGAGACAGTGCATAAAACTGCTCCCCCTGCTCGCCGAGGCCAAGCCCACCCTTGCGCCCAAAATCGTCTCCGCGCTGAGAGATGCCGACGTCGCCCGCTACGCAGACAGCATGCGGCCCCTGGCTCAAAAAGACATCCGCGACAGCTTGCTCGCGATAGAGCACTCGGGAGAAGTCCGGGCATGATCCTTTGTCGCACAGAGCTGCATTCGCAGATTTAAACAATCACACTGAATTTATGCCAATACATCAGTGTGATTGGCGGCCTATCCTTCCAAAGCGAGCAAAAGCCCTGCGAGCAGTAGGCCGATTGCGGCGCCGCCGAAAAGCTTCACTACGACGCCGAGCGCCGGATGCTTGCGGGCGAAGCCTTCCGCATCGGGCTCGGCTGCCACTTCGCCCTTGAGGAACCGGTCGATCTCCCGATAGGCGACGACGTCGTGCTTCTTTTTCAGGCGATCCACCCCGACGGCCATGGCGAACCCGATGGCGTAGAGCACGATGAATGTGACCGCCCCCGCAAGGTTCCCCTTGCTCATGCGCGCGAACCCCGACGGTTCTGGCCACGCAATCGAGAAGCCGAGAAGGAAGAGGAAGGCCAGCCCCGAGAAGGTCAGCATCCCGATTGACAGCAGCCGCATCCGGCGTGCATCCTCCGCGATGGCACGCTGCATGGCGACCACGTCTCCCCTCACGAGCTCGTCGATGGAAACCTCGAACAGTTGGCTGAGCAAAAGCAGGCTCTGCACGTCCGGGTAGGTCTTGTCGTTCTCCCAATTCGAGATGGTCTGGCGCGACACGAAAATCGCCTTCGAAACCTCGTCTTGGGAAAACCCGCGCTCTTCCCGCTTGGCCTTCAACTGCCGAGCCAGCTCCATCGATCCCTTCCTTTCGATTACCCGTTGGCGTGTCGCGCCGCTTGTGTGCACCGAAATGATATCCCACAAGTCTTGCAAAATGGCGCAGGCGCAGCTGTCAAAAGTCTTTTACAGGCCCTTTGAGCAGGGATTTTACTAGTGCAGTCCATTTGCAGACATAGGAGCGAATCGGCAGAATAATGCCCGTCGACGCAAATCCGAGTGAAAGGAACAGCAGCTATGGCCCGCGAGGAAAAGGTCTGGAAATATGCGATGGATGCCGGCTACACGCCTTTGGAGGATCGATGCATTATCGTCAAGGGCGCGGCGGGAGATTTGAGCGAGAAGATCGTCCGCTTTTTCGAGACATGGGATGTGGCGGTCCTCCAGATGTGCGAGAACGAACTCA
Organism: Adlercreutzia equolifaciens DSM 19450; assembly: GCF_000478885.1. Taxonomy (NCBI): domain Bacteria; kingdom Bacillati; phylum Actinomycetota; class Coriobacteriia; order Eggerthellales; family Eggerthellaceae; genus Adlercreutzia; species Adlercreutzia equolifaciens. Next base: position 2,610,907 of record NC_022567.1, read on the forward strand.
TCCTGCTTCCATTCGAGTCGTTTTGGGGAACGTTGGAACGGGACGTCTCGCTCGTTATTCCGTATGCGGACATTGAATCTGTGAAGCTTATCGACGACTTGCGCAACGTAGTCATCGACATCGAGACCAGCAGCGGCGCCGTGCGCCTCACCACCCAGCAAAAGGAGCTGAGCGACCTGCGACTGTCCGGTATATACGCCACGCAGTACGCCGGCGGCTACAAAAACTGGCACGCCGAGAACGTGCAACCCACCCTGCAAGCCCTAAGCGAACTCGGCCGCAAAGAATCATGCGAGTAGAGCCTCTCCTGCCAATGCTCAGCATTGTCGAGCAACGACGGCGATGACCACATGGGCTTTCGCAGCGGCAACATCGCCCTGCGAAAGCCATCTTCAAACGGGGTTCGCAGCAGGGGCACCGACCGCATTCTACACTGGCCCTCGGTCGGCGAAGGTACCCTATTCTGCATGAAATCTTGAGTTATAAGCGTCCGAGGAAGGGCGTCGTCAGCCTTCTCGGGTAATCGCCCTAAAGCGCACCGCTCTGATCGGGCATTTCTCTCCAACCACTCGACGCGTCTTCTACCACAAGCGGAAGCAGACGCTTACAACTCGAGATTTGCTGCAGAAACCGGGGGGTTCGTCGACCGAAAGGGCGGCAAGAGCAGACCCTCGGCCATAGAACGCATTGCATCGCCCGAATACGCGTCAGGACTTTTCTCCTCTGACCCCTCTGCCTTCTGGCAGTATATTACCCTGAGCAGAAAAGCCTCGGGAATCCGGAGGACGAGCATGGCCGCGCGGAAATTGCACACCATCGAGAAAAGGATGATCCCCTCCTCGGATCGCGACATACGGGTTCTTATCTTACGCCCCACGGAAAGCGCGCGGTCGCAAGAAAACACTCCTGGCATCCTGTGGCTCCACGGAGGAGGCCATCTTCACGGCATGTACCAGAAAATACTCCTACCCCATGCCCGCCTTCTAGTGGAAAAGCACGGCGCCGTGGTAGTGGCCCCGGAATACCGCACCGCGTTCGAGAAACCGTTTCCCGCCGATCTGGAAGACTGCTACGCCGCTCTGCTTTTCCTGAAGGCTCACGCTGACGAGCTGGGGATCAACGACGCACAGATCATGGTGGGTGGGGAAAGCGCCGGGGGCGGCCTCACCGTGGCCACCTGCCTTTTGGCGCGAGATCTCGGCGAGGTCAACGTCGCCTTCCAGATGCCCCTCTACCCCATGCTGGACGACCGGGAGACCGCCTCTTCGCGAGACAATCACGCACCCGTGTGGAACACGCGCACCAACCGATTTGCCTGGAAACACTATCTCCGCGATTTAGGAGGCACGACGCCACCGTCTTACGCCGCTCCCGCCCGGGAAACCAATTACGCAAGGCTGCCTCCTGCCTACACTTACGTCGGCACTGCAGAGCCGTTCTATTGCGAGGCGCTTGAGTACGTCGCGAACCTCAAGCGCGCAGGCATAGAAGCGACAGTGGACGTGTACCCCCACTGGTTCCACGCCTACGACATGTTGCTCCCCTTCGCAAAAAAGTCGAGGGAAGCCGTGCAACGCTTCGAAGAGCGCTACCTTTACGCCACCGAGCACTATTTCGCCCCGCAAGAGAAGCGACTTTTTAGCCAGCAGCCAAAGGCAGAACCCGGCAAGCGAACGCCTGGCGATGGAGACCGCTGGCCTTCGGGGGAAGAGCCAAGCACGGCCTCGGACGCGCCTTGGCGCATTTGGCGGGTGGCGGATCATCCTGAAATGGCGGAAGAGGCGGCTGCGTGGTTCTCTGCGAAGTGGGGCATTCCAGAAGATGCGTACCTGGAGAGCATGCGGGAAAGCGCCCGAGCTGGCAGCGCCGTCCCTCAGTGGTACATCGTGCGCGCGAACAACGAGGTCGCGAGCCCCATCATTGCGGGCTGCGGCATCATCGAGAACGACTTCCACGACCGGCCCGACCTCGCCCCCAACCTCTGCGCCCTGTACGTGGAGGAAGAGTATCGTCACCGTGGTCTCGCGCGGCACCTACTCGATCACGCCCGGGCCGAAACGGCCACCATGGGCTACAACCGCCTGTACCTAGTCACTGATCTGGTGGGCTTCTACGAGAAGTGCGGCTGGGAGTACCTGGGCGACGCCCACGAACTCGAGGGCGGCACGATTCGCCTCTACGGCGCCGGCACGTGCTTTCGAGAATCGTAAAAGACTCTCCTTTCCATGAAAATGGTCGCCCCCCTTAATGCGGAGACTCCCAAAGAGCGCCCCGCGAATGCTATGGAACGAGCGTCGCCATATGACACCGAAGAACCGCCTCGGCAAACGATTGGTTCTTTTTTGAGGAATCATTGAGCAGTTGAAGAGTCAAACCATCAAGAAGAGCATGGAGTCTGGCGCCCTCGAGGCGATCGTCGAGTTTTTCATCAACCAGGGAATCAGCTTTCATTTGCGCGACAAGACTGACACAAAATCTATCGAGCGCGGATTGCGCATGCTTCACAACCCTTTGATCGACGATTAGCTCGTTTGACGAAACTGGACAAAACTGTCGTCGGGGCTTTACCCGGACAAGCGGTTGCAAGCCTTATGGGATCAGCACGGCGAAGACGCCTTCGAGTTCGGCATGCTCCAGCGCCTCGACCCCAGCGACGCGGACACAGATGTCGCCGAGGAGCTTGAAACGCTCCTCGACCTCTGTCCGGCCGAGCACCCGGAAGCCACCAAGCTGAAAGCCGCCCACGGCGCCCGGCGCCGATAGACAACCTCTTCTAACTTTCAACCATCCATGAGCGTCCGCGCGCAACAAGATGTTGCTTGAAGGGAGCCAGGCGACCAGGCAGAATGAGCTCATGCGAGAACGAGGGCAATCACCCAGACGCCCCTGTAAAAACGCGGGCAACCACCCGGGGGCCCTGCAAGAAAGGACGAACATGGCGTTCAAGGAAACCCTTGCCGCGGCGCGGGAGCAGCGCGGCATGACCCAACAAGATCTGGCCGAGAAGCTTTACGTCACCCGTCAGGCGGTGTCGCGCTGGGAAAACGGCGAGACCGAGCCGTCCGTGGACATGCGCAAGCTCATCGCGGCTGTGCTTGACGTGCCGGTCATTCAGCTCTTCGACATCGACGTGAGCCAGCTGTGCCAATGCTGTGGCACCCCCTTCACCGTTCCCAACATGCCCCACGGTACCGAGGCCGACGGCACAGAGAACATGGCCTACTGCAAGTGGTGCTATGACGGCGGCCAATTCGCCTACCAGAGCGAGGACGAGCTCATCGAGAAGACGGCCCCCTTCCTCATGGAGGCCACCGGCATGTCGCAAGAAGAGGCCGTCTCGTTCATGGGCGTCCTCGTCCCCCACCTGCAGCACTGGCAGAAGTAGCGCGCAGCTAGCGCCGGCCAACGGCGCTAGCTCCCGAGCATCTATGGGACGGCCGAAGACGCCCCATAGATGCTGCTGGAATGGCCGGAAAGAACCCGCTTCCGCTAGGCTTTCACCACCGGGAGCCAGACTTCGCTGCGGCTGTCGGGAGCGGTCATGCGCGGCGTGAAGTAACGCTCAACGTCCGTCTTGCTCTCCCAGCGATAGCCAGACGAGGGCAGCCACTCAGTCAGGATACGGTGCCACAGCTCGCACATCGCCTCGGGCATGGGCCCCACGCATTCGAACACCGCGTAGGTGGCCGCTTCCACGGTGCGCTCCTCCATGCCCTCGGGACACGGGCGGTTCGTCGCGACGCAGGCCATGTAGCAGTCGAACGCGCCGTCGCGGCAGAACTGAACGCCGAGCAGCCCAGCCGGCTCGCTGCCGTCCACGAGATCGAGAATCTCGTGCACGCGGGGTCCCAACTTCTCCCAGTAATCGACGGCCTTCTCCCCAGCATCTTCCACCTCCCACGTCCCGTTGTCGGACGGAATGCCGACGACGCGGAAGGCGCCCTGTTCAATGATGCGGTAATCCATTGGCTCTTCTCCTTTCACGGACAAGGTGAACACGAAGCGCGGGTAGAGCGTCAGCTTAGTCTGCGGGCGCCGAGCATCGTTGGGCGAGGCACCGTGCACGCGCCGGAACGCCCGAGCGAACGCCGTCGGCGAGTCGTAGCCGTAGCGCAGGGCCACGTCCACCACCTTCGCGTCCGTCGCCCGCAGATCCTGGGCTGCCCGAGTCATAGCGCGGCGACGGATGTATTCGGGCAGCGTCACGCCCGTCAGATAGGGGAACATCCGCTGCAGCTGATACTTCGAGCACACCGCAATGCGCGCAAGCACGTCCATATCGACCGTGCCATCCAAATGTTCCTCGATGTAGGCCATGGCGCGATTCAAATCTTCAAGCTGGCTCACTTCGCACCTCCTTACCCGATCAGAGTACCCATTGAACCACGCCCCTTCCTCTCCGTTCAAGTGCAACTTCGGCACGTCCGGCTCACGCTTCTGCCCCGCCTAAGCCGCGGTCGCTGCGGTTCCGTAGCGTCTCCCAGCGCTTTACTGTTTTGAACTTCTTTTACTGCCGTTTACTGTTTTGTCAAAGAGCAACAAGGTATCGCTACGAAGAGCCCGTCTCGTTCATGGGTGCTCTCGTCTCGCACCGGAAGTACTGGCAGAAGCAGCGCACGAGCAGCACCCCGACCGCTGCAGCACGGTATGCTATAGTCCTTAAAGTTTCATGCGTGCACGGAAGGAGCACAATGGCATTCCGCATCGAAGACATTGAGCTTGGCGACGACACGAGCTTGCTGGCCGAGCTGGTCGCCTGCTGGCGGGCTTCGGTTGAAGCAACGCACGCATTTCTCACGTCGGACGACATCGAGCGCATCGCAGGGTATGTGCCGGATGCGATTGCGTCCGTCGCTCACCTGGCGGCTTGCTGTGACGAGAATGGCCAGGTCGTAGGCTTTATCGGTGTCGATGGCGCTATGATCGAGATGCTGTTCATCCACCCGTCCCTTCGCGGCTGCGGGCTGGGCTCACTCCTGCTCGACCATGCCGTAAGCGAGCACGGCGCCACCCTCGTGGATGTAAACGAGCAGAACGGCCAAGCCGTCGGCTTCTACGAGCACTACGGCTTCGAGGTGTTCGACCGCTCGGAAACCGACGGTATGGGCGACCCCTTCCCCATCCTGCATATGCGCCTGCGCCCTACTTCCCACGGGTCAGCTTGACCACATGGCGCGCGTAAACCACCGATAAGATGGCCGCTACCACTACAAAGGCGACCGCCAGGTACACGGTGATCGAGAAACCTGCGCTATAGGCCTGCGCTTTCGCCATGCCATCGGCCATCAGGCGGTGAACCTGCCCCGACATGAGACCGACGAAGAGCGCCGACGAAATAGATCCTGCAATCTGCACCAAAGTGGAATGGATCGACGAGCCACTTGCGGACAGCTCGGGCGCGAGCACTTCCAGATCGACGCTCTTAATCGCAGGATACTCGGTGCCGATTCCCGCGCACGCAAGCGCCATGCAGCCCACGATGGCCAGCGCAAGATCGAGCCGCGTGAACACCGCAAGCGCCACGAACCCGACAAGGCACACGCCGAATCCGACGGGCACAAGCGGCCACACCCCCGCCTTCCCGAGCATCCGGCCGCTGACAAAGCACAGACCCGCATAGCACAGCGTCGCCGGAGCCAGCAAGCAACCAGCAATGAACGGCGTGAAACCCGCCACCCCTTCCAAATAAAGCGGAATGAGCAGGCTGAGGTAAATTGAGCTCATATAGCTGAGAACGATGAGGGTCTCGCCCAGAGCGTAAGTCTTGTTGCGAAGCGGACGCATGTCCAAAAGCGGATGGGCGAGGCGTCCTTGACGGTGGATGAACCACGCACACACGGCAATTCCCGCGATCATGAGCGCCGCCATCGGCAGCGGGTTGCGCGTAACCTCGTTCAAGCCGATCATGAAGGCGGAAAGCCCCGCGGCAATGAGCACGACGCTCAGCCCGTCGACGGGCAACTTCTGACGCGGCATAACATCGACGATCGTGCGACGCGCAATGAAAAAGAGAACGAACGCCGTCACTGCGGGAATGGCGAACAGTACCCGCAACCCCCAATAGGTGATGATAAGGCCCGCAACGATGGGAGCCACCGCAAGTCCGATGCCGATGATGCCGCTATTGATAGCGAGCAGGCGGCCGGCGCCGTTTTTAGGCGAAAGATTGAGCAGGGCCTCGTTCACGACGGGGAAGTAGAGGCCCGTGGCGACGGCCTGAATGAGTCGCGCCGCCACCAAGGAGGGAAAATCCCAGGCTAGAACGCCGAGCAGCGAGCCGACGAACGACACGATCAGCCCGAAGAGCATGACCTTCCTCAAACCGAAGCGGTGGAGCGAGAGGGCTGCGAGCACAATGACAATACCCGCCACGATGGAATAGCCGAGCACCAGCAGGTTCGCCTCGGACAGGCTCACGTGGTACTCTGCCGAAACATAGTCGAGCGCGACGTTCATGAGCGACTGCATCAAAGAGGCAAGCAGGTTGCACGCGAACAGCACCACGATCATCGCCTGGCGGTGTTTTGCGGTCTGCTTGTTTTGAACAGCCATAGCGGCAACTCCATTCTATATTGCGGCCGGCTAAAGCCAGGCGCCTTCACACGCGGCGCCCCGGCAGTCGACGCACCTCCACCGCCGGCGACTACGTTCGAGTTCGCCGCAGCGTGTTTCGCCGCAGCATGTTTCGTCGCAGATGCTTTCGCGCCAACGCGCCGAAAGCACGTAGCGCCTTGTGCCAAGAAATCATAGTACGAGAGAGCGTCCGCGCAACTTGCCGAGAGCGCGATATGGTTGTGCAGCTGTAAGCTGGCCTAAATGCCCAGTCGATCCGCGAGCCCTGTTAGCGAATCGCACATGAGCGTGGGACGTTCGGCCGCCAGGGCCTCGCGTGGGAACATGCCCCAGAGGGCGGCGGCGGTAGCGCAGCCAGCAGCGTTGCCAGCCTGGATGTCGAAGGGACTGTCGCCCACGTAAAGACTGCATTCTGGCGCCACACCCAAAAGCTCGCAGCCTCGCAGAATGGGGCCGGGAGCTGGCTTATGCTCGGGCCAATCGTCATGGCCGATGAGAAATTGGAAGTGGTCTGCGATGCCGCTCATTTCGAGTCCGCGCTGGGCCATGGCATGGCGCTTCGAGGTGACCACGCCCATCGGGATGCCCGCCGCCTGAAACCGCTCGAGCGCCGCCTTCGTGTCGCCGAAGGCGCGAATGCGCGCATCGTGGACGCCGTCATTGTGGTCGCGGTAGATTTGCGTGATCTCGGTAGCACGAGCCGAGTCGCCGCCCGTGAAATGCAGCATCTGATCGTAGAGCGGCGTGCCAACCCCCGCCATTAGCTCGGCGTCATCAAGCGAGCAGCCCAGCACGTCGTTCACGGCATAGCGCATCGAAGTGAGAATGATGTCGTAGGTGTCGATCAGCGTGCCATCCGCATCGAACAGCACGCCTTGAATGTCGTTCATAAAGGCCTTTCTGGAAAGGAATGTTTAGCTGACATTTTAGAACAAGCGAGCCTCACAACCCTTCAGCAAAGCCACGCTCGCAAACAAGCTCGTTTCTGAAATGGCCCCATGCATGCAATATAATGGTATTCGCAAACAAACGCCAAGAAAGGCAGTTCGCTATGGACACCCCTTCGCACCCATCCATTACCCTTTCCGCAGAACAGCGCATCGAGAACGGCGTTGTCTACACTGACGACGTAGCCCGGCAGCGCGCCATTGCCTACGACATGCTGCGAGAGTTCTCCGCCAAGAGGGCGGCCTACTATCGCGACAGCTCTAAGATCAACCTCAGGAAACTGCTTGGCAAAGATGTCATCATGTTCGCCGCCCGCGGCGTTGCCACCGCTGAAGAGTTCGTCCTCGAGGCATTCCGGGCCTGCGAAAGCTCCAGCGAGGAAACGGTCATGGGCAACCTGTGGCAGGCGCTGATTGCAGCGATTTCCTCCGACACCCTCGACACGGGGGACATGATGACGGTGCGCGACGGAGCCCTTTACGTATGCGAGCTCAAATCGCAAGTCAACACCACCAATTCGGCGTCATTCCCCCAGGAGCTCCGCGAATTGAAAGATAAGTGCGAGACTCAGCGGCGATTCAAGCGCGCCAGCAACCAACAAGTGCTGCCAGCGTTCTGCGTGCTGCGCCACAACAAGGCCATCGATGAGATACGCACCTACCAGCCCGACGAGCGCGATCAAGCCAACCGGGACATCGCCGGGTTTCAGTACCGCTACCTGACAGGGGCGGCTTTCTGGCAATGGCTCACCGGCTTCGACTCCGTCGAGGGTCTCATCGACGACGTTTCCCGCATCGAGATCGGCGATGTCCGCCAAGCGCGTCAAGAATGCATCGACCGGCTGCAGGAAGAGATGCGCCAGGCCCTTGAGGAGAACTCCCTTGGCAACACTATGAACGACGTCCAACTGCTCAAGCAGCGGCTTTGCTAGTTCGAGAGCCGCGTCATATCCCTCCATAGAACAGGCGCAGCCATGTCGGAAATCATCGTGCGACAGGCGCCTGCCACGTTTCGTCGTTGGTCAATCGATAGCGGGAATGGCGAAAATCGGCGAATCGCTCGTCAGGTTCGTCCCCGTTCATATCCCCGATAATCGCCCGCCCAATGGCCTCGCCAAGCGCTACCGGCACCGCATTGCCGATTTGCTTGTACATATCCGCAACATTCCCGCAGATACGCCAATCGTCGGGAAAGCCCTGAACGCGCTTGTACTCTTCCACCGAAAGCGGGCGATCTTCCGTAGGATGGCACAGATCCGTCGCCGGCATCGTCGGAGAGGTGACCAGCGTCGGAGACGGACGATCGAATCGTATGCGCCGATAGAATCCCGTCTTGCCACCCGACAGCTCAAAGGCCTTCCCCATAGCATCGCGCTGCACAGCCACGGGCAGATCTTTCCAATACTCCCCCTCTTTGAGCATTCTAAAATACTTGAGGCGCTTCTCGGGGAAATCAGTGTGCTGCATGGGACGCGCCTTCAAATCCCCCACGGCCTCGCCGAACGTTTTCCACGGCGGAAGTCCGTGCTGCCCATCGCACTCGTGAGTGGGCGTCAAATAAGGGGCTTTGCTTTCTCCCCGCTTTCCGATAAGCACAACGCGTTCCCGAATCTGAGGCGCACCAAAATTCGCAGCGTTATACAAATTGAAGCTCACGGAATACCCCGCCTCCTCCAATTTGCGAAGAATCACATGCAGCGCGCCCCCTTTGACCGGCTGCCCGTGTCGCTCAACAGCATAGGGAGCCGAAAGAAGCCCGCGTACATTTTCTATTACCAGGTACGTAGGTTTTATTTCTGAGGCCAGCTCAAGGTACTTCAGGAACACATTACCCCGCGCGTCGTCAAACGCACGTCGCGCGCCAGCCGTGCTAAAAGCCTGACAAGGAGGGCCGCCGAACATGACATCGACCTTCGCATCCGATTCCAAACCGGCCATCTGAAGGATCTCCGTTGCCGAGTACTGGTTGATGTCGCCGATCAGGGCGCCTTGCGGTCGCATTGCCTGAATGGTCATCCTGCATTTGCGATCGTTTTCGCAATAGAGAAGCGGCTCAATGCCCGCAGCCTCCATGCCCAGGTCAAGGCCGAGCGCCCCCGAAAAGAAGCTGAGCGCCACTATTCCCGGCTTTTCGCTCATCAAGCACCCATGATCCTTAGGCTCTGGGACGAGATTGTTGTCCCGCATGTAGTCCCGCAGCGCTTCTTCGCGAAGGACCCATTTGTTGCCGACTTTTTGGGCTGGCAGTTTTTCCTCTCGGATGAGCCGCGTCACCGTCTGCTTGGTAACGCCGATTGAATCTGCCGCGTCATCTACCGAAAGAAGACTTTCCTTCTTCTCCGAAACCATCTATCTCAACATTCTTTCTATTTGGAAAATTTTTCAGACCATATTATCACAGAGCGGCTTTAGCGCAGTCGTGGAGGCGACAGCCGGATGAAAGAACTCGCTCTACTCCCACAGTTTGCCAACGACCGCCGTCAGAGTGCGGCGGCCCCGTAGGCGGCGGCGTACCATGAGAAAAACTCTCACCACGAAGCGAGGAGCGCGCCATGATCACCCGTCTCACCTTCGACCAGATCAGCACCGCCGTGCACGACGCCTACGAAGCCTGCAAGGACATCAAGGGCGGCCAAAATGCGCACTACATTCCCTATCTCGCCAACGTGAATTCCGACCTGTTCGGCATCAGTCTGTGCCTGCCGGACGGCCGGCTCATCTCTGTGGGCGACACCGACTACCGCTTCGGCATTGAATCGGTCTCGAAAGTGCACACGGCTATTCTGGCACTGGAACAGCACGGCGCGCAGGCGATCCTCGACGACATCGGCGCCGATGCCACGGGGCTGCCGTTCAACTCCATCTTCGCCATCTTGCTGGAAAACGACCGACCCTCCACGCCGCTCGTGAACGCCGGCGCCATCGCGGCCTGTTCGCTCGTCAAGCCCCACGGCGATGCCGATGGGAAATGGAAGGCCATCTTCGACAACATGACCGCTCTTTTGGGAAGCAAGCCCCAACTCATCGACGAGCTGTACCATTCCGAATCCGCCACGAACTTCGACAACCGCTCCATCACGTGGCTGCTGCAAGAGTACGGCCGCATGTACGATGATCCGGAGATGTCGCTCGACCTGTACACGCGCCAGTGCTCACTGGGCGTGACGGCCGAGCAGCTGGCCATCTCGGCGGCCACCATCGCCGACGACGGCGTGAACCCCCTCACGAAGAAGCGCGTGTTCGGCGCAGCGCTCACTTCCAAGGTAGTCGCGCTTATGAGCGCCGTCGGCTTCTACGAGCACTCGGGCGACTGGCTGTACGCCACGGGGCTGCCCGCGAAAACCGGCGTGGGCGGTGCCGTCATCGGCGTCATGCCCGGCCTGTTCGGCGTGTGCGCCTTCGCGCCGCCGCTGGATGACGCGGGCAATTCCGTGAAGGCCCAGGCGGCGCTCAAGCACCTGATGAAGAGCCTGAATCTGAACGTCTTCTCCAACACCCATTTCGATCTCGTCGAGGCCTAGGGTCGGGTACAATTCCTGGAAAGCCCCAAGGCCCCAAGCGATTGGATGCGGAAAGGACGTGCCATGGTCAGCGATCAAACCGAACGTGATATTGAGCGGCTGCGCCAGTGGATTGACGAGTGCGCGCCGGGCCTTATGGTGTTCTTCGGGGGTGCTGGCGTGTCCACGGAAAGCGGCATCCCCGACTTCCGCAGTGCCGACGGGCTCTACGCCCAGCGCTACCCCTATCCGCCCGAGACCATGGTATCCCGCAGCTTTTTCGACGCCCACCCCCGCGAGTTCTTCGACTTCTATTGCGACCGCATGCTGGCCCTGGACGCTGCGCCCAACGCCGCCCATCGCAAGCTGGCCGAGCTGGAGCGGCAGGGAGCGCTTTCAGCCGTCGTGACCCAGAACATCGACGGGCTGCACCAGAAGGCCGGCAGCCAGAACGTGCTGGAGCTGCATGGCAGCGTGTGGCGCAACTTCTGCATGGGCTGCGGCGCCTCGTGCACTGCAGAGGAGCTGCTGGCCCTGCGCGAGCAGAGTCCCGACGGCGTGCCGCGTTGCGCGCACTGCGGCGCCATCGTGAAGCCGGACGTGGTGCTGTACGAGGAGCCGTTGGACGACGCCACCGTGACAGCGGCCGTGCGCGCCATAGCCAGCGCCGACCTGCTCGTGATCGCCGGCACAAGTCTGGCGGTGTACCCAGCCGCAGGTCTTATCGACTACTTCAGCGGCGATCACTTGGCCATCATCAACCGCACCCCCACCCCACGCGACGCCCACGCCGACCTCTGCATCCCCGCCAACGTCGGCGACGTGCTCGGGTACTAAAGATGCATTCGCTTCTGAAAGCACGGAAGATTCTCGCTCTCGGACTGGCTGCGCTCCTGTGCCTATCGGGCTGCGGGTTTGCGCCCGGCGAAAGCGGAAGCGCACCTTCCCCCGACGCAACCGCCACCGAAGCTACCTCGCGCCTCGCCTTCCGCACCGAAGACAAACTGCAGCAGCACTTCGAAAAGCACGGCCAGGAGACCGGTTGTGCCACGGCCGAGGAATACCTCGCCGCCGCCAACGCCGTCGTCGCCAACCCAGCCGCCCTCCACAAGCTGCAAGCCAAAGACGGCGACGACCTCTACTTCCTGGAATCCACCGGCGAGTTCGTCGTCGTATCCCCCGCCGGCTACATCCGCACCTACTACCTAACCGACCGCGACTATTTCGAGAGGCAATAGGGTCACACCATTCCCAGCTTAGCTATCAATATCGAAGTAGTCCCGATCAATTCCTTTGATCTCATAGGTATGCCGCACCGACACACCGACATTGTGCGCAATCATAAGACGCGCAAGCTGGTCTCCGTCGACAAGGACAAGCTTTACCGCATGCTGCATGCCCGCATATTCAAGCGCACCTTTCGAAAACCGCGCTGTTGTAATGAAGAGACCTTTCGTTGCCCCCGTGCCCGTCAATGCTCCCACAAATGCCTGAAGATCAGGACGCCCGACACATGCATTTAAATCCCATCGCTTTGCCTGGATGTAAATGTTGTCGAACCCCAACTTATCTTCGCGGATCACTCCGTCAATGCCTCCATCGTTTGAAAGAGGAGTAACCGAGCCCGAATCGTCGAGCGAGTCACCATATCCCATGGCGAGCAAAAGCTGAACAACGAGACGCTCGAAGAACGCTGGCGATTGCTGCATGATGGCTTCGAGGATATCCGACACCAACGCCGTCTCAATACTGCGAAACGCCTCGTCTATCGTGTCTTCCGGAGACTCGCTCTCTTCGACAGCCATAGGTTGGGTGACCGTCTCCTCGGTCTTTTTCTCGGAGACGTCTTTTCCCTTGCGGCTCCGATTTAGGAAGTCGCAGAACTCAGGAAACCGCATAAGCGCTTGGCGATCGAGCTTTTCGACACCGCTGTTGACCAGGTCGAGCCCTCGCTGGGTGACCAGGTAAGTCCCCCTCTTTGGCGACTCGATGCATTTTGCCTGCTTAAGATAAGTGCAGGCCCACAACATATTGTTGGCATAGCGTTCGAACCCACTCGAAATCGTTTCAGCCACTTCGTTGTCGTTCAAACCCCAGTAGTCGATAACAAACCGCCGAAGCTGCTTGCTCGTCACAGCGTCTCCAGGCGTCTCCGCAATACGCCGCAGAACCGGAACCATCATCTCATCGTACTTCGGAACCGCCATGAACCTCTCCTTGGTTAAATATTACGCCCGGCCCTTCGGCTTGAGTCGTAAAACACAAAGCGCTATGCTCGCAATACTAGCACATGCGAGATTGGGGCTTTCTTGGCAGCATCATATATAACCATCGAGATCGACAGCGACACTAGAGATGCCGCTTCTGACGTTGTCGAGTATTTTGGACTGGATTTGGCATCGGTCACGCGAGCTTTCTACAAGCAGATAGTTAGAGAGCACAGAATTCCAATTACGCTGTCTGACCCCGAGCCTAACGATGAATCGCTCGAGGCGATTCGCGAAACCGAAGAGCTTAAAGCGGCAAATGGCCCCGGCTATCGGACAGGAGCGGAATTGCTTGCAGCGATTCAGGCAGAATGGAATGAAGAAGACGAGGAGGCTTAAGACAGGCCCTCCAACGCATCGCTTTATTTACAGAAGCGGAAGAATACCCTCTTCGAGACGTTTTCTCAGCAGTCGCTTGTGCTCCTCGCGCATCGATTCCGATAGAATCACGACACCGTAGGCCTCTTCAGGCACGCTGTCGATGAGTCCGTCGATGGCCTCCATGTCCACGGCTGCCGCAAAGCGCTTGATAGCAGCCGTCAAGTCGGGGTTCGTCGTCTTCGCCATATACTCGAAGGGGTGGATCGCAACGCTGCCGCCTTCGCCATCGGGCAGCCGATAGCACGAGACATTCGTTCCGAAGGCGTCCTCGTGTTCGGCTTCCTCGTCGCCCAGCCGGCGCGCCGCCACGCTGGGGCTGCGCTTGCTGAAGAGCGAGCTGCCCATATCGTAGACCGGCGCCAGCTCATAGATCATCGGTGCCGTCATGAGAACGCCCCAGTTTCCGTTGTTGCGGTCGGGGTTCTTGATGAAGGCGTCTACCACGAACATGTCCCAGAAGCGCTCGCGCACACCCGGCACGCTTCGCAGCAAATCGGACGTTTCGATGGCGGCGAGCACATCGCCGAGCAGAACGACCTCCCCGTCCGACGGCGCAGAATTGAAGCCGGCATCGTCGTCGGAAAGGGCGTTCTTGATCTCCTTGAACTCGAAGAGCCGCGCGTTCGGGAAGGTGAAGTCGCGGCAGGCACAGACGATCTTCCCGGCCCGATATCCCAGCATCGTCTCGTGAACGGGAATGCCCAAAAGCCCGTAAATATGCGAACCCAGATACTCGGAAACCGGGCTTGAGGTGTACGATGGCAGGTGCTTGCCCGCCAAATCCCGCGTCGTGCGCGGATACTTGGCAATCCAGGGCTCCCCTTCGATGAGAATGCCCTCCTTCTGTCCCGCGCGTCCTCCATAGAAAAGGCCGCTCGGGGCACAATCGCGCAGATCAGCGATCTCAACCATGAAACGACCTCCTTCAATTCGCGCAAAACGGTTCAGCCATTGTAGCATGGCCCACGACGGTGATCCTAAAGACGCGATACGGCAAAACAAGATGGCCGGAAATGCTTTTATAATGCCCACTGCCCGCAATAGCGCTACAATGCATTCCAGCTTTTAACCCCTTTGAAGGGAATGGCCATGCCTAACGTCATCATCAGCGCGGACAGCACGTGCGATTTGTCGCCGGAGCAGCGGGAGCGCCACCAGGTTCGCAGCTTCCCGTTCCATATTGAGTTTCGCGGGCGCGACCATTTGGACAACATCGACATCACGCCCCAGGTGCTGTTCGACGGCTTCTACGAGGACAAGTCGCTGCCCCAAACGGGCGCCTGCTCGCCGGAGGCCTACCGGCAGCACTTCGCCGAGCTTGTGGCCGACGGCTCGCAGGTCGTCCACTTCAACTTGGGCAGCGCGCTTTCCTCCGCCTACGAGAACGCGAGCGCTGCGGCGGCCGACATGGAGGGCGTCTACGTCATCGACGGCAAGAGTCTTTCGACCGGCATCGGCCTGCAGGTGCTCGCGACGTGCCGCATGCGCGATGCCGGCATGAGCGCCGCCGACATCGCCCGCGAGGCAGCCGATCTGCACAGCCGATCCCATGCGTCGTTTGTGCTGGACACCATGGAATTCCTCGCCGCCGGCGGCCGGTGCCCCACACTGGTAGCTTACCTGGGCGGCAAGCTCAGCTGCCGGCCGGGCATCCTCGTGGACAACCAGAGCGGCGCCATGAAGGTGGGCAAGCTCTACCGCGGCAAGCAGGAGAAAGTGCTCGAACGCTACGTGAGCGACACCCTGGCGCGCTACCCCGACATCGTGAAGGACGAGATCTTCGTCACCCACTCCGGTGTGAGCGATGAGATTGCCGACGCCGTGCGCCGCATGCTGGAAGAGCGCGGCTTCCAAAACATCTACACCACCACGGCCAGCTGCACCATCTCCAGCCACTGCGGGCCCGGCACTCTCGGCATCCTGTTCATGACCGAAACACCGAGCGCGTGAAAGCAGGAGATCGCCATGCGCGCATTCATCGCTTTAGAACTACCCACGGACTTCGCCGATGACGTGGCGGCCATGGCGCGGCGGCTCAGCGCCTCGCTAGACGGGCGCTTTCTCGACCGAAGCACCTACCATCTGACGCTGGCCTTTCTCGGCGACATCGACGACGCGGAGGCGAGTCGGGCCATGGACGCTCTTGATGCAGCTTGCGCTGGCTCGGCCTCTGTTCTGCTTGCGTCCGACAGTCTGGGAAAGTTTGGGCGCCCGGCCGACGCGACCCTCTGGCTCGGCATCGCATCTGACCCGGCTCTCGCGACCTTGGCCGAGCGCGTCCGCGAAGAGCTTGCCGCCCGCGACGTCCCCTTCGACCCGAAGCCCTTCCGCGCGCACATCACGCTGGGTCGCCGCGTGCGCATTCCGAAAAAGCCCCTGCCTCTTCTCGCCTTCCCCCTGCCCGCGCAGGCCCAAACCGTCACGCTGTTCAAGAGCACCCTCTCCCGCGACGGTGCCGAGTACAAGCCCCTTTACACCGTGGAGCTAGCGAGGCCCAATCTTTAAACCCGAGAGAAGCTGGCACAGCGAAGCCGCACAACCTTTGAAGCCGACCCCGTCTCGACCGGCTGTGCGCTGCCGACGTAGCGCTTTCGCCAAATCCTCCTTGACTTGAAGTCGACTCTAAGTTATAGGCTAAGACAAATACTGTCTTGTGAAAGGACATGCCTTATGACCACTTCGCTGGTTGCCTACTTCTCCGCATCGGGAACGACGGCCCGCGTGGCAGAGACGCTTGCCAGCGCCGCATCCGCCGACCTGTTCGAAATCGCTCCCGCCAACCCCTACACCGCCGCCGATCTGGACTGGACCGACCGCTCGAGCCGCAGCACCAAGGAAATGAACGACGAGGCCAGCCGTCCGGCAATGAAGGTCGACGCACCGTCGCTAGATGGCTATGACACCATCTTCGTCGGCTTCCCCATCTGGTGGTACGTGGAACCCCGCATTATCGACACGTTCCTCGAATCCACCGACTTCGCTGGCAAGACCATCGTTCCCTTCGCCACCAGCGGAGGCAGTGGCCTTGGGAAGGCCCCCGAGCGCATGGCCTCCCTGACGCCCGGCGCCACCGTGCTGCCCGGCAAGCTCCTCAACGGAGGCCCGAGCGACACCACGCTGCGCACGTGGATCGAGAACTTGTAGATCGTCCCCCCCTCCAGCAAGAGCTTTCTGCCACGCTGCGCCCCATGCATGGCACGCGCCGCAGACAAAAGTCGGATGACGAGCAAGTATATGCCGGACAATCTCGCAGAGCGCAACTAACGGTACAGGGCGATCCGGAGAAGCGCGAACAGCGTTTCGTCGAGCGGCTTGTGGTGCCGCGCCGCATCGATCATGGTTTCCCATACAAGATCGCAAAGCAGATCGGGAGCAAGGGAGCCTTTCAGACGCTCACGGCGCACGGCAGGGTCACGCTGAAGCGCCACTTGCAAGCCGAGACGCGCATGGGCAAAGCTCTCTGCTTCACGGCGGCGGGCCACCGCCAAGTCATAGGCCCCGAGCGCCGTCAGGCCGTCGAGAAAATCGCTGCGAAACTCTTCGAGAGCGCGAGCCATCTCGCCCGCCAACTGTCGGCAAAACTCGACGAAATCGCAAGAATCGCCCGCGCGGGCGTCGGCCTGTTGGATGCTGGCGCAATTCCCGGTATCAGCATGCGCAGTCGTGCCGGCGTCCCCTTCTTCCAAATCTGCAACGCCTCCCGCGGTTACCGCACCCATACGATCAGAAAAGGCACGCTGCCAAAACCGCCCCACCACATCGTTCACCAAATCCGATTTCGTCGGGTACGAGTTATACACCGTGCCCACGGCCACGCCACACGCCGCCGCCACCGCGCGAATGCTGAGCGCGCCAAGCCCCTTTGTCGTGGCGATCTCGTACGCCGCATCGAGAATTTGCTCCTTGCTGATCACTGGACGATTACCCATAGCGCACCTTCTCCCGCTTAAGATGAATCCCGTTCATTATGCCCGGTATTCGTGAACAGCAGAAAACAAAGCTGTGAAAACCTTGCGAATCCGCGCATTCGGCCTTGCGGTTCCTCCCCTCGGTCTCTATTGTGAACATAGTTCATTAATGAACGATGTTCAAGTTAAAGGTGAATCGTCGCTCAATCTAACCGAAAGGATTCTCATGTCTGCAGAGTTGGTATTCGCCTCCGTCGCCATCTCGTTGGCGCTCTTTTTCTATACCTGGGGCGTCTTCGGCGAGCGCCGCGGCGGCACCCTGAGCCTGAAGCACGTGCTGCTGTTCTGGATCGGCCTTGCGTGCGACACCACCGGCACCCTCACTATGAGCAACATCGCCAGCCAATCAGCGGCCTCCGGCTTCGGCATCCATGCCATCACGGGCGTCGTGGCCATCGTGCTCATGCTGGTGCATGCGCTCTGGGCCACCTTCACCTATAAACGCGGCAGCCAGCAGGCACGTCGCCGCTTCCACACCTTCAGCACCGTGGTATGGCTAGCGTGGCTCGTGCCCTATATCATTGGCATGCTCGTGGGCATCCCCGCCATCCACCTGCAGGCCGTGTGCGCCATCGGCACCAGCGTCATCATCGTGGCAATCTTGGCTGTCATTTTGTTCGCAAAAGGACGCAAGAAGAATGATCGCGGCGGAAAGAGTCGCGGCACCAGCCCCCACGCGATTTCGCACTAGCGATAGGGTCGGGAAGATCGCACCGCTTCCCGACCCTATCGAATGCGCATCCCCCAACCAGGGGCTACCTGCGAAAATGCCAAGTTGGCCCCTTTTGGGGGATGAGGTTTAGACGTTCCGCCTCTTCTTTCTACTGCTCGGCGCACCAGGCGATGAGGGCGTCGCGCAGGAAGGCCGTTGCGCCCTCGCCTGCCGCTTCGTCGTAGTAAGCCGTGAAGCGCTGGTCGGCCACATAGCCCTCGGCCAGAGCCGCGTGGGCCGCTGGCGAATAGGCTCCCTCGCCCCAGTGCATTTGCAGCCAGCGAGCGTGCATGGAGCACAGCTCCCGAGCCGCCTCACCCGTCGGATCGCCCGTCTCCTTCGCTGCAGCCAGCTGGTCAATGATAGCAGCTTCCAAAGCCTTGGCGTCGCTCCATTCCTCCTGGGACATGCCGGCCATGCGCTCATTGGCGGCATCCATGGCAGCGTCACCGTAAGCCTGCCGCACTTCGGCGCCGTAGCGCTCTTCGTTCTCGGCAATAGCTCGGGCCTTCATCCCTTCGAACCGCTCTTCATCAGTCATAGTGCATCTTCCTTCCAGGGACGCGATGGTCTTCTCCACCGTTCCCACCAGGGTTTCCAATTCCTTTTGCCGCGCGCGCAATGTGGCAAGATGATTGACGAGCACCCCGTGAAAGTCGAAATCGCCGTTGTCGAGGGCCACGCGAATGTCGCCCAAGGAAAGCCCGCAGGATCGAAGCAACAGAATCTGCTGCAACCGCTCAACATCTGCCGCACCGTAACGACGATAGCCGCTGGCCGTGCGCTCGGGATGCAGCAGCCCCTCGTCCTCGTAATGGTGCAGCGCCCGCACCGTTACGCCGGCCAGCTTCGCCAGCGAACCCACGGTGTACGAGGCTTCTTCCGCTTGCGTCTTTGGCGCCTTTCGCATGCTTGGCATTTTGGCCGTTACCGCTTTTGCCTTTGCTGCCACGTTCGCCTCTCCTTCACTCCCAGCACCTTCGCTTCCACTTCTTCGCAAGATCGCTCATCTCGCCTTGTCGAAACCAGCATAAACCCTCACGCTCCGTAAGGGTCAAGGGCTTTCGAAAGATTTTGCAGCCACAAATTGACGGTTCTTTCTGAACAACCGTGATTTTGAGGCTAGAAAAGACCCACTTTCTCGCAAATGGGCAAAAAGACAGCCCCGAATCGACGGCTCCTCCGTAAATACCGTCGATTCGGGGCTTAAAATTTCCGGGCACTTCTCTTGCACCACGGCTCAACGCCACTCTCGCTCAGCGCCGCCACTGCTCAGCGCCGCCACCTAAGTCGCCGGATCGACTGGCAGGCTTAGCGCCCTTCGGAGCAGCTCATAGCTCGCTACTTCCTCAACAGCCAACTATGAGCTTAGAACAGCGCCATTTGGTCGGGGTCGGCGGGACGCCGGGTGGGAGCGGGCTCTTCCTGGGCTTTCAGAGATACGGGAACGTGACGGGCGAGGAGATCGCGAGCGTCGGTGGAACGATCCAGCCACGCTAAGGCTTCCGGCGCCGTCAGCGAGAGGGGCATGCGGCTGTGCACGCGTCCCACCACGGCGTCGGGCTCGCAGGTGACCAGCACGAAGCGGTCGTTCAAGCACAGTCCCGCCAGCAGAAGTGCCGTGCCGCCCGCATTTGAGAACCGATATTGCGGCTTGCGACCGCGCGCCCCCTCATCGACATTCCGCGTCTCGTAGAAGGCCCGCACAGGCACGATGCACCGACCGTCTTCGATAGCCTGGTTCCACAGGCCCGACCCTGACAGCGCCGACTCGATGCGCGCATTGAACACGAGCCCTCGTTTCCAGGAAACGTCGACGCCCCACAAAAGGTCGATCCGCGCCAAATCGCCACCACAGTCACCGGCAAAGGAACCTCCCTCGCCGTCGGAAACCAAATCGCCTTCGACCCGCTCGCCTTCCATCACAATGACCGAGCTTTCTGCGCCGGGATAGCAATCGAGGGCATCGAAGGACACATCCACCGGCCGGCCAAACGCTAGCGGCACCACCGCCGTCGCAGCTGTCGAACCACCCGCGTTCAGCGCCCGCCGCACGGCCCGCAGCCAATCGAGCACCGCATCGGCCTCTTCCCCGCTCACCATCTCAAACCGATGACACACAACGGCCCCCTTCGGATTCGCGCCCGCACGCTTTCTCGCCCCAAACTCGCAGCTGAATAAGACCTATCCGGAAGATACTGTTTTGCAATATGCGTGAGCTTGATCTGCAGAACCCGTGCTGTAGCGAAATCTATTAAATATAGACAGGTCGTAGAAATATACCAAGTATAGTAAATATAGCAAATCTATTTTTCGGACGAAGTATAGCAAATATAATTCTCAAGCGAAGTATAGCGAACGCAACCCATCGGGCTGCGCGTGAGAAAGCGAGGGCGTCATGGCCGCCGATGTTCTGTTCTTGGAATACCCGAAGTGCTCCACCTGCCAGAAGGCTAAGAAGTGGCTGGACGCGCACGGCGTGACCTATGCCGACCGGCACATCGTGGAGGACAATCCCACGGCCGACGAGCTGCGCGCGTGGCACGAGCGGAGCGGGCTGCCCCTCAAGCGCTTCTTCAACACGAGCGGCATGCTCTACCGCGAGATGGAGCTGTCGAAGAAGTTGCCCGAGATGTCCGAAGACGAGCAATACGCCCTGCTCGCCACCAACGGCATGCTCGTAAAGCGCCCCCTGCTGGTCACTGCCGACACCGTCATCCCTGGCTTCAAGGAAGCCTCCTGGGAAGAGGCGCTGGGAGTTTAGAGCAACGACGAAACTGCGGACGAAACCGCAGGTATCTCAGATAAGCAAAGCTGACAGCTAAATCGGCCCGGCCTTCCCGCTAACGCGGGCCGACCGGGCCGATTCATGAAATAGCAAGTAGAGGGGAGGCTTGCTATTTACCGAGATTGGGCAAGTGCTGCCAGAGCCTCAAGGCTCACCCCCGAGACTTCAGCTTGCGCTACCGCCCCGCCACCCGGAGCATTGGAAGCGCAGGAGCACCCGATGATCTTGGCCAAGTCTCCTTCCTCGAGCATCTGCTCGGGAACCGTCCACGAAAGCCCATCGACGCCTCTCACCATCAGATCGCTTGTCACGGCGCGAACCGCGTAGTCGGGCAAAGACGCACAAAGCGTCGCAGCGGCCTTGGAGAAGATGCCGCTAATGTACTCGTTCGAACTTAGCGAATCCTGCGTATAGGCGAACGTACCGATAACTTTGGAAACAGCATCATGGCTCTCCGTCGCAACAATTTCCTGCGAGGCATCTTGGATCGCGACCGCGTCACAAGCCCCATTCGATTCGATGGCCATGGCTGGCGCAACTACGGCACTACTCGCAAGCATCGCGCAACCAACAACTGCCGTGGCCTTTTTCACAGTCTTGCTCATGATCTCCCCTTCCTACTCTTCCACAACCACATACACCGACGCGGCAGTCTGGGTATCGAAGCCACCCGCATCGCCAGGCTTCACCGACAGCATATACACGCCGGGCTCCGTAGGCGTCCACTTTGCCGTGAAGTACACCCATTGGTCTCCATCGAAGTCGGCAGGAACTTCGATATCAGTCCAGCTGTAGCCGTAGTCGGCGCTGAAGCGCACTGCCGAGGTGTGGTGCTCGTCGCACTGCGCCGCCCACACATAGCCCTCCAACGTTACCGTATCGCCTAACTTGTAGGTTTGGCCGTCCTTACTCGGAGTCCAGAAGGCACTGTCCAGCGGATCGCAAATCTGGTTGTAGATATCGGATCCCTCGGGCGGGAAGCCTGTGTACCAATCGTTCCAGCCCGTTTTGTCGGGACGCTCCTCTCCAATGAAGTCAATTTGCGTGAGATACTTCGTCCATGAATAGGCGGGCCATCCGGGAACCACGTAACGCAACGGTGCGCCCTCTTCTGGGGAAAGAGGCTCTCCATTCTGGGCCCAGGCGAGCATGGCCCCCTCGGCAAGATCCTCTTCAATCTGGCTGTACAACCCATTCATGAAGCCATCGGCCGTCGAGCGCTGCACCGTGACCATACCATCCTTCAAGCCACCGCACGCCTCAATTACATCTTCGAGCAGAACACCTGTGTACTCGATATTACCCACCTGCGTGCAATCGAATCCATTACCGGCGCAGATGGCGCAAGTCCCCTTGGTCACCTCTCCAAGCGCCTTCAATTCATCAAGCGTGAAAGTGCGAGGGTTGTTCACTCCACCGTCTACTTTCAACTCATAGGAAGCAGCATCGATATTTTCGACCTGCCCGTTGACGCTGCAAAACAAATCCTCGAGAGAAGATGTGCGCTGATCGAGCTCCACGCTATCAAGTTGCCAATCATTGACCACATTGATGCCCGCGATGGTATCTCCTCCCGACACATTCCCGCGCAGGGCAATCCATTCCTGCCATTCGGGACTACCGACGTTCTCGGGGAAACCGCCCAGCTCACCGGTGTAGATGTACTCGTCGAAAAGAACCAACTCCCCATCATTGGTGGTCGCGTGACACGTGAAGCAGTTGCCCGTGAACGCTTGGTTATTGTAATGCGCCTGATGGATTGCTTCTCCGATCATGGGACCACCGCCAATGGCTTGGGGTCGATGACAGGTCATGCAGTCAGTGACCTTCGTTCCCTGTCCATAGGCCGCCAGATCTTTATAGGGCAGATGCTGTCGATACCCTGAAACGAGCGAGTATAAATCGTCGCCATGGCACGACCCACAACCGCGATTGCCGGCATTGATAAAGTTTGTCGTATAATCGGCCTCGGGAAGAAAACCCGAGTCACGCTCCGTCGATCCCGATTGAGCCAAGGTGGTTGGCTCGGGCTCGGCAGCTTCCACCTCGCGCGTTTGCGGCTGGCAAGCTGCCAGGCAGAAGACAGCCAACGACAGCATCAGAACGATTATTCCAACGATGCGTTTTCTCTTCATTGTTTCTCCTCCTTCTCATAGAAGTTGTTCATAGGCACAGCCTCCTGCGGAACCACCTCCTTACTATTCCGCTGCACTTTCAACCTTAATCTCGGCTAACAAATTCGTCTTGAGCAAAACAGACGGGTCTTTTCACGCATCTACGCAACCATTACGTAGGCAAAGAAAAAAACAACCCGTATACTCGGAATCGTTCAACTGAAGCAGAGGGGGAGCCATGGCAGAACAACCGGAAGACAAGGAAGCCAGAATAACACTGCCTATTAGCGCATCGTCTGCGCTGCTCGCCATGGGCTTTGGCCTTTGGTGGGCTTGGACGGATTCGTTTTACTTGGCATCGCCGGGAGCAAGCCCTTCAGCCACCTCCATGATTCCTTCCGAGAGATGCTTCATCTCCCTAGGCTGCGGCCTGGCTCTCATCGCTCTCCTGCTGAAACAAAAACGCCAAAAGGAGAGAATACCTAGGGGAATCGTCTGGGCGTCTGCGCTGTGCATGAGCATGCTGCCTTTCATAGCGCGCGTCATCTCTCTTTATACAGAGGAATCATCATGGCGAGTTCTTCTGCTACTCGTTGCCGGATTTGCATCTGCACCGCTCTTCCTCGAGTGGCTGTCGAAAATCGCCAGCACCTCGGACGAGCCATCACTTATTGTTCCTCTCGCCCTCGTTGTCGATGTTGCGGTCAACGGCTTGGCATACTTGCTCGGCGCCACCCTACCTTCTGCGAAATACTCTGTACTTCAACTTGTTTTGCCCCTTGTCTCAGCTGTCGTCTTTGCAAAAACGAAGCCAATTTCCTCTGGCAACAAACCCTATGCCCAAACCACTGCGAAAGAGCATGCACCCCACGGCGCAACTCCTTGGATCTTGCTCGCAGGATCGCTTCTATTCGCGTTTGATTTCGCCTTGCTCCTTGAGTGCATCTCGTCGATCCCAGAAAGCGCATCTGCTCTTCAATCCCTGCGCCTCTTAGGACCTCTAGCCTCCGCCGCACTCTTTATCACTATAGAAAATATCCTGCACAAAAGAGGCAGTCTGAGCTGGGGACTCAAATTCATCGTGACGCCCTCACTTGCCATGGGCTTCCTCGCCCTCCCCGTCATCGGTTTCCAGATGCCCGCCCTCTCATGCATGATCACGTGGATTGGCATTGATTACTTTGTCTTGACGTTCTTCACGCTTCTCTGTCAGATCATTCGGCGAGTCCAAATACCTGCTCGCTCGCTTCTCGCCCAGGGCATAGCCAGCAATTGCATTGGTCTTGCACTGGGAGCGTTCGCAGGGAAAGCCATTTGCATGATGGTCAACCCATCGCCGCTCTTGTTCTCGATAATCGCCCTCGTCGTTGTCACTTCCATTATCTGGATCGCCTTCTGGATGATCGATGACCGAAAAGTCGACACCCTTTGGGGCCTCGACAAAAAACCGGCACAGCTTGTTCACGACGAACGTATTTGTCAATGCTGCGATGCCATTGCCGCAACCTATGGACTCACCCCACGCGAGCACGAGATCATCGTCATGCTTGCCCATAACCGCACCGTGAACGATATCGCTGGCGATCTGATCATCTCCGTCCGAACCGTAAACACACACATGAACAATATCTACGGGAAGCTCGATATCCACTCGCGCAACGAGTTATCCGATCTGCTGAGATCCACGCAAAGCGACATGCGGTAGCGGGGAGAGAAAGATGGCGGCTCGTGCTACAATAGCCCGAAGTCATCAGCGGGAAGGTGGGCCGTGGGCACGGAATCGGAATACGAGCGCTACGAAGAGCCTTATTCCTACGAGGTTCGCGACCGGCGCGTGCGCGGAGCCCGAGGACTGCAGGCCGTCGACGGCCTCACCACCAGCGCCGTCTTCGACGATGCGGCCGAGCGCTACGTGGCCGGCGACATCGGCGCCCGCCAGCTGAGCGACATCGTGGACGACTACTACGACCAGAAGGTCGAGCGCGGCATCAACCGTTACTCCCAGGAGGCCGACCTCGTCAGCGCCCGCATCTGCGACGCTCTGGACTCCAACGGGTTCACCTTCTCCCCCGCCACCCTGCGCGCCATCCACGGGCGCCTCTTCCGCGGCCTCATGGAACAGCCCTTCTACGAGCAGCACTACCGCGACTACAACATCTCGAAGCGCGAGTTCGTCCTCGCACGGGAATCGGTGGCCTACGGGGACTATGCCTCCCTCGAGGCCGATTTGGAAACCGCCTTCTCGGAGTTCAGCCCCGCTCCCGCGCAGGGAGGCGACTACACCGCCTACATCGCCTCGGTGGCCGACTTCATCGCGCGCATCTGGCAGATTCACCCCTTCGCCGAGGGGAATACGCGCACCGTCGCCGTGTTCCTCCAACAGCTGCTGCACTTCCACGGGTTTCCCCAAGACTGCAGCGAGGCCTTCGACCGCTCGTCTCTGCAGTTCCGCAACGCGCTCGTGCGGGCCAACTACCGCAACATCCCGCTCGAGGTCGAACCCGATCCGACGTTCTTGCGCGAGTTCATAGGCTGCCTTATCGCCGGCCGCCCCTTCCCCTACCGCAACCGCGACATGGCCGCCGCCGAGCTGTTCCGTTCTAAAGGACTCATCCCACCGCAAGAGGAGAGCCCCCGCCGACTTGGGTAAACTCGGGAAAGGGATGATGGAGTACCAGATTATCGGATGCTCCACTGCAAGATTATCAGCTTTATGACTGCCAGATTATCAGCGCATTTTTCGGGAAGACGTTCTTACACCTTTTTACACCAATTTGCACCGTTTTACACTCTTTTACACTCTTTTATACCATCTTGCACTGCTCCATAGCAGAGCGGTATTTCGTGCAGGATCCGACAAGATAAGTTGCTCCCTCACGAAAGCATTGGAGAGCTAGGTGATGTTGGGGACTCGGAAGCTTCGGGGAAGGTAGCCACATAGGTGCCACCGAAACCGGCGATGCCAAAGGAGCAAAAAGGTCGTACCGATCGCAAAAGAGCCGCCCGGGAGGTGGGCGGCTCGTAAAAGGAGCGGGCGCAGGGAGGGAAGCGCCCGCGCGGGATTGTTCGGGGGTTGGCAAACCGAGGATCCGCAGGCCTTCGCAGATCGAAGAGCCCCCGGAACCTCGCGGCCTTCTAACGACTAGGAGGTGGCCGATTGCGGAAGACCCTCCGACTCTTCGCCGTCTTCCAACTGCTGGCATACCGCCAGCGCTTCGGCGTAGTCGGCCTGGTAGGCCTGCACCTCGGCAGACAAAGCGGCGAGCGATTCCGCCGGCAGCAGAGCCGCACGGGCCTCTTCCACTGTGTCGAAGGGACTCGCCTCCAACGCTCGGGCCAGGGCGCGCTCGGCGTTTTGCGCCGGCCCCACCTTCAGGCCGCGCTGGGTGCCAGCGGCCATCAGCGCGAGGCGCAAGTCGCCCAGGTGCGCCGCCTTCTCGGCAGCATCTCCCCCGGCGGCCTCCGATCGGGCCAGAGCCGCTTCGGCCTCACACACGCGGGCGTCGGCCCGGGCTACCTCAGCCTCGGCCCGGGCAAGCTCGGCCGCCCGATAGGCCGCTGCCTTCGCCAGGCCGTCCACCTCGGCGGCAGAGCGGGCGCGCGCCAAAGCCGCGCCCTTCTCTTCCATCGCCGGCAGCTGGGCGTACAGGCGCTCTAGCCGCCCGAACGCCTGCTCCGCGTCAACCGCTTCCACGACTTCCGCAGCTTCCACAGCTTCCGCAGCTTCCACCGACATCGCCACCGCCCCCGGAGCGGCCGCCGCAACAGCGACTGCCCCGAATTTCGCAGCTTCCGCAGCCACTAGATCTCCTGGTACACGCCGGCCAGCTGCTCGCCGAGGCACTTGCCCTGCACGAGGCAGCGCCCGTGGCTGTTACCCTGGATGTTGATCGGGTAGTCCACGGCGTAGATGTCGCCGGCGCAGTTGCCGATGGCGTACAGCCCGGGGATGGGCTCGTCGTTCTCGTTCAGCACCTCGAAGTTGTCCGAGATGTGGATGCCACCACACACGGCGAGCAGGCCCGGCGCCACCATGCATGCGGTGAAGGGGCCCTCTTCCACGGGGAACAGGAAGTGGTTCTCCTTGTAGAAGTCCTTGTCTTCGCCTTCCTTGCACAGCTTGTTGTAGCGCTCTACGGTCGCCTTCAGCTCTGCCGGATCCACCTCGATCAGCTCGGCCAGCTCCTCCAGGGTGTCGGCGCGCTTGTAGTAGTCCGGGGTCTCGGCGATGCCGTTCTCGACGGTCTTAGTATGGCCGTCCACGGCCACCTGGTAGTCGGAGCCGTAGGGGCGGAAGGTGTCCCAGAACATGCCGCCGCCGTGCTCCAGCGAGCTCTTCAGATCGTTCTGCCAGTTGGCGTCGAAGATGGACCAGGCGTGATCGGAACCGCCGTTGTACATCACGCCGAGGCACTTGCCCTGCACCCAGGTGGCCTCGTTCATGAAGCGCTTGCCGTCGGGGTTCACGAACAGGAAGGGCCCGTGGAACACGGCCGCAGCCTGGGGATGCATCATGGTCGGCCAGGGGCCTTCCTGGAAGGCGCCGCCGGCCCACGCCGCCATGTTGTGGCCATCGCCCACGTTGCCCTGGTCGGAGCACAGGCGGGTGAACACGCGGTTGGCCACCGGCGCGAACGCATCGATGTACTCGTCGTTGTAGCTGATGTCGCCCGTGGCCAAAACGACGCCCTTGGAAGCGTTGTACTGCACGTACTCGCCGGACTTGTTCTGGCAGATGGCGCCGGTCACCTTCCCGGACTCGTCCTGCACCAGCTGCACGGCGGGCATCTCGTAGACGAACTCGGCGCCGGCCTTCAGCGCCTCGGCCTCGAACATGTACTCGACGAAGTCGGCCATGGTGTGCTCTTCGAAGATGGGGCCGCCGGACATGAAGTGGTAGCAGGCGATCTCCGGGTGCACCGTGGAGTTGGAGCCCACGGTGACCATGCAGTTGGCGCCGTTGGCCTCGGCCATGTCGAGGAACCAGTTCATGCAGCGCTCGGACTCGCGGAACCACTTGCCCACGAGCGACTCGCGGCAGCGGTTGCCGCAGGTGGAGACCCAGCGCTCCATTTCCAGGGATTTGTCGAACTTCAGGCCCAGGTCGTCCAGGGCGCGCGAGGCGATAGAGCCCGTGCCGCCCACGCCGTGGCCGTTGAGCACGGCGTCCTTCTCTACGAGGATGGTCTTGGCGCCGTTCTGGGCCGCGGACAGCGCGCAGCAGCTGCCGGAGTAGCCCCCGCCGATGACGAGCACCTCGGTGTCGACGGTCTGGGAGATCTGGTCGGCCGCGATGGGCTCGGGCTTCACTTCCCAGGTGTGCTTGGCAGCCTCGCCCGTCTCGGCCAGGCCGGCCTCAGCCTTGGTGGCCTCGGTCTGCGGCGCGCATCCGGCCAGACCGAGCGCGGCCACGCCGGCGGCGCTGAAGGCAGCGCCCTTGAGTAAGTTGCGACGAGAAATTCCAGTCATGTTTTCCCTCCATAGTCTCGGTGACTGAACGGTTCTGAGCTTTCCGCGAAAGCCGCCCGGGCCCTTCGCCCAAGCCGTCCGCGGGAAGTTGGAACCAACGGCCCCGGCCCTCTCATTGGCGGAACGCGAGAAGCACTATGCCCCCTTCTGCCGTTCCGCGTAAGCCACTAAATTGGGTAAATTCACAGCAACGGGAACCCGAAACGTGGCGCGGCATCACGCTTTTGAGGGGGACATATTTTGGGTTGTTTTTGAGAAACCCCAGTTCACAGCCGATCGTCACCGCAAACTTGTTGGGCGCTCCACCTCTCGCCACCGGTTGCGGCTGCTAAAATGCAGCGGGGAGGAAGGATGCCACATGCAACGCGCCAAAAGGCTTTTGGAAGGTCTGCGAATACACCACCTCGGTTTCGGCTTTTTCTGGACCGTCACCTTCATTGTGCTCGCAGGGTTCCAGGGCGCGGGCGCCATCGCCGACTATTGGCAAACGTATATCCTCACCGAACAAGCACTCATGCCCTTGGCTGTAGGAGCCCTCGGCGTCCTGTGCGCTTTCCGCCATCGCGAGCTGCCCCACTGGACAGCCTCGGCAGCGAGCTTCATGCTCAGCGAAGCCGCGCTTCTCTACTTCCTCGCATTCCATTTCGGCCAAGGCGACGGCGTGATCGCAGCTGCGGCAGGCATTCTCATGGGCGGCTCCTGCGCCTTGTTCTTCCTGCTTTGGGAAATGTTCTACGTAACCGAAGGCCAGCAGCGCGCTCTCATCTGCATTCCCCTTTCGGCGGCCATGTCGGTGGGCCTCTACTTGCTCATTTGCCTCCTGCCCTCAATCGCTGTGGCTCTGACCGCCGTCTGCGTGCTGCCATTTCTGGCGCTTCTTTGCCTTCAGAAGAGCCTCGCCGAGATTGAGGCCGACGTCACGGCGCCCCTCACGCGCCCTGCCCTAAGACGCGCCGTGGGCGACCTATGGCGGCCCGTGCTCTGCGTCAGTATCCTCGGGTTTTCGTGGAAGCTCATCGCTGGCATCGACCCGGCCCAAAGCTCCGGCGGCGCCGCGGTGCTCGTCGGTTTCGCGGCGGCGGCCCTTTTGGTGGTGGCCCTCGAGCTGTTTCTCTCGAAGGGCTTCGACATCCTGCATATCTGCCAGGTGCTCTTCCCCGCGCGAGATCGAGGTGGCCGAGCTGCTCATGAAGGGCCACACCGTATCGGCCATCGCCGGCAAGCTGTTCATCTCGGAAAACACCACCCGCGGTCACGCCAAAAGCATCTACAAGAAACTCGGCATCCATTCCCGCCAAGAGCTAGTCGACCTGGACGACCAGCTCACCCGGGCGTAACGCATGAAATGCTCTGATCAAGAAGACTCGGACGGTAACTGAATTCTAGCTCGTTCCGCAAGCGACGCATCAAGCCAAGCCCATCGGCGAAACCGCTCGAATCGTCGCCGCTCGCACTGCGGAAAAGGCTTGGCTAACCTGCGCGGCCGTCGTAGGCGTATCCACCTGACCCTACTCGGGCAGCTTGCAGACGTCGATCCAGGTGCTGCCGGGGGTGTACGCAGCCAGCTCGTCGGGGGTGAGGGCGATGGCGCTGTTGGAGCTGCCACAGGCCGGGTACACCACGTCAAAGCGGCGCAGCGATTCGTCGAGGTACACGTCGCAGCCCTCATTCACCGCGAAGGGGCACACGCCGCCCACCGCGTGACCGATACGCTCCTCGGCCTCTTCAGCGGGAAGCATACGGGGCTTGGTTCCGAACTGGGCTTTGAACTTCGGATTCGCGATGCGAGCATCGCCCGCGCACACCACGAGCGCCACCCGGTCGCCCACGGCGAAGGACAGCGTCTTGGCAATACGCGCCGGTTCGCAGCCCACCGCCTGGGCCGCCAGCTCCACGGTTGCGCTGGATGCGGGGAATTCCATAACGTCCCCCTCGCGCCCGAATTCCGCAAAGTATGCCTTCACCTTGTCGATCGCCATCTCGCTTACCGCCTTTCCACACCATCTTCGACGTTGTGGAATAATAGCACGGCACACATCTCCGGGAAGCCCTGAGGAGGACTCATGATCTCGTTCGAGAACGACTATTCCACCGGCGCCCATCCGCGCATTCTGGAGGCACTGGCGGCGACGAACCTGGAGCCGACGCCGGGCTATGGCGGCGATCGCTTCTGCGAAAGCGCGGTGGCCCATATTCGTGCGGCCTGCGATGATGAGACCGCCGACGTGTTCTTCCTCACGGGAGGCACCCAGACCAACGCCGTGGTCATTTCGGCGCTGCTGGCCGGGCACGAGGGCGTGATTGCTGCCGATACGGGGCACATCGCCGTTCATGAAGCAGGCGCCATTGAAGCCACGGGCCACAAGGTGCTCACCGTGCCCGAATGCGACGGCAAGCTGCGCGCCGCCGACGTGAAAGCTTACCTGGAGGCCTTCTACGCCGATGCCAGCTACACTCACATGGTGTTCCCGGGCATGGTGTTCATCGCGCATCCCTCCGAGCTGGGCACGCTGTACTCCCTGGCCGAATTGGAAGAGCTCTCGGCACTCTGTCGCCGCTACCAGATTCCTCTGTACCTGGACGGCGCACGCCTCGCCTATGGCCTGGCCGCTCCCGGCACCGACGTCACCCTGGCCGACATCGCGCGCCTCACCGACGCCTTCTACATCGGCGGCACTAAGTGCGGAGCCCTCTGCGGCGAGGCGGTCGTGTTCCCGCGCGGCGGCATGCCCCGCCACTTCCTTACCCACGCCAAGCAGCACGGTGCCCTGCTGGCGAAGGGGCGTCTGCTCGGCGTGCAGTTCGACACGCTGTTCACCGACGACCTGTACGGCGAAGTGGGACGCACAGCCGCCGCGGCCGCCGACGAGCTGCGCCGCATCCTGCGCGAGGCCGGCTGCACCTTCTTCCGCGAAAGCCCCACCAACCAGCAGTTTGTCGTCTTGGAAAACGCCCGGGCCGAGGCGCTGGCCGAGCGCATCCGCTTCAGCACCTGGGAAAAGCTCGGGGACGGCCGCACCGTCATCCGCCTCGTCACCAGCTGGTCCACCACCCCCGACGACCTCGCGGCCCTGGAAGCGGCCCTGCACGAGGTGATGCAGTAGCTCACGACGCCTCTGCTTGCCGCCTCGATGCTCTCGCCGTCTCCACTTCGTGCACCCATGGCAAGCCCGCAGCCCGCTTAAGATCAGGCGGCCGGCGCATTCGAAGCATTCTTCACGAATCAGTTTCGAGTTGCGCTGGGCGAGGGTGCGCCGTCTCGATCCGTGGCATCATAGTCGCGCATTGTTCATCGGGCCGCCAAGACGCTTCGTGCGGCCAGTGCGAGAATAGAGGAACTCATGGACAAGTACATCTGCGACATATGCGGCTACATCTACGACCCAGCTGTGGGCGATCCCGACGGCGGCATCGCTGCGGGAACTGCCTTCGAGGACATCCCTGAAGACTGGGTTTGCCCCGTATGCGGCGTTGGCAAGGACGACTTCTCGCTGTACACGGAATAGCGCCGCACTTCCACCCCTGTCAAGCGCAAAACCTCGCGACCGTTAAACGACTCAGCCATTGGAGCGCCGATCACCCAAGCATCTCAGCTGATCGGCGCTCCTTGCATTCAAGCGCCTTGCTTTCTGGCAAGTTTTCCAAAGTTTGCGACACGTTCGTGGCAAAGCAGGCTTCAGAAACTCTTTTCCAAAGGCAAATCCTGGTGTTTTGCCCTTTTTGCGCCTACTCTATGGGTTCGCAATGTCGAAACCCCCGAAAAACTTGCCTAAAACGTGCCCTCAAAATAACGCAGCTCTCTACACTTTGTTGCACCATCGTGATAAGATGCTGTCATCGATAACGAGCCAGTGCGAATCCTGCCAGCGCAGCCCATGATCGGAAGCCGTGCCCGACCTTCCGCATACCAGATTCGCAAGATCCTCTTCGCCCCGGGTGCAAGAGGAGTGTGCCATGACCCAGAAAAGCCTTTCTTCGGAAACCTGCCTCGGGTATCTTTCCGCTCTCCAAGTCCACGCTTTCTGCAGACGCCGCGGAATCACCCTCGCCACAACACGCCACCGCCGCTTTCCGTCAAAGGCAGCCAGTCGCGATCAGGCAAACGACCTCACCATCCGCACGTGCGACCCGTACTTGCCTGCCGGCATTCCAATGCCGCTCCACTGCGTTTCGTCAAGCACGTCAACTCCAAGATCCGCTGAATTCCGCAAGCCTCACCTCTGCAGACTCCCCCTTTCGGGAAACGCCCTGCAGCGCTGGAACGAGAGCATTCTTCTCTCCAGCCCCTCACTTGCTTTTATCCAAGAAGCCTCCCTGCGTTCTTTCGTGGACACCCTTGTTCTCGGATTCGAGCTATGTGGCACATACCAGCAGAAGACCCTGGCAACGTCGACCGTATATGGCACACAACCGCTTACGAGCGTGCGTAAAATTCGTGGGTTCCTCGAGCGCAATTCCCGTCTTTTTGGCGCCCAGCGAGCACGTGCCGCAGCTTCATATCTCGTCGACGGCTCCGCTTCTCCCCGCGAAACTCAAGCCGCGCTTCTCCTAGGACTACCCGCATTCTACGGAGGATACGGGCTCGGCATGCCCTCCATGAACTACGAAATTTCCTGCACCCCCGAAGCCACCGCAATCTCCGGACGGCGAACCCTTCGGTGCGATCTTTTCTGGCCCGAGGCCTCTATCGCCGTCGAATACCAGAGCCGGGAGTTCCACTCGGGCGACCTATGCCGCATTCGCGATTCGCGACGGACGAACGCCCTGCAAGCTATGGGCATCGCCGTCGTCGGACTGACCAACAACGAACTCGAAAGCGTTGAGGCCACGGATGTCATCGCGGAGACTGTCCGCAAAGCGCAAGGCGTCCGATTTCGCACGGCAGTCGGGAATTACCATGCCCGCAAGCTGAGATTGCGCCGACAGCTAGGGCTCCCCCTTTACCCCTATGAGACCTTTGCGCCTAGACCATACGAAGAATAGAGCGTCTGTGGGAAGAATATCGCAAGAATGCCGGCGATCCAGTTTCCGGAACAGCGCCGCCAGGCAGCCCAACGGGGCACCGCCAGCCAACACCAACGCAGTCGGGAAGGGTCGCCGCCGACCATCACCGCCGGCACCAGCGCAACGGGAGACGCCGGCGTCAATCCAGCCGACCAGCTTCCGAAGAGGCCCATCGGAAGGCATCGCCGCCTACCGCCCGAGATAGTCACCAGCGCATTAGCCCACGCTGCCATACCTGCTCATCGATACTTGCTGCAGCCCGAAAAATGGCAAGTTTTTTGAGGATTTCGACCTTATAGCTGGCCGTATTCCCTTGAAAAACCGAAGCTCGCTCCGGGAAGAGCCTAATGCTATCGTTTATCGACAGTTTACTAGGATAGCTTGATCTGCCATCGCCTTGTAACGTCGAAACCCTCGGAAAACTTGCCATAAAGAGAAGACCAAAATTGCACGCGGCCCCTCCAGAGCTTCGGGCGCAGCTCGCCAAACGGATGCGGCCAGCCGAGCGGGTGAGGCTCGCCAAGGAAGTGAGGCTCGCTAGGCGGATGCGGCCGAGCGGGTGAGGCTCGCTAGGCACATGCGACCAGCCGAGCGGGTGAGGCTCGCCAAGGGGGTGCAGCTCGCTAAACGGATGCGACTCGCTAGGCGGGCGCGACCAGCCGAGCGGGTGCGACTCGCTAAGCGGATGCGACCAGCCGAGCGGACGTCGGCAGGATAGCAAAGCGCCCAGGCAGCAAAAGGCGGGGCGGCCGCGCAATCTCGCGCGAACGCCCCGCCTTTGAGGTTTCCGGACAAGCAGCTTGCCTCTGATTGCGCGATTGGCAATCCCCTACCCGAGGTTGATCTGGCGATGCAGGACGCGGGTCAGCACCAGGTAGTAGGCGATGCCGATGAGGATGAACACCACGCCCGTCACCAGGGCCACGGTGCCCACGGACATCAGAATCGCGAAGCACACCAGCGCGCCGAGCGCCGGGAACACCAGGTGCATGAACACGGCCTTTGCGCCCGAACGCTGCTTCAGCTGGAACCAGCAGAACACGATGACCGACACGTTCAGCATCACATAGGTGGACAGCGCGCCGAAGTTCGAGATCTTCACCACGGTGTTCATGTCGATGCCGCTGAAATGGAAGAGCAGCGTCAGCACCACGGACAGGGCGATGATGAAGATGACGGCGTTCAACGGCGAGTTCGTGCGCTTGTTCATCTTGGCCATGAACTTCGGCAGGCAGCCGCCATTGGCCATGGTGAACATGACGAAGGCGATGGAGTTCTGCTGCGCGATAGCGGTGAACACGCCCTGGGCCAGCGCCACGCCCACGGCGCACACGATCATGAGCCAGGGACCGGCGGCCATCTTGGCCACGGCGTAGAACGCGTTGTCAGTGTTGCCGGCAAAGGCCGCGCCCGACGGATCGATGCACGTGGCGATGAAGCACTGCAGCGCGTACAGCACGCACAGCACGATGGCCATGACCATCATGGCGCGCGACGGCCCGTGCTTGGGATCCTTCGCCTCTTGGGTCAGCGTGGCGATGGCGCCGAAGCCCACGTAGGACATCACGGCCAGCGACACAGCGGACATGGTGCCGCCGAACTCGAACTTGGCGGGGTTGAACAGGTTGGTCGGCGAGAAATTCGCGCTCTCGGGATGCTGCACGACGAACATCACGCCGCACACGACGAACAGCGCGAGAATCGCCAGCTGGGCTACCAGCGCCACCTTGTTCACCACCATGGCGGTCTTCATGCCGATAAGCGACACGATGGCCACAATAATGAGGAACCCGAAGCACAGAGCCAGAATCGGCACATCCGGCAGCATACTGTGGATGGCGATAGCGGCGATGAGGTACACCATGGCCGGGCTTACCAAGTACTGCAACAGCATCAGCCAGCCGGCGATGAAGCCGGGCAGCTTACCGAACACGTGGCTCACATAGGTGAAGATAGAGCCCGAAGACGGGAAATGCTGAATCATGATGCCGAAGGAGAACACCGAGAACAGCACGGCCACGAACCCGATGAGGAACGCGAGCGTGGGCATGCCGCCGGAGTCGGCGAACACGCCGCCGTAAACGGCCATGGGCGAGATAGGCACCATGGTGATGAGGCCCCATACCACCATGTCCTTCACGGTAAGGGTCGCCTTGAAGTCGTCGCCGGCGTTCTGCTGGGTGGCCACGGTCGGCTTCGTCACTTTCTTCCCGTTGTTTTCCGGCATGGAGAGGCGAGCGGTCGTGGCGTCATCGGAGACGCCCTTCGCCGCACCGGACGCGGCCGTGGCTACGGCTACGGGAGCCTTCGGCGGCGCGCCCGCGTTTGTCTTTCCGTTTGCACTCATTGAGAACACCTCTTTTACCCTCGAGGGGGCCGCGCCGCCCGCACATCCTGCGGCGCGACCCCCTTCCGAACTACTTACTTAGAAGACCCCTTGGCAGCACCGGCGCCGTCGGCACCTGCCGCACCGGCAGCGCCGTCGGCAGCATCGCCGCCCTTGGTCGCGCCCGCATCCGCGGCGGAACCAGCGGCCTTCTCAGGCGCAGCCGCCGCCTCAGCGCCAGCCTCGCGCGCAGCCTTGCGCGCCTGGTCGGCCGCGGCCTTGGCCTCCTTCACCTCGCGGCGAGCGGACGCCAAATCGCTGTCGGCTTCCACCTGCTGCTCGAGCGCCTCGGCAGCCACCGCCTCGGCATGGGCCTTGTCCTGCGAGGACTTCTCGGCCGCCAGGGCTGCCGCTTCGGCAGCAGCCGCTCGCTTGGCGTCGGCCACCGGGTCGCGCGGCACCGGTTCGGCAGCCACCTCATCAGCAGGCGCCGCCGGCACTTTCGCATCAAGCCGCACGGGTTCGGTGCCTTCCACGGGAACCGTCTGAGTCGCCTTCTTCAGACCCACCGTGGCCGACGTGCCGATACCGGCCTTCTCCGAAATCATCGCCGGCTGGCTTAGGGGGATGGCACCCAGCGCGCCGATGGACGTACCGCTGGTCTTCACCGGGTGGTTCATGGCCGCAGGATCGTCGCCGGCCTCAATAGCCGGAGAGGACGGATGATGCTTGCCCGGCACGTACTCGTCGGGAAGCACGATCTGCTCGTTGGGGTTCCACAGCTTCTTGATGGGCATGCCCATGGGGTTCTGGCCCTCGCTCATCAGCTCGGACGGCACGTTGGACAGAACCTTCTGGGGCTTCTTCAAACCCTCGATCTGCCAGGTGAACGGCGCGAACACATTGTTCGGGTCGGCCCAATGATGGCGCTTGGAGGCCTGGTACACGCCGAAGCAAATGGCGAAGGTAACAACGATGATGGCCACGATAACCACCACGTAGGTCACCGGACTGCCCACTTCCTCGGCTACCTGGGCCGGCGGGATAATGGCCAGCACGATGCCGAACAGGCAGGCCAGAAGACCAAGGCCGGCCACAAGCCACGCGCCCACGTTACCGCCGGGCACCTTGAACAGACGCGGACGGTTCGGCTGGTCGTGACGCAGCTTCAAGAACGAGACGAACATCAACACGTAGTACATCATGTAGAGGATGGTGATGGCCTGGGTGATGAGCACGACGAAGCCCTCGATGTTCGGAATGAGGAAGCAAAGGAAGGCAATGAGGGTCATGAACGTCATCTGCAGGTACATAAGGCGGCTCGGCATGCCGTGCTTGTTGGAGTTCTGCAGCACCTTCGGCAAAAAGCCGGAGCGACCGGCCTGGCCGAGCATGAACGAGGGGCCGGCCATGTTGGTGACGAGCGACGCCATGGAAGCGCCGAGGCCGACCCACACGAAGGCCACGTAAATCCACGGGCAGTTGAACGTGGCGCCGAGGATCTTATAGGTCTGGTACAGGCCGTAGACCAAGTTCATGTCGGATTTCGGCGTGACGATGGCGATGCACACGGTACCAGCGATGAAGATGATCAGCGTCAGGATCATGGCGATGAAGATGGACAGCGGGAATTCCTTCTGCGGCTTCTTCAGCTGCTTGATGTGGGCAGCGTTCATATCGATGCCCGCGAAGCTGAAGAACACACCGGCGGCCAGGGCCAGGTTGGTGAGGCTGAAGCCGTCAGCGAAGGGATTGAACGCCTCCGGCGTGGGAGTCACGTTGGACACGTTGCCCTGGGCGAGCCACACCACCGTGAAAATGACGATGAACGCCAGCGGGATGAACGTGCCGATGATGACACCATACTTGGTCAGGCGGGCGAAGGCCTTCACGCCCTTGGTGGACAGGAAGGTCAGGCCCCAGTAGTAGGCCAGCCACGCCAGAATGATGAAGAACTGGTTCTCCGGATGGTTCATGAACTGCACGGCCCAGTCCCAATCAGGCGTGTAGAAGCCGATGGTGGCCGATGCCGACGCAACGCCCATACCGAAGTTGATGGAGGTCTGGAACCACAGGATGAGCAGGCACGTAAATGCCAGTCCGGGGCCCATAGCCTCGCCGACCCAGCGGAAGATGCCGCCGCGCTGGCCCCAGCCGGAAGCCAGCTCGGCCGCCACCAAACCGGTGGGCAGGAAAAACACCAGAGCGCCGATGATGAAGAGCGTGACGGAGGACAGCCCGTAATAAGCCTGCTGGACGTCGTTGGCGACGCTGCCGATGATGGTCACGTTCATCATGACCAGAGCCATCAGGCTGATATAGGTTCCACTGCTGGCCTTCGCTGCGCCCTTCGCCGGCGCTTTGGCCGCATGAGTTGTAGTTTGGGAGCTCATAGTTACCCCTCACGAAAGGGCCCGGCGGGGCGGGCTTTCCTTCCCGGGACGTCATTCCCGGAAAAGGCACCCCGCCGGACAGCGGATAGTTGCCGCGCGCGACTTGCACAAGCCGCCCGCAAGGGCCGACCTTGGGGCATCCCGTGCGGAACCCCTGCGGCCGGCGCCCGATTGCCGCTTAGGCGGAAACCGGGTTGAAGGTGTTCCAGAACGGCCACACGATGGGATCGGAGTCCAGCGCCTTCTGCATCTCGGGGCTCAGGCGATCCTTGCGGATGGCCACCTCGTAGACGAAGTTGTCGAACCACTCGTCGCTGCAGACGAAGTAGCCGTTGTTGCCAGTCTTCATGCCGTGGTTCTCGGTGCCCCAGGAGTTCTCGATCTTCCACTTCGTGGGCTTGCCGTCCTTGATATCGACGCCGGCGATGGTCATGGCGTGGGTCGGCAGGCTCTCGTGGGTGGCGAAGCGCTCGGCCTTGTTCATGGTGAACTTCACGCCGAACATGGCCTCAAGGTCGTACAGATCGAAGTCCATGACGCCGGCATTGCGATCGCAGTGCTGCAGCACATCGGAGCCGAACCAGACAGGCTCGCCGTCCTTCAGCGAGTCGATGACGTAACCCTTCAGCTCCTCCATCGGCACGTTCAGGTACAGATTGCGACGCTCGGGGATCTGATCGGAATCCTGGATGGCGTACATGCGGCCGTAGGGCTTGTCGTCGCCGGGCACGTTGATGACGCCGATGTAGTCGTCCAAGTTGATGGGCACGTACTTCTTCAGGAACTCCAACGGGGTGATGCCGAGGTCAGCATGGTAGTGGCCCTTGGCATCGTTGTAGGTGAAGTCGAACTTCTGCACCGGCTCACCGAAGCACACGGCCAGCACGCGGTACACCTCGTTGAGCATTTCCTCCTGGACGGCCTTCGTGTCCTTGTCCTCCTGGGCCATGGTGCGCAGCTTCAGGGCGTCCTGGCGCAGCAGGTGCGAGAGCACCGTGTTCAGCTCGGCGGTGTTGTTGGTGCAGTGGGTCTCGGCCTGGGCCTCGTGCGGCACAACGCCGTACTTCTTCACCAGGGCGCATACCATATCCCAATCGCCGCCGTCGGCCATGGGCGTCGTGAACAGCCAGTCGACCTCGCGGTCATCCAGCGGCTTGTCAGCCGTGGCCACCGCGTGCTCGAGGAACCAAGCAGCGCGCTCAAGCTTGTTGAAGAACGCCAGGTAGGCCTGGGACAACTCGAAGGTGCCCTTCGGCAGATCCAGCTCCTTCTCAATGTGGAAGCGCAGCACGTTTAAGCAGGCGAACATCCAGCAGCGGCCCGACATCTTCTGGTTGGCCACGGCCTGGTCGTCCACGTCGATGGAAAACGCGAAGTTCTTGGGGCTCATGCGCTTGAGCACCTCCACGCTTTCCGCCGACTCCAGAATGCCGTTCTTGGTCACCGCACGCTGGGCCACGTGCTGGGTTTCGGCCTTCTTGTAGGATTCGGCCATCTTCGCGATTTGTTCCTTTGAGATTTCCATAATCTATGCTCCTTATCCTCGATTGGTTAGCGATGATCTATATGGAAGGAACGCGGCGCCGTGGAAAAGCGCCGGTTCGAATTCCCTTTAGTTGAAGAGCGTCCAAGGCTGAGTCGGGCGATCTTCCAGGTAGCCGTCCATCCACTTCCACAGCGGGTGCTGGTCCATGAAGTCGCGGGCGTTGAACTCCACGCCGTCGGCGCGGCCGTAGCGGCCCCACATCTTCAGGTGCTTCACGTCGTCGGGGCCAGCGGCCTTGGCGTCGCAGGAGCCGGCCGGGTAGAACGGGATGTTCCACACGGCATCGGGGTCGTCGGCGTAGTACTGCGGATCCACGTCGTAGTGGGCACAGATGTCGCGGCTCGACGGGCAGTTGTAGCCGAGATACACGTCGTAGGTGTCGGCGAGCATCTTCTTCACGACTTCCAGGTCGATCTTGCCGTAGTACTGATCGATGAGTTCCATCCAGCGCTGGCGACGGGCACCGGTCTGCTGGCGCGGGTCGTTGAAGCCGTTGTCCTTGCACTCCAGGTTGCGGATGCGCGGATCGAACACGGCGTTGCAGCCGAAGTACGCGCCGTCGAAGGTGCGCTCGAGGCTCGTGAATTCCAAGCCCTGCTCGAAGCGGGCGATCTCGCCGGTATTGTGATCGGCGATGAGCCAGGCGTTGGCGTAGCCGCCGTTGTTGCCTTTGTTCAGGCGCTCGACGAACTCGTCGATGGTGGCCGCGTACTGCACGGCGTCGCGGATGCGCACCCACTCGGGCATGCCCGCATCGTCGTAGCGGTCGAAGCCGGCGAGCGTGGTCTCGGTGATGTTCAGGCCCGCGGCGGTCACGTAGAAGTCGGTCATGGACGACAGCATGCACGGCGCCGAGGCTTGCATGATGAAGGCGTAGCCGTCATCGGGCTCCACGCGTTTGCAAACGTTGAAGTACTGGCCGCTCCAGAACTCGTCGAAGCTCTCGTGGCCCAGGTAGGGCTTGCCGTCCACCGTGGCTGAGCCAGTGGCCACGATGGCGGAGCAGTGCTCCTTGCGGTGGGTCTTCATGAGCGGGCGGCTCATGACCTTGCCGGCGTTTTGCGGCCACCAGTAGCCGGTGATCTCCATCCAGTCGTTCCAGGCGATCATGTCGTCGGTGGTGGTGGGAATGCCCGCCGCCGTCAGGCCCTCGGCCATGCCGCGCAGCTCTTCGAGCCAGCGGGTGGGAATCTTGTCGCGGTGCAACTTCAGCGCCTGCTCGGCGAACCACTCGTAGGTCATGCCGAAGGTTTCCAGGGTCATGAACTTGTACACGCGCAGGGCGTCTTGGTACTCGTCGGCCAGAAGGTAGCCCTCCTGGAAGCCGCACTCGTAGGGGGTGCCCTTCACCTTGATATGCTGCCAGCCGTTGATCTTCTGCAGCTGAGCGTGATCGATAATTGATTGCTGCTCTTGAGTGACCATTGTCGTCTTCCTTTCCAGGTGCGCCGGGGCAGTCGGGCGTGCGGAGCCGTTCTTTTCGAGCCGCCCCGCGAGCGAGCTTCAACGCACGAACTCGCGGATTCGTGATATATCCTGCGCTCTTGCTCGGCGTTTTGGTGACGGGGGCGGTTTTCGTTGCTGCGCCGTTATAGATTAGTTTTCCGCTGATTTTCTAAGTTCTAGCTGGGTGTTTCCCGAGGCCGTCAGCAGGGACGACTTCTCGCTGTACGAGGGGTAAGCTCCGCTTCGCAACTTGCTCCTTGCAAGAATGAATGTACAAGGCAACTCCTTGCAAGAGCGTGTGCACTGGGGTAGCTCCGCGAGAATACGCGTTCCTTCCTCGGCCTTAAGCCACAAAAGAACGGTTTTGCCGTGACAACCGTTCATTTGTGGCTACCTTCTTCCCGAATTTATCGCTTTTCATTATAGTAATAGCCGCAAAATCGCCCTTTTTACGTAAAGGACGTGATTTTGCGGCTAGCTTTTTAAGCTGTTGCTGCACCATTTTCCTCTTGCTCTTTTTTGTGCAGTTGATAGACTGAGCAGTGGCTGGCACTGGAATCCCGACCCACGCAATTCCAAGGGGGAGCCATGTCCCATGCAGCATCGCAGACGCACGCCACAGCGACTCAAACAACGCCGCACCGTCTGCTGTACTTCTTCGTTGCCTTCGTCCTGCTCATGTTCTTCGGGCTCATCTATGCCTGGTCGCTGTTCGTCGATCCGCTGGAGGCGGAATTCGGCTGGGATCGCTCGGCCACCTCAGTGGTGTTCACGCTCTCCATCATCACCTTCTGCGCCGGCATGCTCGTAGCGGGCGCGCTGGAAGAGCGCACGTCCCCGCGCACGGTCATGCTCATCACCGCCGCCTGCCTGGGATTGGGGCTTATCGCTTCGGCCTTCACCGAATCGCTGCCCTTCATTTACGCCACCTACGGCGTGTTGGTGGGAGCCGGCGTGGGCCTTGGCACCGACGTGGTCATGTCCGTCACGCTGAAATGGTTCCCCGATAAGCAAGGCCTGGCTTCTGGCGCCATGCTCATGGGCTTCGGCGGCGGCACCATGCTGCTGTCCCCCGTTGTCACTACGATGCTGGGCGCGCTCGGATGGCGCATGACCTTCGGCGCACTGGGGGCCGTTTTCGTCGTGCTGGTGGGGGCCGGCGCCTTCATCATGAAGCTGCCGACGCCGGAGTACGTGAAACCCCTGCTTGAGAAGGCGCGGCAGAACGCCACCGTGGCAGCCGTCGACATGACCGG
Source organism: Adlercreutzia equolifaciens DSM 19450 (assembly GCF_000478885.1). Classification (NCBI taxonomy): domain Bacteria; kingdom Bacillati; phylum Actinomycetota; class Coriobacteriia; order Eggerthellales; family Eggerthellaceae; genus Adlercreutzia; species Adlercreutzia equolifaciens. The sequence continues at coordinate 2,653,597 of NC_022567.1, forward strand.
CTCCCAAATGGTGCGCACGCCGACGTTCTGGGTGTTCATGGTGTATTTGATGCTCGTCACCTGCGGTGGTCTGGCGCTCATCAGCCAAGCAGTGCCGGCGGCCATGGAGTTGCTCATGGGCGCAGGCGCGGGAGCGGGAGCGAGCGGCGCGGCGGCTGGCGCGGGCGCCAGCGCCGTGCTATCCGAAGCCGAGGCGCTTATGCTGGCTACCGCGGCCATGGGCAGCGTGTCGGCCATGAACGGGCTCGGGCGCCTCATCAACGGATTCATCTGGGACAAGTTCGGCTATCGCGTGTGCCTCACTTGGATCGCCGTGGCCTTCGCCGCGGGCATGCTCTGCTGCGCCTTCGCCATGATGGGCGGCAACTTCCCGCTGCTCGTCGCCGGATTCATGTTGCTCGGCCTCATGTACGGTGGGAATATGTGCTCGATGTCGGCCATGGTGGGCACGTTTTTCGGCCCGAAGTACTACGGCATCAACTACGCCATCGCCACCTGCCAGATGATCCCGGCCGCCATCGTAGGTCCGCAGATTCTCGCCCTCTCGCAAATGGGATCGGGCAGCTACCTCGGCGCCTTCTGGGTCTTCTTCGGCGTGGCCATCGCGGCCCTGGCGGTTTCCTTCTTCATCAAGCCCCCGAAGGCCGCGTAGCGCGGCGAGCGCTTCCAAACCTGCATCGGCCGTGCGGCCAAATCCATAGGTAGATGAAGTACTCGGAAAATCTTTCCGTACTCGTTGGAGAAACCTGCCCAGCGCGCTGCCGACCCAGCTCCAACGGTGACAAAATGAGGGAGCTTCGTGCACGAAAATCGACTTATATAGACTTTTGAAACAGCGGGGAGCACATTTTGAGGCTTATATAGCGTTCTTTCTCCCTTTCCGCATCCCCGAATGTCTATATAAGTCGATTTTTGTGCACGAGAAGGCCTTGTTTTGTCACGGAAACGGCGGAGACCGTGGAAACGAAAGAGACGTGGAACAAAATAAGGCGCACCGGGGCTGCTAGCCCGGCGCGCCTTTGAGCGGCTACGTGTTTGGCGACGACGCGTTTTCAAAATCACGAGACCACGCAGTTTGCAGGCCGCGAAGCTGCGCACGCGCGAAATCGTGGGCTACGAAGTTGTGTGCGCAAAATGCCAGGTCCCCGAGACTCACCAGCTTGCGAGCTGACAAGCTCTGCAGAGAGCATCTTATCGATCCTTGTTCGAGCACAGCAGCAGGATGCCGGCCACCAGCGAGCAGAAGATGAGGGTGCATACGTCGAAGGCGACGGTGTTGGCCTTGGTGCCCTTGTAGATGCCCCAGGAGATGACCGACATGGGGATCATCCATGCCAGCGGGATGATGAGCCAGCACGAGCCCACCAGCGACAGGATGCAGAAGATAAACGCCACCAGGCGCAGATTGCGGTCGGCGTCGGTCATGGGATAGAGGGCCGCAGGCGCCGCCGGAGCCACGGGCTGGGCGTACACTTGCTGATAAGCCGGCTGCGGCTGCTCGTAGGTAGCCTGATAGGGCTGCTGGTAGGTTTGCTGGGCCTGATAGGGGTCATAGCCCTGGCCGGCGCCGTAGGGTTGCTGCGCCTGGTAGGGGTCGTAAGCCTGCTGAGCGGTTGGGTCGGTGTCGTAGGACTGCGCGGCCTGCCCCTGGCCCTGCGCGTTGTCGAAAGCCTGGGCCGGATCGGGCGCAGCGGGCGGCTCGGGCATGGTGCTGAAGGGATTCTGCTGGTCAGTCATGGGAGATACCTCCTGTTTCGAAATGTCATGCTGCCAGTATAGCCCCTTCTCCGCCCCCCACGCCTTACGAATCGACTTTCATTGTTGTAAGAGAAACGAGAGCCCGCGTGTCGGCGGGCTCTCGAGGGGAGGGTGTGGGTATGGAAACGTCGCTACAAGCTCGCTACGTGCTTGCCGGCGAGATAGCCGCCGGTGATGGCGCGGCCGATGGAAAGCCCCAGCACGTCCATCGGGTAGTCGACGCCGCCGTAGAAGCAGCCGGACACGTTGCCCACGGCGAACAGGCCGTCGATGGGCGTGTGCTCGTCAGCTTTCAGCACTTGGTTGTCGGCGTTAATGAGCAGGCCGCCGATGATGGCCGAAAGTCCCATACCGAACTCGTGGGGCACCACGATGAACGGCGGGGTGTCGATGGCGCGCATGAACGTGGAGTTCTTGCCGAAGTCGTCATCGGAGCCCTTGGCGCAAAGCTCGTTGTAGCGATCCACCGTTTTCTGCACGGCTGCGGCGTCCAACTCGTAGGCGCCCGATTCCGTATCGGCGGCCATGGCGGCGCAGGCCTCCTCGATGGTGTTGCCCTCGTAGAACCACTTGCAGTTCGAGGCGTCGATCTCCGGGTCGATGGCCTTCCACTCCGCAATCTGGTCCTGCCACTTCGCGTCCACGATGGTGTACAGGTTGCCCGCCTTGGCGTCGCCGCCGGCCTCGTGGATGTACTCGCGCACATAGTTGTTCAGGTAGCCCTGCATGGGGCCCTCGCACATAAAGCGCTCGCCCTTGGCGTTCACCAGCAGATGCGGCGTATCCACACGGCCCACGCGGGCGTCATGGATCATCTTGGTGTGCGTCGTCGGCTCAATCTCGCCGCCGGCCCACACACCCATCTTGTGGCCGTCGCCGGTGCGGTTCATCTGGCAGGGCGGGAACTCCTTGATGTCGGGGCAGTAGTAAGCCACCATCTCCGGGTCGCACTGGTAGTCGCCCGTAGCCAGAATGACGCCCTTGCTAGCGTTGAACAGCACATTCTTGCCGTCCTCCTCGCACACCACGCCGGTCACGCGGCCGGACTCGTCGGTAACGAGCTGCTGGGCCGGGCAGCTGAAGAAGAACTCCACCCCCGCGCTTTCGGCAATGGGGGCGATGGCTTTCACCACCTCGTCGTGGCCGATGCGGAAGTAGGTGTTGGCGTGCAGGTACACGTCGTAGCCGTTGATGTGCAGCACGCGGTCGGCCTGGGGCTCATCGGAATTCACCTCGATGCCGCCGGCGGACGCGGCCTCGCGGAACCAGGACAGCGCCTCGAAGGAGTTGTCGGCCCAGGCTTCCAGAAGAGCGCGGTTGCTGCGGTGGTCGGCCAACTTGATGAGATAGCTGATAAGGGCTTGCTTGCCTGCTTCGCTCGTCTGGTTCAAATCGACGCCAGCGGCCATGTTGCCCTGGGAGGAAGGCGTGGCCTCGCGCTGCACACAGGCAATCTTGGCACCAGCTTCAGCGGCCGACATGGCGGCAGCCATGCCCGAGACGCCGGCGCCCACGACGACGACCTCAAAGTCGCGCGTCTCATCGAACTCCGTAATGGGTTCAGGCGCGATGAGGAAGCTGGGCGTACCGTCGGCAGCGCGCGTCGCGCCCGAGCCGTTATCGGCCATAGACGCGCTCTTCGGCTGAGGCGCGCACCCGGCCAGCGAAGCTCCGGCAGCGACGGCTGTAGCGAGCCCGCCGAGCTTGAACAGACTACGCCGGCTGAGCGAGCCGGCGGTGGAACTGGCGACATGCATGTTGGCGATCTTGTTCATGGGAACCCTCCTATGTGTTCTCTTTTCCCTTCCGCCGGCCCCGAGCGTTCCTTGCGACTTCGCGGCGCCGAACGGCTTTGCTGGCTCTCACTATGCCTGCTCGAGCTCCACCGCACATCTACCGCGCAGCACTTTCGCTGTTTATCTTTGTAAACAGGTGGCATAAACACCCTGTTTTCCTGGGGAAGCGCCAGCCCTACCGTCAATCTTATCGGCACTAGCGTTCCATGTTTCTGAGCGGTTGCCGACGTGCCCCGCACTCTTCTCACAACGAGAGCACCAGCTGCGGCCACGGCCATTCGCCCCCGCAGAGAACCCGTCACGTTATAATGGTCGCTGTTGACACCACGAAAGCACGACCCTTGCAGCCAAAGGCGGACAAGAGGGGGTAACGCCATGGCCCACAATGAAGCTGCACCAAAGCACTCACTCATGCGTTTGCTCGATATGCCCCAAGCCTTCCTCGGCTTTGCCCTGTGGCGCGCCTGGGTGTCGCTCACCTATGCGAATCCCTCGGTGCCCATGCCCGTCAGCGGCACCGCCGGCCAGTTCGCCTACGATGTGGTGCTCGCCGGCAGCGCTATCGTCATCGCCCTGCTCTCCAGCCGCATCGCGCCTTTGGCCGGGCGACGCTGGGTCTATGGGACCATCGCTCTTCTGCTTGGGTTCTCCGTGGCGGCGAACGTGGCGGCTCTGGCATTGCCCGCAACCACCGACGCCCTTGTTGCGCCGGCAACCCTGGCCGGCGGCATCGGCTCGGCCCTTCTCATTCTGCTGTGGTGCGAAATCTACAGCTGCCTCAGCCCTACCCGCGTGGCGCTGTACTACGCGCTCGCTATCATCGGTGGGGTCGTGCTTACCTTTGTGCTTCAGGGCTTCAGCGATGAGTACCTTTACGGGGCGCTACTCGTGCTGCCAGCGCTTTCGGCGGCCCTGGCCCATCGCTCCTACCGGCTCTACGTCCCGGCAGAAGATCGGCCCATCGCCGCCAACCGTCGGCTCATTCCCTGGAAGTTCTTCCTTATCCTCGCCCTCTTCGAGCTGGTGGCCAGCTACAGCTCCGCCCATATTCGCAGCGCCTACCCCCTGCTGGTCGGCTCCCATTCCACCGCGACCACCTTGGTCGGCGGTCTTGTGCTGTTCGCGTGGGTGTGGTGGTTCTCTAACCGACTGCCCTTGTCCGCCTTGTACCGGGCGCCGGTCATCCTCCTTTGCTGCGGGCTCCTCATCGTGCCGCTATTCGGCCTTGGCGGCAATTTGGCCGGCAGTTTCTGCACAGCCCTGGGCGTGATGCTCTTCAACGCCATCGTGTTTCTGTTCCTCTGCGACATCTCCAAGCGCTTCGGCGTGAGTGCGCTTCTGCTGTTCGGCATCGAGGAGTCGCTGATTCTCGTGAGTTGGGTCGGCCGCGAGGGGGCGCTCCTCTTCGATGGATCCGGCCTGTTCGGAGGCACGGGACCGGCCATCGGTGCCGTAGTCGCCATTGCGGCCATTGTGGCGGTGGCAACTCTCGTGCTTAACGAACGCGAGATCGGCGAGCGCTGGGGCATCGCCTTCATGGGCAAGCGACCACCCGAGGAGAACGAGCGCACGCGTCTGGCGCGTCGCTGCGCCACCGTGGCCGAAGCGCGCCGCCTCACGCCACGCGAACGGGAGGTGATGGAGCTGCTTGCTCAGGGCAAGTCGCTTTCCGGCGTGGCCCACGAACTCATCATCGCCGAGGGCACCGCGAAGGCCCACACCCGCCACATCTACGAGAAGCTCGGCATCAATACCCGTCAAGAATTGCTCGATTTGCTGATGACGGAGCAGTAGCAAGGTCTCCGGCGCGCTCCCCCGACAACAAGACAAATTGCTCGGCATATTCGAAAAATCTGGTCAGCGCAGGGCTCAAGCGATCTGTGCGAAAAAAGAAGCACAGTGGGAAAGAGATGTCCTCTTCCTCAAGGGGGATCGCCCGCAGGTAATCCCTATGAGGAAACTGCAGCGACGCAGGCGTAAGGGCATATCCTTTGCATTCGCTCAGCTTAAGCCCGAGCGTCTCAATCTGCTCAGTACGTCGTATGTCGCAGGGAGCACAACCGCGCTGCGTAAAAAATCTCAATATCTCTTCGTTCATGCGGCTGAATCCTTCGGCCCGATCGTCGAGAACCACCAAAGGCTCACCAGCAAGCTGCTCCAACGCTAGCGTCTCGCATCCCGCCAACGCATTGTCTTCATGAATCGTTGCCACAATTCTCTCACGAAGAAACAACCTCATGTTCATCGGGGGCTTCAGTTCCGTGGGAAGCCCGATACCAAAGGCAAGATCGCACCGGCCCTCCTCCACCGCGCTCAAACCCACAACAGGAGGATTCGATTCCAACTTGACGCGAAGAGCAGATTGCTCGAGGGAGAGAAACGCCAACAACGGCTCAAGATAACACGGTATCCAAAAATCCGGACAGCTCAGTCGTATGACTGGCACATCCTCCGCGAGTCGACCAAGCTCATCAAGCACATGAGTGTAATGGGCCTGCATGGCAGAGAAGTCGGCAATAACCGCTCGTCCCGCATCGGTCAGCTCCACTTTGCGAGTCGTACGATTAAATAGCCGAGCCCCCAGCGCCCGCTCCACAGCGTCAACGTGACGGCTCACAGCCGAATGAGACATGTGCAGCCTTCGCGCCGTCTCCGTGTAGCTGAGTGTTTCCGCCAGCACGAGCAACTCGGGCACATATTCCATGTTGAGCACCACAACCCCCTGATCCCCTTTGTCGTTGTAGCGAATTGTACGGTTTGTGCACAAATCACGCAACAACTTGCAAAAGACCCTCGGGCGAACCGATCCCATAATGAACGACAGCAGGGGCGAGGGCGTCTCGCCGACAAGATTCGAACATAGGAGGGAACATGGGACACGGAAAGAACCACGTCATCGATCGCAGACGGTTTGTGCAAGCAAGCTCGGTCGCAGCGGCAGCTCTGGCCTTAGGCGCGACGGGATGCGCTTCGTCACACCCCGTCGCAGAGACGGGCGGCACGACAACTCAATTTGTCGCAGGAACCTACCAGGCCACGGCACTCGGCAAGAAGAGCGATATCACCGTCGAGGTCGTCTTCTCCGACACTGCCATCGACAGCGTCCGCGTCGTCGATCACGGAGAAACCGAACGCATCGCCGCACCGGCGTTTGAGAAGATCCCTGAGATCATCGTAGCATCACAATCACTCGCCGTCGACGCGGTGACAGGAGCGACGCTTTCATCCCTCGCGCTGCTCTCGGCCGTAGAAGACTGCGCGCGTCAAGCCGATGGCGACGTGAGCGCTTTGAAGCGTGCGGAGGTTCCCAAAGAGCAGCCAACCGACGAGGAGATCGAATGCGACCTCGCCGTCATAGGCGCCGGCATTTCTGGAATGGCATCTGCACTAGCAGCTGCTCAGCAGGGAGCGAAGGTCGTCGTGTTCGAGAAGTCCTCGAGCATGGGCGGCAACGCCCTCGTGAGTGGCGGTTTCATCGAGTATGCCAACGCACCCGAAGAATTACGCGTCGAAGTGAACGACGGCTACCTGAAGATCTTCCAAGAAGTTCTTCAGTTCAATCGAGACGCCGGGCTTGACGCCTCTCTGGTAGATGAGGTGCAGCAACAATGGGACGACTACTACGCAAACGGGAACACCAAACTCTTTAGCTCGCCCGAATTCCTTGCGCTGCAACTCTGCATGCTTGAGGGCAACACCTACGACTTCCAACACACTTATGCAACGGATGTGGAGGGGGGCACGGCATGGCTCGACACCATGCAGTTTCCCTGGATGCCACTCGTCGCAATTCCCGGTTATTCTTGGGCGCATTTCTCGGGTTCCTCAGAAGACGTGAATGGAGAAGGCTATTTCAACGTGTTCGAACGAGAGATGGAAGGACTCGATCTTCGCATCCTGTTCGCCACGCCGGCAACCGAGCTCATCACTGAAAGCGGTCGCGTGACTGGCGTCATTGGCAGCAGCGCAAACGGCAGCACGTACACCGTGCGCGCTAAAGACGGTGTCGTTATCGCCTCTGGAGGCTATGCCGACAACCAGGATATGCTGAAAGAGCACGACAAGATGTGGAACTGGAAAGATCTCGACACCTTCCACTGCGACAACAACTACGGACACACTGGAGACGGCATCCGCATGGCCACAGAAGCAGGCGCCGCCTTCGCCGAATTGCCCTTTAACCAGATGGTCTTCCCCTTCGTGGACACCGTGCTCTACGCCACCGAAACAACCGTCGGAACCACCAATGAGAGCATCTACGTGAACAAGGCCGGCAAACGCTTCTGCGACGAGGGCGGCAGTCGAACTGACATGACGATCGCCCTGATGGAGCAGGATGGGGGTGTGGGTTTCCAGGTGGTCGACCACGACAGCTCCATGATCACGGACGGCAAGACCCACACAGGCATGGACGTCGAGTACGCCATTGAGCGGGGCATCCTCTACCGCGCCGACACACTTGAAGAACTGGCGGGCCTCATGGGCGTCGACGAGGCGACATTCCTGAAAACTGTCGACGATTACAACGAGATGACTCGTACTTTCAACGACCCAGAATTCGGCCGATCCAGCTTCGGGCCCAATGCCCCCCTGGACAATCCTCCATTCTATGCATCACCCCGCACCTGGGCGATGCATATCACGATGGACGGCATCTCGACCGACTCATCTCACCGCGCGCTCGATGCGGCCGGAAATGTTGTACCGGGACTCTACGTTGTGGGCGAAGCAGCTTGCGGCGGCCGCGGTGTCGGATCGCTCGGCGCAGGCTATGCGGTGGCGCAATCAATCTACAACGTCTAAGAACACGCGTTACGATAGATCAAGCCCTCCCCTCCCTGGTCGGGCGGGTAAAACCGCCCGACCGTTTTTTAAACAGCAACAAGCTCAGTGCGGACTTGAGCTCCAAAGGCTTTTGCCGCGCAATCCCACACTTTCATGGAGAAAAGGAAGGAACTGAAATGGACAATAATGGACTTGTAAGCCGCAGAGGGTTTTTGGCAGGTAGCGCCTTCGCGGGAGCCGGCGCCTTGTTCGGCCTTGCAGGATGCGCCCCGCAGACTGCGGATCCCCTAGCAAACACTTCGCCTGAGGCGGGATCGCAAGATTCCTCGGACTGGATCGGAGATGCCCCGAACATCTCCGATGATGAGATTGTCGAAACCATTGACACGGAGTTTTTGGTGATCGGCGCTGGCACGGGCGGTCTTTTTGCGGCCTGCGCTGCTGGAGATGCCGGCATGGAAACCTTCGTCATGGAGAAGTTCAACGGTGGCGTCGTGCGTGACGATCTTGCAGGCGTCAACTCTCGCTTGCAGCAGGAGAGCGGCTATGAAATCGACGCAATTGCTTATTTGCGAGATATGGATCATTACGCTGCGGGCCAATGCAATCTCGCGTTACACAAGGTCTGGCTTGAGCGATCGGGCGAGACCATCGACTGGTACGAAAACGTTCTCTCCTCTTACGGTATCGCGCTTTGGCATGAGGCTGCCGAGGAAAAGCATGAAGTCAACTACCGACATTGGGCTACAGGGCATTCTCCCGCCTGGCCAGTCGATGGATCGCTCGACGGGTTCACTGTGCTGACTGACTACGCAGAGAAGACGGGCCATGTAACGTTCCGCTACCAAACGCCCATGGTGAGCCTCACCGTCGAAAACGATCGCGTGACCGGTGCTATAGGGCAGGGCGCTGACGGCTACATTCGTGTCAACGCAAGCAAGGGCGTTCTTGTATGCACAGGCGGTTACGCCGCGAATCTCGACCTTCTTAAGCAGCTCCAGCCTCACACGACCAGCATTTACGCTTACAACTCAGCGCAGCCAGGCTGTGAGGGAGACGGCATAAAGGCGTGCCTTCGCGTTGGGGCAAAAATGGACGAAACACACTCTAGCATGCTTTTCGACCGAGCAAGCGTTCCCGCCGACTCCCTGGGAGGCGCCGACTGTGGTACTGCCATGGTATTCTGGATGGGAAGCCAACCCTGGTTGAAAGTCAATCTCAATGGCGAGCGCTTCTGCAACGAGTCCGGCACCTATGACTTCATCCTGCACGCCGATGCATCGCAACCAGGAAACATCCACGTGTGCCTCTGGGATGCAGACTGGCAGACCTACGCCCAGCAGTTCGACATGCATGGCTGCTCGCGCATGTTCCCCTTTGATAATGGAGCGGCTCCGAACCTGCCTATCGAAGTGGTGACGGCCATGAACGAGGAGGCACTTAAAGCCGGACACATTCAGCAAGCCGACACCATCGAGGAGCTCGCCGAAAAGCTTGGTCTTCCTGCAGAAGCCCTCGCGAAAACGGTGGAACGAAACAACCAGAATTACGACAACCAGCGCGATGACGACTTCGGCAAGGAACCATTCCGGCTTTCCCCTGTACGCAAACCTCCCTTCTTCGGCGTACGTACCACAGGCGCTTTGCTATGCACCATGGACGGCATCGTGATAAACACCCAAGGTCAAGCACTGCGCGAAGATGGAAGCGCCATTGAAGGCCTGTATGTCACAGGCAACGATTCCGGAGGATACTATTCCATGACTTATCCGAACCTGTCGACCGGCAACGCTTGCGGCAGGACAGTAACTTTCGCACGAATGATTGCTCAGAATCTGGCTGCCCAGTAGCCATCTCGACCAAAACCCGTTTTGTCGAGCCGCTATCCCTTACGCCCCAAACTCACAGGCGGACAGGATAACGGCTCGACCTGTATCATCGGGAGAAATGCGGCAGTGGTCGGGCCATGCTTCGGCGAGGAGGATCTCGGCATCGTCGAGGAGGTAGTCGCGCACGACGGCCAGCGCATGGGGGAAGACGGCCGTCGGGCCCTGGGCAAGCAGGGCCATGGCCGAGGTAAGGCCGCCACCACGCCAGATTTCCAAGCGGCCCAGCTCGTCCACGATAAGGAGACCGGGGGCGCGGGAGGCATCCTTCGACTCCGCGCCTTCGGCGCTCCGCTCAGGATGACACGAGGACGCAACCGCGAGTTCATCGAAGTGGGCGTTCACGCGGGCGATAGCGGCATCGTCGATATGCCAGGCCAACTCTGCCTTCGCCGCCTGGCTCTCTTCGTTGAAGGTACCGTCGGCCCGGGCCAAGTCGCCGCGCCGGGCGAAGGGGATACGCTCGCCCCCGGGCAGAAGAACGTTGTCGATGCCCAGCTTCTCGAAGCCGTTCGCATCGGCACGCGGCCCCATCGAAGGCACCCATTGGCCCGGTGCCAGCACGCCAGCGCAGGGCACCCCGAAAGCGCCCAGCTCCGTCACCAGCGATTCCAGCCAGCGCGTCTTCCCTATTTGCACCTCGCCCGTGAGAAGAAACAGCACCTATGCCTCCGGGTTGCGCAGGGCGGCCATCGTGAGGGCCTCACCGAAGAACTGGCCAGCACCGTTCTTCACAGCGAAACGGGCCTTGTCGGGGTCGGCGACCACGCTACCGGCCAGCATATCCACGCCCCAACGGAATAGGAACGGCGCCATGATCACGCTTGGCCCGACGAGCACCGTCGTGGCGTTCGCGGCCAAATCCAACAGACGCGGGGCCGTCTTGTTGATGAGGGTCACGCCGGTCATGAACAGGTAGTCGGCGCCGGGGATGACGTACTCGCAAGCCGGATCGGGCACGTCACCCGCCTGGGAGCACTTGCGCTCGAGCACCGTCAGGCGCGCATATTCCTCAATGCGCTCCACGTGGGGAAAGTGCCCCACGACAACCACGCGCGCGTCTCCGCCGGCAGCGCTGATCTGCGGGCGATACATTTCGAAAGCGTCCATCTTCCGGATGGTGCCATCGGGCACCTCCACCGCCGCATCGTAGGTGCACCCCAATGGGTCCAGCAGCGCCCGCTGCGAGTACCAGGCGTTCAGCGCCGCCACGCCCAGGCTCGCCTCCTCGAAGCACCACGATTTGGAAAGCTCCGCCACCTCGCGCAGGGACATCCCGCGCAGGTCGCCCGCGTAGCCACGACGCGCGCCGCCGGTGGTGGTGAAGCTCACCCCCATGCCACTGTCGGCTTCCACATAGGACCAGTGGGTGCCCAGACAATAGTCGCGCACCACGACGTCCTCGGGAACGCCGGCGATCAGGTGGTTGTACAGCTTCCAGGGCGTATTCGGCTCGTTTGTGCCCGGGAATGCAATGGCCCCCGTCGCAGCCCCCTTCGTGCAGCAGTCTTTCTCGGCGCAACCCATGGCTTTAGTCCTTTCTCAGATGATGGCGACCCGACATTCCGGGCGCTTTTGCTCAGTACTCATCCTACCGAATTGTTCTCTCTTGTAAATCATTTTACTCTATGAATAATTCTCTCTTGTAAATCATTCATGAGTGAGAATATAATAGATACCATGCAAACGAGCACTGCAAAATCCACGCTTCATTCGACCGCCTCCCGGAGGGCCCGATTTGTCGTGCTGGCCCTTGCCCTCATCCTCGTTGGCGCCGCCGCGATCTCCCTTTTGCTGGGCCGCTACCCCATTGACCCGGCCCAAGCCGTGGCCATGCTCGTCAGCAAGATCGTTCCGGTTGATCCCATCTGGACCGAGCAGCAGGCGACGCTCTTCTTCAACGTACGGCTGCCGCGCATTCTGCTGGCCCTCATGGTGGGATGCTGCCTGGCCTGCGCCGGCGCCGCCTACCAGGGCACCTTCCAAAATCCGCTCGTCTCCCCCGACATTTTGGGCGCAAGCCAGGGCGCCGCATTCGGCGCGGCCGTCGCCATTCTTCTGGGCGTGAGCTCCTTCACGACGTCCCTCTTCGCGTTCGGGTTCTCCCTGTTCACCGTGCTCTTGGTGCTGCTTATCAGTTCGCGGGCCCGCGGCAACCACATGATGGTGGTCGTGCTCGCCGGCGTCATGGTGTCGTCGCTGTTCCAAGCCGGCGTCTCCTACGCCAAACTGGTGGCCGACCCCACCGATGAGCTCGCCGACATCACCTACTGGCTCATGGGATCGCTCACCGGCGCGAACATGCGCGACATCGCCATGGTGTTCCCCATCATGCTCGTCGGTTGCGCCACGCTGTTCGCCCTGCGCTGGCGCATCAACATCCTCACCATGGGCGACGACGAGGCCGCCACCATGGGCGTGAACGCTCGGCGCACCCGCATCGTCGTCATCGTCGCCGCCACGCTCGTCACCGCCGCGAGCGTCTGCGTCACGGGCATGATCGGCTGGGTGGGCCTCGTCATTCCGCATCTGTGCCGCATGCTCGTCGGCGCCGACTATCGCCGCCTCATCCCCGCGTCCATGCTCATGGGCGCCAGCTTCCTGCTCATCGTGGACGACGTCGCCCGCCTTGCCACCACCGCCGAAATCCCCATCGGCATTCTCACCGCTTTCGTGGGCGCGCCGTTCTTTCTGTACCTCATCACGCGGAAGAAGAAGCTATGAGCATCGACGTAGCGCACTTGAGCTTCTCCTACGGAAACCGCGAGATTCTGCACGACCTCTCGTTCTCCATTCCCGACGGATGCCTCGTGAACGTGCTCGGGCCCAACGGCGTGGGCAAGTCCACCCTGTTCCGCTGCATCTTGGGGCTCTCCCCGCACTATAGCGGCACGATTCTGGTGAACGGGAAGGATCTGCGTACGCTTTCAGTGCGCGAGCGCGCCCGCGAGATCTCCTACATTCCCCAGTCGCACGCACCGGTGTACGACTACGAAGTGGTCGACGTGGTGCTCATGGCCACGGGCAACGATCTGAAGATGCTCGCCACGCCCGGGGAAGCCCAGCTGCAGCGTGCCCACGAGGCGCTGGCCCGCATCGGCATCGAGCACTTGGCCCATCGCACCTATACGCAAATCTCCGGCGGCGAGCAGCAGCTCGTGCTCATTGCCCGGGCGCTGGCCCAGAACGCGCGCACCATCATCATGGACGAGCCCACAAGCGCGCTCGATTACGGCAACACCATGCGCGTGCTCTCCTGCGTGCGGCAACTCGCCCGCGAGGGGCTCTCCATCGTGCAATCGACCCACAACCCCGATCACGCCTTCCTCTATTCCGATGCCACCATGGTGCTTTCCAAAGGCGGACTTAAGGCATTCGGCAACCCCCACGATGTCATCACCTCCGAGCTCATCAGCGAGCTGTACGACATCGAGGTGGAGGTCAATTCCCTTTATGGCGACAAGGTGCGCGTCTGCGTGCCCGTTCGCGAGATAGAACGTTCCTGACTTGGGAGGAAAGGAAAACTGCATGTTGAAACCTACGAGGAACAAACGCCGCATCGCGGCTCTGGCCGGGGCGTTCGCCCTGTCTGCCTGTCTGGCGCTGGGTCTGGCCGGATGCGCCGGCAACGAGGGCGACAGCACCGGCGAGCCCGCCGCACCGGCCACCGAGCAGGAGGCGAACGCCGACGCCGAGGCCGCTGCCGAGGCCGAAAGCGGCACCATCACCTTCACCGACGACCTCGGACGCACCGTGGAGCTGCCCGCGCAGATCGACAAGATTTGCCCGTCGGGCTTCACCGCCCAGCAGGTGCTGCTCACCATGGCTCCCGACAAGATGGTGGGCCTGGCCCAAGAGCTCAACGACGACCAGCTGAAGATCTTCGGTGAGAAGTTCGCCGACTACCCGGTGTTCGGCGCGGTGCTCGGCGCCAAGGACGACCTGAACCGCGAGGCCGTGGCCGGCGCCGCGCCCCAGGTCATCATCGACACCGGCGAGGCGAAGAAGGGCGCCAAGGAGGATTTGGACGCGCTTCAGGAGCAGCTGGGCATTCCGGTCATCTTCATCGAGGCGAAGCTGTCCGATTACGGCGCGGCCTACGAGCGCCTGGGCGAGCTCCTGAGCATGGAAGAGCGCGGCAGCGAGCTGTCCACCTACTGCACGGACGTGTACAACAAGACCGTCACCACCATGGAGAACATCCCCGAGAACGAGCGCGTGCGCATGGCCTACCTGCTGGGCGACAATGGCCTGAACGCCATCGCCAAGACTTCGTTCCAGGCGGCCGTGGTGGACATGGTGGCTGACAACGTCGTCGTGGTCGACGACGTGTCCGGCAAAGGCAACGGCAACGAGATCAGCCTCGAGCAAATCGCACTGTGGAATCCCGACCTCATCGTGTTCCAGACGGGCAGCATTTACGACACCGTGGGCGACGACCCGGCGTGGGCCGGCATTGCCGCCATCGACTCCGGCAACTACTACCAGGTGCCCAACGTGCCCTACTGCTGGCTGAACAACCCGCCGACGGTGAACCAGCTCATGGGCCTGCAGTGGCTGCCGCGCCTGCTGTACCCTGACGCCTTCGACGACTCCATCGAGGACGCGACCCGCGCGTACTACTCCACGATGTACAACTACGACCTGTCCGACACCGAGCTCGCCGACCTCATCAAGAACGCCGTCCCGAAGGCGTAAGGAGCTCAACTCGCTGCCACGTTGAGGGGTTCCGAGCCGCGTGAGCTCGGGACCCCTCATGGTATTGCGCACGTGATGTGCTGGATGAACAGGCATCGGCAATGCGCTCGACGCTCGACGCTCGACCGCCTCTAGCGAAGGTTAAGCAATCTGCGACATCCCCTCGGCAATGGCATCGTCAGCCTTCTGGAGCTGCTCGACGCTCTTGCTGAAGCTCATGGCAGCCATGGAACCGTCAGTGGGACGCATCGCAGTACCCTGATACAGGAAATACACGTTAGCGAGGTTGTAGGCATCCTTGGCAGCCTGCAGCTTCGCCTCATCGGCATTGCCAGCGGCCACAGCGTCGGCCAGCTTGGCATGGAACTCATCCAGCTTGGTCTTAGTAGCCTGCTGGATCTGCGCGAGCTCGTCCATCTTTCCCTTGACGAACGCAACCATGGCGTCAGCATCTTCAATACCCTGGCTCTTGTGGCACGTGAGACACTTTTCCAGCGCCGCCGGGTTCTCGAGCGGCGATTGCGTCATGTTGTGATATGTATAGGTGGTGCCGCCAGAGGCCTCGATCTGAGGCATATGGCAATCCGTGCAAGTGAGGCCCATCTTCTGGTGGTTGCTGTCTTGGAAGAGCTCCACTTCGGTACAGGCATCCGTTAGATATAGCACCGTATCAATCTCGGGATCAAGCATGGGGACCCCTACCATGCCGGCGCAGATCGTTGTTTCAGTGACAGGATTCGCCTCGTAGTACTCCTTCATGGCACGAAGCATCTCTTCGGGCTCGAAGCCATACTTGTATTGGTCGATCCCTTTGTTCGCGTCCTCAAGATAGGCCGCACCCGGGAACATGGCGTGGCACTGGCCGCATACATAGTCCTCAGCAGGGAACAGTGCCTTAGCGCTCGTGGAAGTAGCGTCGCCGTAGGCGTTGCCGCCCTCTACGTTGCCTTCGCCAGGATCACCTACATGGCAATTGGTGCAATTGGACCATTCCATCTCGTAGTCAGAGGCGTTTTTGTCAAGAATCACCGCGCCCTGTTCGTTATAAATAGTTTGGAAGTCTTCGCGGGCATGGCAAGCGGCGCAAGCCACTGCCGCGTCCTCTCCTCCAAAAGCCTGCTGGCTCGCCCCCGCAAAGGCGTCATAGGTGTGAGACATCTTCGCTTCCATGTAGGTGTTTCCCTCATTGGGATAAGCGGCTACCCATTCGGCAAGCGTCTTTTTGGCCACCTTCTCGGGAGCAGCAGTTTCTTGCCCTGGCTGCTCTTGCTGAACCGGTTCCTGAGCAGCGCCTGTATCCGCCGTCTGAGTCTGGGCCGCACAGCCAAGACAGCCGACCAGCGCTACGGCCGCCACCACCGTACCGGCAAGGGCGATCTTTCTCGGTTTCATGGTTTTCATCGCTTCCTCCTCTCATCGGTCATTCGAACGATGCAACCTTCCAACCTTCTGGGGCCATGTTAGAGGAGATCCGATCGCAGACGGACACTATTGCGCTTTCGCAACGGTCTTCCTCTCCCTATCGCAACCTTTGCGCAAGCCATCGACGCAGCTACTCCTCAAACTCGTCTCGCTCCTCGCCCCCTTCGTCGGTCAGCCGGTAACCGCAATGCCATACTGTCTGTACGTAGCGCGGCTCACTCGGGTCTGGTTCCAATTTGGCTCGAATGCGTCGTATATATACAGAAATAGCAATAGCCGAGTCTAGGTACTCCTCACCCCAAATCTCCTCGATAAGGTCACGCTTGCTGTACACCTCGCCCGGATGCGATGCCAGTACGGCCATGATCCGCGATTCCTTAGGGGTAAGCTCGATCCGCTTGCCCGCCAGGCGCACATTTCCGGTGCGCACGTTCACTTCCAAGTCTCCCACTCGGTACAACTCGCGCTGAGGCGCGGATGTCACGGCTTCCGCCGCAATTTGCGCGCGACGCAAAAGCGCTCCCACCCGCAGTCGCAGCTCTTCTCCACTGAAGGGCTTTACCAGGTAATCGTCCCCGCCAATGCCGTAGCCGATGCGCTTATCCACAATGTCGCCCTTAGCCGTGAGAAAGAGCACCGGAGTAATGCGATCGTGCTCGCGGATGCGCTCGCACACCTGAAAGCCATCGAGCACTGGCATCATCACGTCGAGGATAATCAAATCAGGCTGACTATCTCGAAACAGACGCAGCGCCTCCTGACCATTCGTCGCACGTAAGCAGCGATGGCCGTCCTTGGCAAGCATCTTCTCAATAGCGCTGCTCGAGCTGCTATCGTCATCAGCAATGAGGATCAGCGCATCACGACGACTCATGATTTCCCCCTTCACGGAAAGACAACGAATCAACGGACGACTCCGAGAGCAAACTCTCCCCGCCGTCGATGTCTTCGATATCTTCGATTTCATCAGGAATGGCCGGCAAGGGCAGCTCAACAGTAAAGCAACTGCCCTTCCCTTCTGCGCTCTTCACAGAGACGTCGCCGCCCATCATGGCAGAGAAATTGCGCACGATAGACAGACCGAGGCCCGTACCCCCCTCGCTCGTTGTTTCCGAATGGGGGGCGCTTACGAAGCGATCGAAGACGTGATCGAGCTGCTCGGCGGGAATGCCGCAGCCGTTGTCGCGCACGCAAACGACGAACCGTCCTTCCCGATAGGCGAGCCGTAACTCAACCCAACCACCCGACTCGGTGAACCGCAGCGCATTGTTCACCAAATTCACGACGATGCGACGCAGCACCTCCTCATCGCCTAAAAGCAGCGGCGTATCAGGACGCACCGTCACCTTAAGCGATACGCCCTTCTTCTTAGCCAGCGGTCCCATGGTGGCTCTCACCTGACTGGCCAAGTCGTACACATCGAACTCGTCTTGGGCGAGACTGAGCGTGCCCGCCTCCAGCTTGGCCGCATCCAGCACGTTGTCGATCATCGCCAACAACACACGAGCGTTCGTTTCCACCTCATTCACTAACACGCGACTTTCCGGCGAGTCGTCGGGCACGCGCTCTTTCCACAACTCCGTGAAAGCAAGGATGGACGACAGCGGCGTTTTCAGCTCGTGGGTGATAATGGTAAGGAAGTTCGATTGGTCCTCGGCCTCATGACGCAGCTTCTTGTTCTCATCAACAATGGGGGCGGTAATCCAGGTACGCAGGCCCAAGGCAAGAATCAACGTAACCGATCCCATGAGCACGCAGAAAAACACCACGGTACTGGCCAGGTCGGCCTTTGCGTCGGCAATAATGGAATCCATGGGCATGACAATGGATACCGCGCCGGCCACATCTCCCTCGGTCATGCCCTCTTTCGCATAACCTGTAACGTCCTCCTCGCCCGCCGGATCGCCATGGCACGGCAGACATCCCTCCTCCACTTCAAGCAGGCCCACATAGCGGAAGACCGAGCTATCTCCTTGATGCTCAAGCCCGTAGTACTCTTCAACGACGCCCTCCTCGAAGACGGCAAGCGCCTTGCGCTCGAAGCTATCAGGGGCATCTTCGGTGTTACGGGGGCTTTCGCGAATATAGCGAATCGAATAGGCAGATCCTGCAGAGAAACGCTTGGCGATATCCTTGGCCGCCACTGCGCAATAGACCCCCGAGGTTTCGCCCGTCGCGCGATTGATCTGCGGCTGGACGGCATCGATATAGTCCCAGGCAGCCCCGATCTCAGCCGATAGCACACGGGCTTCAGCGAGAGCGCGCCGCTCGTTCTCAACGCTTTGGGCGTGGTAGGACCAGGCAAGGTACACGCACAATACAAGTACGCTTACCACACCGGCAAGCAGAAAGAACTTCTTCGCAAGGCGGCGCCGCTCCAACCCAACCCCCTCTCATGGACTGACCACCATTCCATTGTAGCGATTCGGTCTTCGCGTTGCGCCCTGGCAACGGTTGCAAAATCGCAATAGTCGAGCATAGGGCCGAAGTCGCCAGCCGGAAATCGGCAGGGTTGTCGCAAGATGCCAGGGTCTAGCACCATGCGCCAAGCACATTTTGCGCGCCTACACAGCAATAACTCTTTTGGGATGCTAGAAGCGGATTTGCAGCGACGATATCATACGAGACGCCGGCGTTCTGAATAGAGGCATCGACCGTCGAGACGCCATCTATAGCGCATAAGTAGAGATTGCCACCCTCGAAGGAAAGGTTCTTCCGCAAGCTGATTTCGTAGCGCAAGGGACTCTCGCATAGTTGAGGAGCGTGCACGTGTTTGGCAGGCTCCAAGGCAAAGCGGGCGATAACCTTGTCCTTTTCCCTTCCTGAAGCGCGACCGAGAGCCTCCGCCTCATCGAACATATCGCGAGACAACGCATTGAGAACCATCACGCCTTCACGTTCGAAGTTCCGTTTTACCGTCTTGTCGCCATCCATACATAGCACAACCCCGAGCCCATCGTCCCAATAGAAGTTCACCCAGC
The DNA here is from genome assembly GCF_000478885.1 of Adlercreutzia equolifaciens DSM 19450. Lineage (NCBI taxonomy): Bacteria > Bacillati > Actinomycetota > Coriobacteriia > Eggerthellales > Eggerthellaceae > Adlercreutzia > Adlercreutzia equolifaciens. Next base: position 2,672,923 of record NC_022567.1, read on the forward strand.
TGACAAGGGCAAGATGAGGCGACTCGTTCTCGCTGTAGGTGCCCGCAGCAAAGAGCATCATGGGATGCGGAATGAACTGGTTCACGGCAAAAGTAGTGACGTCCATAGAGATCTCTTCTCATACGAATCGGCGCCTTCAATGACGCCGGCTTCTCATACATTGCGTCTATGCATTGGACTGACTTTCGCGGAGAGGGAAGGCCGAGCGAAAGCCAGTCCGATGTCTTCTCTCGATAAAACAGTCTACAGCTTTACCACCGTAGGCGCATTGCCGGTCATATCAGCAATGGTCGCCTCGCCATCAGTCAGGTAAAACACTTCGAAAATGGGATTGTCCGCCGTCTGGTACTGGTCTTTCAGCAGAGGGATATTCATGCAGGCCTCCTTCACAGCACGATTGTCTTCGAACACCGCTTTCCCTCCCAAGCGGATCCACTGAAAGTCGGGAGCAGACGTGCACACTTCAACGTACGGATTCTCCTGCATCTCGGCAAACACGGTCTTCTGATTGCTGGTACCGAACCACAGCTTTCCTCCACGCTCCATCAAGAACATGAAGGGGCGGCACTTCGCCTTCCCATCGGCACCAACCGTGGCCAGATACTGGACGGGGTTTGCGGTAAAGAACTCGACGATTTCTTGCATGGCTCGCTCTCTTTCTCTCGGTTGCGATCTACCGGGAAAACTATATAATGAGTTACATCCTTATGGAAAGTAGGAACATCTTTGTAATATAGTTTCATTTTGAATCTATTAAGGTAAGGAGAGTTAAATGGCAGCATCTTCCACCTATTCTCTTCCTCGGTGCCCCGTTGAAGTGACTCTTTCGCTCATCAGCAGCCGCTGGGTGGTGCTTATTTTGCGGGAACTTATCTACGGGACGCGACGCTTCGGGCAGATTCGCAAGGCGCTCGGCGGCGTATCGACCAAGGTACTCACACAGAACTTGCGAACCATGGAGGAGAACGGACTGCTCACCCGCGAGACCTTTGCCGAAGTGCCTCCGCGCGTAGAGTACACCCTTACCGATTTGGGTCAAAGCCTGAGACCGGTGCTGTTCTCAATGGTGGAGTGGGGCTCTCAGTATGCGCAATTGCGCGAGCACCGACGCTCGGTGCGCTGCGATACCGGCGAGGTGCTCATCGTACGCCGCAACGGCGATGCCTACGTTGCTTTAAACGAAGAAGGTAATGAAGTAGCACGCATCGTTCCAACAGATGCCGTATGGGCAGTTGAGATTAACGACCCGTATCGGGCGCATGTAGACGAAGCGGCTTTCATCGCCGCCGCTGAGGTCCTCGGGCAAGACTAGCCTCTCGGAATGCATGACATTCTAATCGATTCGCAGCGCCCATCGAGGGCAGTTGCCTCAATAATTAGGATGCTCGCTGATGCGCCAGGCCGCACTTTCAGGTTGTGTAGATCCGAGGTTACTGATCGTCTACGGCAGCTCCTCGCCCAAAAGGAAATTGAAGAGATTCAAATGGGGCACCCCGTCTTGCCCGCATCCGATGAAAGCCGCATCGGAGCACGCCCCCTACTCATCCGGGGAAAGCGTGACCTCATCGTAGACAAGGCCGCGCTCCTTTTCCAGATAACACAAGACTTCCGAGGCCGTCATGGCTTTGACCGGGCTCTTTGCCGCCAGCTCATTATCGCGCGTAACAAGATAGTCAGCTCCGACACGAGAGGCCGAATGGGCGATGAAATAGTCCTCTATGTCATGCCAATCAGACGTGAGCGCCGGCTTCAAGCAGGAAGTAATCAGAGGAATATCAACCGCACAAGAGCGGAACGCCCCGCAGCAAGATACCCGAAAACCCCTCATTCTTGTAACGTGTCACGCGACATGTTACACTATTGCGAGGAGGTGGAAGATGATAAAGACGTTCGCCGATTCCGACACACGGGCGCTGTTCGAAACGGGACAGAGCAAAAGACTTCCTGCCGACATCGTTCGCCGGGCGCTGCGAAAGCTGGAGTACGTCGACAACGCGGTCTTGCTGACCGATCTTCGACTTCCGCCGGGCAACCGGCTGCACGCCCTGAAGGGCGATCGCGCCGGCCAGTTCTCGATTTCCATCAACGACCAATGGCGCATTTGCTTCAGGTTCGAACCCGAAGGAGTCTACGATGTCGAGATATGCGACTACCATTGAGGCCGCTTGCGAGGGAGATGCTATGAACGATGACATGATTATGGTGTCGCGCGAGCCCGTGCACCCGGGCGAGTTTTTGCGCGAGGATTATATGCCGGAGCTGGGACTGACGGTGGCGACGCTGGCGAAGCGGCTGGGCGTATCGCGGCAGACCGTCAACGACATCGTGCGCGAGAAGCGGGGCCTGAGCCCGGAGATGTGCCTTCGCCTGGGACGCCTGTTCGGCACAACGCCCCAGTTCTGGATGAACATGCAGTCGAAGGTGGACATCTGGGACTCTCTGGCGCTGCACGAGGACGAGGTCATGGCCATCGAGCCCATCGAGATAGCCGCCATCGCATAAGCCGGACTGGCCGACCCCATCAAGAACGGTGTTCCGAAGGCGTAGAACAATCACCGGAACCGATCTCACTTGAGGAGGGGCGACCAAGGTCGCCCCCTACAGGATCTTCCAACGGCCGAGGCCGCATTCTGCGGAGGGCGAATTCCGTGGGGTTTCACCCCGAGGGAAACTTACCCCAGAAGCGCCGTCACCTTCCCGAGCAGAGGCTCGAAGGAGACGCCGCGGTCTTCGAAGTTGGGCTGCTTGGCGGAGATGAGCATGGCGTCGGCCGTGAAGTCGGCGGCGAAGGCCGTCGCCTCGGCCAAGTCGCGTCCGGCCATCACTGCGGCGAGCAGGGTGCTTGCGAACACGTCGCCCGTGCCGTGCAGCATGTAGGGCAGCTTGGCGTTGGTGGTTTCCGTGAAGTCGATGGCGTCGCCCCACACGTAGTTGTGGATGAGGCCGTCGCCGTGTTCGATGCCCTTCAGCACCACGTTCTTCGCGCCGCGCTCGCGCAGCTCCAGGATCATCTCGCGCACCGTGGGCTCGTCCACGTCGGCGCCCTGCCACTCGCGGCCCAAGATGATGGCCGCCTCGGTGAGGTTCGGCGTCAAGATGTCGGCGCCGTTGGCCAGCGTCCCCATGGCTTCCACGAGCTCCGGCGTGTAGGTGGGGTACACCTTGCCGTGATCGGCCATGACCGGATCCACTACGCGCAGGGCCTTCGGGTAGGTCTCCCACACCTGCTTGATGATATCGACCTGCTCGGGGGCACCGAGGAAGCCGGAATACACCGCATCCAATTCCACGCCGATACCCGTCCAGGCAGCCAGATAATCGCCCAGGATATCGGTGGTATCGTGCATGTACCAGCCGGGGAAGGCGGTGTGGCTGGAGAACAGGCCCGTGGGCACGGGGCACACGTCGCAGCCGGCGGCGGACAGCACCGGGATGGCCACGCCCAGCGAGCACTTGCCGTAGCCGCACAAGTCGTGGATGGCGGCCACGCGGGGGATGTAGGCGTCTTCGCGTTCGTAGAGGTTCGTCATAAGGTTCCCTTCGAAATCGGCCGACCGCGCGGGCCGGCAAGGGGCGTTCGCTGAATCGTTCACCATTCTAGCCCTCTTGCAGGCGCACGGCCCTCGGTTTTTCCGATAGACGTCCTAGCGGTTCTCGATGGCGCCGATGTTCTTCAGGGCAATCTCGATGCGGCCGTCCGGGGTGCTGAAGAACTCGATGAAATCGGAATTCTCGCCGTATTCGGCCGGGAAGGTGAGCTCAATGCCCGTGTCGGTGCGAATCTTGTGGCTCTTGGTGACCCGCTTGGCCACGGCCTTCTCCACCACGACGCGCTCGGGCAGGGCGCCCTCTTCCACAGCCCGATCGAAGCGCTCGGCGACGCGGGGCTGGTCGGCGAACACCTCGCGGCCGAGCTCGCGGGCGTCCACCTCGTCGGACTCCTCGGCGTTTACGGCCACGTAGGCCTTCGCCCGCGAAAGCGCCACCGCCGTGTTGGCGCCGAATTCCTCGGCGACCTCTTCCACCACGGTGGTCACCGCTTCCAGCACTTCGCGACTCGAGGCCTCCATGGAGCACTGCAGAAGGCCGTCGGGGATGATCCAGCGCTTCTCACCAGCGATTTCGCGCTCCTTGTCCACGAACCACACGGCCATGTCGTCGGCGGAGATGAGCGCGAACGACGCCACCTTCTGAGACGGGTTCGGCAGAATGGCGTGGTGCCGCGCGATGGTGGTAGCGGTGTCGCCGAAGTCGTTGCTGCCCACTTCGTGCATGTAGGCCTGGCGGCTCTCCAGCAGAATGATCGCGAAGTAGCGCGGGCCGCGGGCCTTGTAGGCGGCCTCAGCCTCCTCGTCGGTCATCTCGCGCACCGTCTGATCGGCGTCGCCTTCGAAATCGACGACGAGCAGGTCGGTCGAGGGCGTCTTCTCCATGCGCGACAGCTCGCCGACGATGAACTCGCCGATCTGCTGGGACAGCCCCACGAAATCGCGCTCGCCGCGGAAATAGGCGCGCAACTCCTCGGCGAACAGGCTGTTCTCTGCGAAGGTGCCGCGCTTGCTGTCCAGGTTGCCCAGCGCACGCTTGGCCTGGGACGTGACGTAGCGCTTGGCGGCCTTGTTTCCGAGATCCATGGGCGCCTGCGCGAACACGTTCACGCAGGACACGAAATCGAACACATGCAGAATGGCGTTGTTGATGTTCACAGGACTCCTTTACTTCTGCGGCTCAAGCCACACATTCAAATCGACGTCGGTGGGGATGCCGGGAACCGTGCCGGCGTTGGTGTACTGCCAAATGGAGAAGTCGAGCGGAGCGGTGGGGACTTCCACGTCGTACTCGGCCAGCCACACCGGATAGGCGGCGCGCAGCTCGGGCGCGAGGCGCAGCAGGTCGCGCTGGTTTCCGTAGAGCATGGGCGCATAGTCGGCCGCGGCGATGACCTCGCAGAACGCGCTGGCATTGGCGGTCAGCTGCTCGCTGGAGAGGTTGTTGGCCCGGGCGCCTTCGATTTCCACGGGCTCGTGGTCGTAGGCGACGTAGGCAAAGGTGGCGCCAGAGGCCTCGGTTTCGCGCAGGTTGTCCAGAGCGAACTGGGCCTCCTCGCGAGCCTCGTCTTCGGTCAGCGCCTGGGAGAAGAAATAGGCGCTCACCTGGATGCCCACCTCCCCGGCGCGAATGGCGTTCTGGAAGAAGAACTCGTCGGCGGAAAGCGCGCCTTCCGTAGCACCTCGGTTGCCGATGCGGGCGAAAGCGAACTGCACGCCGGCGTCGGCAACGGCGGCCCAATCGATGTCGTTGCCCTGGTGCTCCGACACATCGATGCCCCAGCGCGAACAGATCTCATCGTTTTCGTAGTACGCCAGCTTCTCGCCGTCGCGCACGAGGCCGGACCAATCGTAGGGACTCACGTAGGGCTCGATGGCGGCCACCTCCGCCGACTTAGAGGCCGACCCGCAACTGACGAGCAGCCCCGCTGCCGCACACGCCACTGCGCACGCCGCACCGGCCACGAAGCGTCGCCGCGTCAGCGTCGCGATCCGGGGCGCCCGCAGCCCATCTATGTTGCGGCCATTCAATATCATGGGCAGTATTGTACGGCAGCGAGAACCTACTTCCGCAAGTTCCCAAACAACCCCCGCAAAAGTTGCCGGCTCGTCTCGCGCCCGATCTGGCCGATGACGGAGCTGACCGTTTTCATGGCCTGCTCGCGTTGTTTCTCGGCAGCTCGAGCGGCGCGCTCGGCTTCTTTCTCGGCCGCTTTCTGGGCACGCTCAGCCTCTCTTTCGGCAGCCTTGGCAGCACGCTCTTCCTCCTTGGCCGCAGCTTTTGCGGCCCGGTCGGCTTCGGCGGCCTTCTGTTTCTCGAACTCAGCGCGCTCCTTTTCCAGCCGGGCACGCTCGGCGGCCAGCGCGTCGGCCTCGGCGGCGGCGCTCTTCTCGGCGGCGAGCTTCTCGTAGGCGCTCTCGCGGTCGATGGCCTCGCCGTACTTCTCCACCAAATGCGCTTGAGCCTCGCCGACGCTCTCCAGCGTCGCCGCATCGGCAGCGGCCATGCGGCACTCCGGCGGCAGCACGCGCGCCCGTTCCACAATGCTCGGCTGGCCATCCTCATTCAACAGCGACACGAGCGCCTCGCCGGTGCCCAACTCCAGCAATGCCTCGGCGGAATCGAAGGCCGGATTCTCGCGGAAGGCCGCCGCTGCCGCGCGCACCGCCTTCTGCTCGGCGGGCGTGTAGGCGCGCAGCCCGTGCTGGATGCGGTTGGAAAGCTGCGCGAGCACCTCATCGGGAATGTCGGCAGGCGACTGGCTGACGAAGTAGACGCCGACGCCCTTGGAGCGGATGAGCTTCACGGTCTGCACGATTTTGTCGGTCAGCTCCTTGGGCATGTCGTCGAACAACAGATGCGCCTCGTCGAAGAAGAACACGAGCTTGGGTTTGGGAAGGTCGCCGGCCTCGGGCAGAAGTTCGTAGATTTCGCTGAGCATCCACAGCAGAAACATGGCGTACACCTGGGGCGATGCCATGAGTTTCGCGGCGTTCAGGATGTTCACGGTACCCTGACCCGCATCGTCGGTCACGAGCCAATCCGTGATATCCAGCGCCGGTTCGCCGAAGAAGATGTCGCCGCCCGCATCTTCCAGGGTGAGCAGCGCGCGTTGAATGGCGCCAACCGACTGTGACGACACGCGGCCGTAAAGCGTTTCCACCTCGCTGGCATGCTCGGAGAGATAGCCGAGCATGGCGCGCAGATCCTTCAGATCGATGAGCAGCATGCCGTTATCGTCGGCCATGCGGAAGGCGATGGCCAGCACGCCGCGCTGCACGTCGGTGAGCCCCAGAAGCCGCGCCAGCAAGTCGGGCCCCATGTCGGAAATGGTGATGCGCACGGGCACGCCGTCGCCGCCGAGCATATCCCACAGGCGCACGTCGCAACCCCGAGGCTCCCAGCCTGCGGCGCCCAGAGCGGCCGCGCGCTCGCGCACCTTCTCGGTGTCGTCGCCGGGTTGGGCCATGCCAGTGACGTCGCCCTTCACGTCAGCCATGAACACAGGCACGCCGGCCTGGGCGAACCCTTCGGCCAGCACCTTCATGGTGACCGTCTTGCCCGTGCCCGAGGCCCCTGCAATGAGCCCATGGCGGTTCGCCTGGTTCAGCAGCAGGTAGCAGGGATTCTCCCCCTGCGCCACCTTGATTTTGTCGCCTTCGAGCATGGGTGCCTCCTAACCGGTCGGGGCAAACGTCGCCTCCATGGTACGGGAACGCCCCCGCCGCCCGGCCGCCTCGCACCAACCCGTTGGCATACCGTAGGCTTGCCAGCTAGGCGGTCTCGCCCGGAAGGTCACGTCCGCTGCCAGGCTAGTTGGTCTCGCCCGTGAGGCCGCGCCGCCAGGCTAGGCCGCCCCGCCGGCATCGTCGCGCAGGGCCTGCGACAAGTAGTAGCCTTCGACGGAGAAGCGCTTCTTGTAAGCGAGAAAGCAGATGATCACAACGGAGAGCGTCGTGGCCGCAGAAATCATGAGCAGCACGACGATCTGGTACTTCGCCGCGATAACAGGATCGGCGCCCGCCAGAATCTGGCCGGACATCATGCCGGGAATCTGCACGATGCCCGCTGCCGACAGCTGGGCCAAAAGCGGCGTCATGCCGGCGCCCACCGCCACCTTGATGGAAGGGAACGCCGCCTCGCGCGGGGTGGCGCCCAAAGCCACCATCATGTATATCTCGTTCGCGCGGGAATCCATGCTGGCAAACAGGCGGTCGGTGGCCACCGCTGCCGCGGCCAGCGTGTTGCCGAGAATCATGCCCGAGATGGGCACGAGCTGCATGGCGTTGTACCACGGATCGGCGTGGATGATGCCTTCCACCACGATGAACGCGATGACCATGGACGACACGGTAATAGAAAGGAAGACGTCGGCCCAAAGCCCCCGCACGACCTTGTTCGTACGGCCGGTGGCAATCTGCGTCGCCGCAACGCACATGCCCAGCAGCACCAAACACACGAGCCACCACGTCTGATACTTGAAAAGATAGCCCAGAAGCAGACCCATGGCGAGCAGCTGCAGAAACGCCCGCACGGTAGAGACGGCGATGCGGCGGCTCTGCCCGAGCCCCATGCGCCACGACACGATGCCCGCCACCAACATGAGCAAGCTTGCGCCCACCAGTTCCACATACCCGATGTTCACCACGCCGCCGGTCATCGGGAGCCCCCCTTCGCAGAGGGCTCGACCGGCTTTCGGTCGGCCGACGAAGACTGCAAGGATGGCGAGCCGCTCCTTGGCGATGCGACTGGGTCGAATGCGGAACCAACAAGAGGGGAAACACCGGAAGGCGCACTGGGCACCGCCTTCAGCTTCGCAAGCACTTCATCGGCTCGCGAGTCGCATCCTTTTCCAGCGCTTGTAGCGGGTGCGTTGTCGGCCGTGATCTCGTTTTGATGGTAGGTCATCTTCCCATCGGCCAGCGTGAACACCCCGTACGCGTAGCCATCCTCGACCCGATGGCGGATGCGCAAGCAGGCGGCCCCGCCCGCGAGCATCGCCCGCGTAAGCCGACTGACGGCCACGGCCGACTCCCCATCAAGCGCCGCTTCCACCTCATCGAGCAGCAGCACGGTCGGTCGTGTGGCGAAGGCCCGCAGCAACGCCACCCGAGCAAGCTGGCCGCCCGAGAGCTGAGCCGCCGCGTGATCAAGCGTCACGCCATCGAGCATTGCCAGGGAAAGCATCTCGTTCAGCACGTCGTCATCGGGCTTCGGCGAGCCGGCGTTCACCTTCAGCGTCCAGGGAAACAGCAGGTTGTCCCGCACCGTGCCGGGCACCAGCGACGCAGCCTGAGGCACCAGGCACACGCGCCGGCGCCATTCCGTCGGCTTGAACCGATCAACGGGAGCACCCTCGAGCGCCAGCGTGCCGCCCGAGCGCGGCAGCATGAGCGCGCACGCGTTCAACAGAGTGGACTTTCCCGATCCGGAAGGCCCCGTGAGGTTGTACAAGCAGCCGGCTTCCAACGAGAAACTCACATCCGCAACGGGCGCGAACAGCTGCCCGTCGCGACGAAACTGCACCCCGATATGTCCTGCCTCGAATAACGCCATGCGAGCATGATACCCGACCCCGCGATCTCCGCAACAAGTGCCCACCGTTTGTGACCCAGCCGCTATGCGAGCGCCTGCACGCGCTCGACCATACGAGGCGATCGCCGTAGTAAGATGGAACCAGAAACGCACGACAAGCGCGAAAGCGACGAAAGCGAGGCGGCATGGTTTACGACGAGAGGGACATTCGGAAGGCGCAGGCGCTGGACATCGCCCAGAAGATGCTGGTGGCAGCGCGGACGGCTCCCAAGGGCAAGGGCGTCGATGTCGTGGAATGCGCCGTGGTGGACGGCGACGATTTGGAAGCGCTCGCCTGCACCATGGAGGCCGTCGGCGAGGAGCGCGGGTTCGCATTCTTCCTGCGCGACGCCAACTGTGTGCGCAAAAGCCTCTGCGTGGCGCTCGTGGGCACGCGCGAAAAAGCCCAGGGGCTCAACTGCGGCCACTGCGGTTTCGCCACCTGCGGCGAGCGCACGCCAGGCGTTCCCTGCGAGGTGAACTCCGTAGACGTGGGCATCGCCCTCGGCGCCGCCGTGTCGCGCGCCCAGGCCTTCGGCGTCGACACCCGCATCATGTTCTCCGCCGGCCTAGCCGCTCAACAGCTGGGCCTGCTCGGCGAAGGCGTGGGGCAGGCGTACGCTATCCCGGTAAGCATCAGCTCTAAAAGCCCGTTCTTCGACCGTGGGTAGGTCAGCTGCGGTCGCATCCGCTCCAGCATGTTCCAGGAATCGCGCCATAATCGCGCCAATCGCGCCATAATCGCGCCAATCGCGCCATAATCGCGCCAATCGCGCCATAATCGCGCCAATCGCGCCATAATCGCGCCAATCGCGCCATAATCGCGCCATAATCGCGCCATGGCACGATTCCGAAGGGGTGGTCACCGTGAACGCGCATCAACTGCGAGACATTATCGAAGAGGGCGAGAACGACCGCATCGAATTCAAGCGTTGCGGCAACCAACCTGAAAAGGATCTCTTCGAAACCATCTGCGCGTTCGCCAACACGTTCGGCGGCACTATCCTGCTCGGCGTAGAGGACGACGGCTCTCTCACGGGCATCGATCCAGCCCAGGTGCTTCCCGTCACGAGAAACGTCCTCAATGTCGTCAACAACTCCAACGCCTTCGACGTGCCCGTCTCCATGGAATTCGAGCATATCGAGATCGGTGACCGCCAAATCATCAAGATCGACGTTCCCAACAGCCCGCAGATGCACAGCTACAAGGGCAAAGTATACGAACGGCGCGGGGATGCCGATGTCGTTGTGCGCGGAAGCGCTCCTCTCGCCGAGCTCTGCATTCGCAAGCAGGGAATCTATACCGAACAACGCATTTTCGAGCATGTATCCCTGAGCGACCTGCGAGAAGATCTCATTGACGAGGCCCGGCGACTCGCTCTCGCGAAGAGAAAAGACCATCCGTGGGGAGCCATGACGAACGCGCAGCTCGTTGAATCGGCCGGGCTCTTCGGCAAAGACTACTCAACGGGAAAGCAGGGCTATAACTTGGCAGCCGTCGTTCTTCTCGGCAAGGACGAGGTTATTCGATCGCTGTGCCCCACCTACAAAACCGATGCACTTGTGCGCCAGCACGACACGGATCGCCACGATGACCGGCTTGTAACAACCACCAACCTCATAGACGCCTACGCCCAGATCGCCGCGTTCTGCCGGAATCATCTTCCAGACCGCTTTCTTTTGGAAGGCGACTTCGCCCTCAGCCCCCGCGATACCATCGTGCGCGAGCTGGTCGTCAACTGTCTCATTCATCGCGAGTTCACCAGCCCCTTCCCGGCAAAAGTCATCATCGACAACGAGGGCATTCGAACCGAGAACGCCAGCCGTGCCTCTTTTGAGGGGCCCTTGGAACCCGACACCTTCAGCCCTCTTCCGAAGAACCCTCTCATCGCTTCCTTCTTTGCGCATATCGGCTTGGCCGAAGAGCTGGGCAGCGGCACGCGCGAGCTATTCAAGAATTCTCGTCTCTACACGGGCCGCGACCCCGAGTTGGAGGAAGGTCTGATTTTCAGAGCATTCGTACCAACCATTCCCGCAATCCAGGCGGTGAGCAATTCGCCCGACAAACAGAGCGCCCAAAAGGACGGCATTGACGAGGTTGCCTCTCTCGCCTTAAAGCTGGCCGAGAGCAATGGTGGGGTGCGAACTGCTGACCTGGTTGATGCGGGAATTTCCCGCCGTACAGCCCAGCGCACCCTAAGCGAGCTTGTCGAACGGGATCGGCTCACTCCGCAGGGCAACGGCCCGAGTCGCATTTATCGCCCGAATCGCAGATAAAACGATTCGGGAAGCCGAAACGTCACGACCGCAACAGCCGATTTAACTACGCAAGCACGAGAAACCAGGAGAGCCACCATGACAGACCACGCACTCGCGAGCTTTGAAGCGAAGGACGGCACGGGCCGGTGGGAGGTTTTCACCTGGGGCATTATCGCCAACGGCCAGCGCTACCACTTCACGAAGCAGTCCCATATCGTGTGCGCCGGCCTGCCGGGGCGCACCGAGAAACACGTCTATCAAACTGAGGAAGACGACGGCTTCGGGCTGTGGGCGGCGCTTGCCGTCTACCAAGAGACCGGAAGCCTTGCCGACGCCGGCCTCGCCGCCTGGGCCTTAGGCGGCCCGAGCATTGAAACACACATCGACACGCGGGAGATCCCCGGCAACGTGACGCTCTCCATCGGACACTTGCGCCGCGGCCGCGATGCCAACCTCTCCCTGCGCTACCGCGAGGACGGCCGCTGGGTTCAAATCGGTGCCATCCAGCACTTCGCCGACATCACCCTCGCCGCCATCAATGCCTATCGCGCGAGTGCGCTGTAACGGCGCTGACACTCAGGATTTCTGAATCCCTACAAAATGCAGTATGAAGAATCGCAAAAGTGCATAAATTAGCAATTTGAAGATGCTAAAAAGTGCAGCGGGCCGCTTTAACTGCGCCTCAACGACCCCCTAAAGAGCCGGCCGCTCCCCCGTTTCAACATAGCGATCAATGTCGGCAACCATTAGGTCGGGCGACTCTATGTGGTAGAGAAAGTAATTGTCCAGCACATATTGCGAGAGTCCTTTTTCGCGAAAGAGAGCCGCCACCTCCGGACCCGTCAGCCCCTTCGCCTGCCGATAGTACTCGATGGCGAACACGAGAAACCGCATTTCCTTGCTCATGACTGCTCCTCCGGGTCGTCGAAGAAGCCGCGCTCCACTTCCTGCCGGTACAAATCCGCCAGAGCCGCCGAGCTGAGATGCCACAGCCCGCTATCGGGATTGCGCAGCAGCTCATAAAAGTTCGATGCATAGAACTCCTCGATTTGGCAAGGCTCGGTGAAGCCCAGTCGCTCAAACAAGCCGGGAAGCGTCGCCGTGCCGAGCAGCACAGATAACTGCTCCGGAGACTTAGCCATTCGTCCTCACCTCTCCACCGTCCGCGCCGACTCAAAGGTCAGCCTCTCTAACGCCTTATCGTTGCAGAAAAGTATTTGCGTGAAAAGCTCTTTAATCTTTAACATTTCCAGAGCAGCACGAGCCGTGATCTGCCCTTGCTCGTAAAGCGTTACCGTTGTGAATACGTCATCGTTCGCCACGGGTCCGATGATAATATCCACTTCGAGAGCTTTATCGCGACCTTGCTTTCGGTTGTGCACGACGAACTCCAGCCACTCTTCATTAGGTTCGGAAAATTCGAGAACGCGTAGCTCGCGCCTGGCTCGCTCCATATCGCATTCGTAGCTATTCAGCGTCGGAGCCCCTTCCATGCCACGGCGCACAAAGGCCTTGCGAGCGAAATCCTCCGCTTGAGCAAGGTTTGTCGTGGTGTAAAACCCTGTTCCGAAATCCAAGTAGGGAGAACGATTCACAATCCTCGGCTCACTGGCCGTTTGAGTTGAAGCATGGTATAGCCGCATGAAGTTCTCGCCTTTCGGATAACACCTCTTACACTGGCCGAGACGGGTTAAAAAGGACCGCATCCCATGATGGCAGAATAGCACGCCCCAAAGCTTCAACCCACCCGAGAACGTGCCGATTCTCTACGCAGGCAACGCATCGGCTGGAATGCGCATAACGGGGAGCTGTCGAACCTGCTCGTCAAGAAAGAAAGCGGATCTTGAAATCACAGTCCGTGATTTCAAGTGACGGAGGATGGACCCTTACGCGAGCCCCTCCGGGCAATCGGCCACCGATGAAGTCGCCATCCTTTGCCCGAAGTGCGGCGCCCCCATGGTGAAACGCACCACCCGCAAAGGCCCCCGCGCTGGCAAACCCTTCTACGGCTGCAGCAACTACCCCAAGTGCAAGGGCATTGCGAACCTGGAAGCATAATACCTGTCCTCCTTCGTGTTGACACCTTTCGACGCTTCTCCAACGAGTCGGTAATGGTTGACGGCTGCTTCTGGCGCGGCGACGTCGAAGGCTTCTAAGATGGAGGTCGCGCCTGCGCCTGCGGGCGTCCATCGACGAAAGAAGGCTCATCATGACTGAATCGACTCAGGTTCTGCATCAACTGAAAGTGGCGACCAATTACAGCAAGCTGGCCATGCACAAGTGCGGCCCGCGCAGCTTCAAAAGCGGACAGGGCGCCATGTGTAAGGTGCTCTACAAGTTCGGCGACGGGAAACTGTCGCTGAAGAAGCTGGAGGAGCGTCTCGGCTGGGACGGCCACGAGGTCATTCGCGTGGCCGAGAAGGCCCAGGAGAACGGCTACGTGTGCTTTGCCACCAGCAAGAAGGGCAAGCTGTCCGTAGCGCTGACCGACAAGGGCACCATGGTCGTCGAGAAGCGCCTGGCCGCCGAGGATCGTGCGGCCGACGAGGTGCTGGAGGGCCTCACCGACAAGGAGCGCAAGTGCCTGCTGAAGCTAACCGGTAAGGTGATTGAGAACTGCAAGGCCATGGGCGTCGACTACCGCACCATCGCCGTCAAGGGCTGCCGCGCCCGCAAACCCAGCTACCATCACGGCCACGGCTGCTGCCGACGCTAGGAAACTGTGGAATGCGGCAAGTCAGAAAGACTTGCCGCATTCCACCCAGATTGATCTCTAAAGGATTTCTTGTAAGTTGCTACTGGTGGGCTCGCACACTTCCCACACACCTGCGGGAAGAAACGAAAAAGGTCAGCCACTTGCAAGCGACTGACCTGGTGTTTCTTGGTCGCGGGGGGCGGATTTGAACCACCGACCTTCGGGTTATGAGCCCGACGAGCTGACCAGACTGCTCCACCCCGCAATGGGTTGCCTCAAAGGGCAAAGAGATATATTACTCTCCTGAGCGCGAATTGCAAGTCTTCGATCACACTTCACCTCATTCGGCACAATTCCTGCACATGTTTGCCGTCCCAATAGCCTCCAGCACGATTTGTCGCATCGCACACGGACGATCGCCGTGCCCCGTGCTATGATGCCGCCTATGCTTTCCCAGATCAGACAAAACGGACTGCCCTCATGGGCCTACAAGGCGGCGCTGCTTTTGGCGGCCGCCATTTGGGGCATGGGCACGGTGGTCATCAAGTCTACCGTCGACGAATTCCCGCCCGCTTGGATCGTGGGCGTGCGCTTCACCTTTGCCGGCATCATCCTCGGCATTGCCACGGCGCCGCGCATCTCCCGCGCCTTCGCTCGCAACAAGCGCGGACATCTGCGCGACGGCGCGGTGCTGGGCGTCTTTCTATTCCTCTCCTACTGGTTCAACTCCACGGGACTCACCGACACCACCGCCTCCAACAGCTCGTTTCTCACCACGCTCTACTGCGTGATCATCCCCTTCCTCGGATGGATCATCATTCGGAAGCGACCGACCCGCTACAACATTGCGGCGGCTATCCTGTGCGTCACCGGCGTGGGCTGCGTGGCCTACGCCGACATCGGCGAGTTCTCGCTGCGCTTCGGCGACTTCATCACGCTGGCCTCGGCTCTCTGGCTGAGCTTCCACGTGCTGTACACGGCGAAGTACGCGCCGGGACGCTCTATGATGCTGCTCACGGTCATTCAGTTCATCGTGGCGGGCCTGCTGGGACTCATCACCGGGCTTATCACCGAGCCCGTACCCAACTTCAGCCAGTTGGGCACCGACACTTGGATGAACCTCATCTACATCACCGTGTTTGCCTCTTGTGTGGCCCTAGGATTGCAAAACGCCGCCGTGGCCCGCGTTGATCCGGCCCAGGCGGCGCTATTCCTTGCCACCGAATCGGTGTTCGGCGTGACGTTCTCCATCCTGCTTTTGGGCGAGGCGCCGGCGATTTCCACCTACCTGGGATTTGCCCTTATCTTCGTCGGCATCGTCGTCAGCGAGTACTTACCCCTGCGAGCCGAAAAGATCGCGGCCCAGAAGGCAAAAACGGCCGTCCTCGATTGCAAGCGGGCCGAAACCCAAGCAACCGACCTCGAAGAAGCCGACGCGTTCATGCGCTAGTTACTCGCGGCCGTCCCAGCAGTAGGTGCAGATTTTCTCCGGATCGATGCCGATGGCCTCTATCATGCCCTGGAGGCTCTGGTAGCTCAGCGAATCGAAACCCATGTCCTCGCAGATGGTCTTCAGCAGGCACTGGCCACGCTCGGTATCGGCGTCGGCGTACTCGGCCAGATGCGCAAGCCCCTCCTTGCCTTCCAGCGAATCCACCACACGCCGCGCGATAAGATCCATATCCGACTTGCTGGACGAGAAGCTCAGATACTTGCAGCTGTACATGATGGGCGGGCACGCGCTGCGCATGTGCACCTCGGCGGCACCGGAATCGTACAGGAAGTTCACCGTCTCGCGCAGCTGGGTGCCGCGCACAATGGAGTCATCCACGAACAAGAGCTTCTTGTCGCGGATAAGCTCGGGCACCGGCACCTGCTTCATGTTGGCGATCTTGTTGCGCAGATCCTGGTTCGCCGGCATGAACGAGCGCGGCCACGTGGGCGTGTACTTAATGAACGGACGGCCGAAGGGCATCTTGCTCTCGGTCGAGTAGCCGATGGCATGGGGGATGCCGGAATCGGGCACGCCGGCCACAAAGTCCACCTCGGGGCACGCGCCGCGCGCTGCCTCGTCGCGAACCATGATGGCACCGTTGCGGTAGCGCATCACTTCCACGTTCATACCCTCGTAGTTGGAGTTCGGGTAGCCGTAGTACACCCACATGAACGCGCACATTTTCATCTCGTCGCGTGCCGGCGAGAGCACCTCAATGGCATCGGGCGTAAGCCGCACGATCTCCGCCGGGCCCAGCTCGTACTCGTCGTGATAGCCCAGCTTGTGATAGGCAAAGCTCTCGAAGGCAACGCAGTGGCCGTCATCGTCGGCGCCCACGAGCACCGGCAAGCGGCCCATGAAGTCGCGGGCCGCAATAATATCGCCGTCCTCGGTCATAATGAGCAGCGTGAGCGATCCGTCAATCTTCGATTGGGCATACTGGATGCCGGCGACCAGGTCATCCTTCTGGTTGATGAGCGCCGCCACCAACTCGGTTGAGTTCACCGCGCCAGAGCTGAGCGCCATAAACTGCGCATCGTGATCCTCGAAATACTCTTCCACCAAGGCCTCGGCATTGTTGATGGCACCGATGGTCGTGATAGCGAAGGTGCCCAAATGCGAGCGCACGAGCAGCGGCTGCGGGTCGGCGTCCGAGATGCATCCGATGGCGCTCGTGCCGTGGAAGCGCACGATGTCGTCCTCGAATTTCGTGCGGAACGGCGTGTTCTCGATAGAGTGAATCTGACGCTGGTAGCCATCCTCGTGGTCAAGCACGATCATACCCGCTCGACGCGTGCCGAGATGCGAGTGGTAATCGACGCCGAAGAAAACATCCATCACCACGTCGCGCTTGGAAACCGCTCCGAAAAAGCCGCCCATGAAATCCTCCGTCTTAGTGTTTCAACGATAGGTCAAAGTATAAATGGTGCGCCTGAACGATTGTTG
The DNA here is from genome assembly GCF_000478885.1 of Adlercreutzia equolifaciens DSM 19450. Taxonomy (NCBI): domain Bacteria; kingdom Bacillati; phylum Actinomycetota; class Coriobacteriia; order Eggerthellales; family Eggerthellaceae; genus Adlercreutzia; species Adlercreutzia equolifaciens. The sequence goes on from NC_022567.1 coordinate 2,689,941, forward strand.
CCTTGCGGTTAATTGGCTCAAAATTCACGATTTTAGGGACAAGGCCTGCCAGATGAGCCAGGTGCGTCCGCGCCTACTCGATGACATAGCGATGCTGCCGAACGGCGGCCACAGCTGCGGCATTCAGCGAGCAGCCGATGCCCGTCTCGTGGCCCGGGGCGTTCAGCGTGATGATGCCGTCGGGGGCGGTATAGGCAGGCACCGTGAGGTCGGCGTCGAAGTAGCGCGCCGTAGCGCCCAGATCGCCGGGAATGACCACTCCGGGCAGCGTTTGGAAGGCCGCGTGGGCAAAGCGCGACACGCCGGTATCGTACATGCCGCTCATGCAAACCTCGCGGCCCTCGGCCAGCGCTCGGTGCACGAAGGCGAGCGACCGCTCGATGCCGCCAAACTTCCCGATCTTCACCATGGCGCAGCGCAACTCGGGATGCTCGAACAAGCCGGCGGCCTCTTCGGCGTTCACGAAGGATTCGTCCACGCAGATGGGCATGGCCAGCGTATGCTGGAACGACGCGAGTCGGGTGAAAGGGTCTCGCAAAGCCCGCTCGCCCCCGGCGGCGGCCAGGTTCAGTGGCTCTTCGATCCAGCCGATATCCAGCTCGTCGTAGGAGCGCAGCTCGGCCAGGTTGTGCAGGCCGAAGCTCTGGTTCGCGTCCAGGGTGATAAGCAGATGCGGGAACGCCCGACGCACCGCGCGTACCGCCGGAAGCCCCCGACCGGGAGCCACCTTCAACTTAATGCGCTGGTAGCCCGCGTCCACGCACTCGCGCACTTCGGCCACCGTTTGGGCGGGCGTGCCCAGGCCCACCACCGCGCCGCTGTACACCTTGCGCGTCGCCCCGCGCCGGTCGCCGGGACACGCCGAGCCCACCGCGACATCCTCCCCCTCGAAAGCTGTCGCGACGCGGGTCATGCGGTCGAACTCCTCGCCGAGCAGTTTCCAGAGGGGCTTTTCCGTGACCTTGCCATACAGGTCCCAGCAAGCCATCTCCAGAGCGCTCACCGCCATGGGAAACGCCTCCGCGCCTTCCAGCGAGAACAGGTCGGCCGCCACTTCGCGCGGATGCAGATAGGTGCCGGCGATGACCCGGGGCGCCAGCGTCTCGCGCAGCACACGCAGATCGCCACCGAGGGTCTCGGGCAGATACCAATCGGTGTCGAAGGCCGTGCACTCCCCTAATCCTACGCGGCCCTTGCGGTCGATCACCTCGACAATGACCGTATCGCGGTAGGTCAGCGTCTCCTTCGGCGTTTTGAAAGGCTTGGAAAACGGCAGGCGCCCGTGGTGAAGCACCACGCGCCGAATGTCGATGTTCTCGCTGAACAGCGCCTCGCAAGCGGCGCGGTCGATCTTACCGATGCCCGACCGCGGCAGCTCGTCCACAATGGATATTTGCTCGGGAACGTAAAGCTTCGACAGCCGCTGGGAAAGCGCCTCCCGCAGCGCGCGCGTGCTGATGAGCGGCGCATCCGGCGTCAGCTCCACTACCGCTGCGGGCCGCCGTCCCCAGCGCGCGTCGGGCAGTCCGAACACATAGGCGTCGGCCACGCCGGGAACGCGCACGAGAGCGTCGACGATTTCCGCCGGGTACACGTTCTCGCCGCCGGAGATGAACATGTCGCCCGTGCGCTCGCGCACGTAAAGGCAGCCATCGTGAAGCGCCGCCGTATCGCCCGTGAGGAAGAAGCCGTCCACGGTGAAGGCCGCCCGGGCGTTGGCGTAGCCGCCGAACACCCCTGGGCCGCGCAGGGCGAGGCGCCCGAAACCCTCCGCATCCGGCTCCACAATGCGGGCCGAATAACCCGGCAGAAGCCGCATACCTCCCGTGAACTGGGGTGTGATCAGCATGTTCGCCACTTGGCTCGACGTCTCGGTCATGCCATAGCTGGCATACACGCGCGCCTCGGCCTCCAGGGCCCGGGCCACAGTCTTCGCGTTCAGCGGGCCGCCTCCGAGCAGCACGCACTCGTACTGGGAAAGCGCGTTTGGCCGCGCATTCAGCATATCCTGCAGCATCTTGTCCACCACCGAGATGTGGGTGGCGTGCATCACCTCGGCATCGCGCAGCACCGCCGCCGCGTCGAAGCGCTCGTAGATGCGCAAGGGCCAGCGACTACAGACGCTGCGCACGAGCACTTGGAAGCCGCCCACATGGAAAAACGGCAGCACCGCCTGCCACAGACCGCGCCCGCGAACGCGCCCGGAAAGCACCCGGCTCGACGCCTTCGACGCCTCCACGAGGTTGCCCCAGGTGAGCTCGGCGGCCTTGGGCTTGCCCGTCGTGCCGGAGGTGAACATAATGAGGGCCCGATGGCTGGAATCGAAGACATGGGCGGCTCGTTCGGCGAAGTGGATGGCGTCCTCGACTGAGCCGCCGAGGGAGTCGTCCACCCGTCCCGCCCGCTCGTTGCGAAGAAGCGAGTTGCACACCGCTTCGAAGAGCTTGGGCTCGCCGGCCGCATCTACCGTGTAGGCCACGCGCAATCCCGCCCGCTCCAGTTCCAGCACGCGCGTGAGCTTCTCGGCATCGGTCAGCCGATGATTCAGCGCCACCAGGGCGAATCCCCCGTAGGCCGCCGCCAAGGCAAGGAACACGTACATGGGGCCGTTGGGCAAATCCACCGCCACCACATCGCCTGGGAAGACGCCCTTATCCCGCAGCCGCCGCGCAAGCTGAGAGGCGATGAGCCTCGCCTGGCGATAGGTGTAGGCCGTCTCGTTACCGCGCCGATCGACCGCCGTGAAGAACACGGCTTCCGGACGCAGCTGCGCGGTGCTTTCGAAAATATCGATCATGAACGGCTCGTGGAACTCCTCAGGCGAAACAGGTTGAACAAAGTTAAAGAAGGCCCCCGCCGGACGGAGCGGGGGCGAAGCATCCTACGGAAATTTCGGGAACTGGGTGAAGTCGGGAGCGCGCTTCTCCTTGAAGGCGTCGCGGCCCTCCTTGGCCTCGTCGGTGGTGTAGTACAGAAGCGTGGCGTCGCCGGCCAGCTGCTGCAGGCCCGCAAGCCCGTCGGTGGCGGCGTTGAACGACGCCTTCATGAAGCGCAGGGCCGTGGGGGAAAACTGCATCATCTCGGCGGCCCAGGCCATGCACTCGTCTTCCAAATCGTCGAAGGGCACGACCTTGTTCACGAGGCCCATTTCCAACGCCTCGTCGGCCGTGTACTGGCGGCAGAGGTACCAGATCTCACGGGCCTTCTTCTGGCCCACGATGGCAGCCAGATACCCCGCGCCATAGCCGGCGTCGAAAGAGCCCACCTTAGGCCCGGTCTGGCCAAACTTCGCCGTGTCGGCCGCAATGGTGAGGTCGCACAGAATAGAGAGCACATGCCCTCCGCCGATGGCGTAGCCGTTCACCATAGCGATGACGGGCTTAGGCACGACGCGGATGAGCCGCTGCAAATCGAGCACGTTCAGGCGCGGGATGTTGTCCTCGCCCACGTACCCCCCGTTGCCGCGCTTCTTCTGGTCGCCGCCGGAGCAGAACGCCTCGTCCTCGTGGCGGCCGCCGTGGTTCACACCGGTCAGCAGAATGACACCTACGGACGCATCGTCGCGCGCCTCGGAGAAAGCGTCGTACATCTCCATCACCGTCAGCGGGGTGAACGCGTTGCGCCGCTCGGGCCGATTGATGGAGATCTTCGCCACCCCATCGCACAACTCATAGCGAATCTCGCGGTACTCTTTACCCACTCTCCAATCATATTTACCCATTAATTCCTACTCCTTATCTCACTGGTCGTTCGCAATGTCAGCGAGGTTTCGACTGGTGCCTGCAATTGCCTTGAAGCGCGGCCGAGCGGCCTTCGGGCCGTGAGGGAAAGCGCTGAATGGCAAGGGCAGGTGCCAGTCGGAACCGCAGCGTCGGCCGTTCCGTTCGTCCCGAAGGGCGAACGGAACGCTACATCCCTTCTGTTTCGAAGCGCTTCTTCAGGGCTTCCTGGTGGATGGCGTGCTGCAGGGCCACTTCCTTGGAGATCGTGCCCTCCTTCACCAGGCGATGCAGGCTTTGGTCCATGGTGCGCATGCCGGCACCGGCCGACGAAGCGATGACCGAGTCGATCTGGTGGGTCTTCTCCTCGCGAATGAGGTTGCGGATAGCCGGCGTGGCGGTCATGATCTCGAAGACCGGCACGATACCGCCATCCACTGTGGGCACGAGCTGCTGGCTCACCACGGCCTGCAGCACGAGCGACAGCTGCATGCGAATCTGGCGCTGCTGGTTGGCCGGGAAGGCGTCGATGATGCGATCCACCGTGGAAGAGGCCCCGGTGGTGTGCAGCGTGGAGAACAGAAGCTGGGCCATCTCGGCGGCGGTCATGGCCGTGCCGATGGTCTCCTGGTCGCGCATCTCGCCGAGCAAGATGACGTCCGGCGCCTCGCGCATCGCGCTACGCAGCGCCTCGGCGTAGGTGGCGACATCGGAGGGAATCTCGCGCTGGGTGACGATGCAGCCCTCGTGGCGATGCACGTACTCGATGGGGTCTTCCATGGTGATGATGTGCCCCGCGCGCGCCTTGTTCAGCTTGTCGATGATGCAGGCAAGCGTCGTGGACTTGCCGGCGCCTGCAGGACCGGTGACCAGCACGAGGCCCTTCTGGAAGTCGGCGCAGGCCATGACGTCGTCGGGGATGTGGTAGTCGGCGGGGTTGGGCAGCGTGAAGGGGATCACGCGGATGACGGCGCCCAAAGACCCGCGCTGGCGGAACACATTCACGCGGAAGCGCCCCATGCCCGGCACGGCGAAGGAGAAGTCGTCGTCATGGTTGTGGCCGTCCATGAAGATCTGCTCGTCGCGGCCGGACAGCTCGTAGATGGCGTCCACCAGCTCCTTAGTATCGGCGGGCATGAGCGGCGCCATGTCCATGCGCACCTGACGGCCGTCGGCGGTGTAGGTCAGCGGCAGGCCCGCGACGATGAAGACATCCGAGGCCTTCTTGTCGATCATTTCCTGCAGCAGTGCCTTCAGTTCCATAGAAGCTCTCCTTATCTTTCTAGCCGAGCCACAGGTTCTCGCCTGTGCCGTCGTCGGTCCATTCCGTCGTGACTTTCCATTGCTCAATGGTGTAGGTATCGTTTTGAATGCGCAGCACAATGGCCAGCGTGCGTCCGCTTTCCATAGAGAACGTGACCGAGATGAGGTCGCCGTCGCGGGTGCCCGAGAAAGTGACGGGCGAGCCGTCGGCTGCCTCGGTTGCGGAGGGGCGACCAAGGTCGCCCCCTGCGGGTTCTCCGGTAACCGTGTCGTCTTCGATAACCAATTCCTCGGAGCCGCCAGTCGAAGAAGACTGCACCTGAATACCATAGTCGACAAGCACCTTGCTCAGAGCATCGCCACCTTCAGCCAGCGCGGCATCCACGTCGGCGACGAACTGCTGGCCGACGGATTCTAGCTGATAGGTCTCGGTGGTCGTGGCCGCTTGGCGCTCGGTGGTGGAAAGCTCCGCCAGCGACGTCGTAACGGAAAGCACCGTGAGCACAGCCAGGCACAGCACGATGATGAGGGTGAACAGGCTGATAGGACCGATGCGCACGGAGCCGTGGGGCTTAGCCATGGGACACCTCCCCTTCGGTTGGAGCCGCGTCCGCGCCATCGGCGGCCGGACCGCCGGTCACGCCCACCACGGGCGGCGCCGCCGGATCATCCAGCACGACCGACCGCGTCGCATCGTCGGCCGCACCGGCAGCCGAACGGGCGGTACGGGCACCGTCGGCGGGCACGTAGCGCGACGTCTCCAGCGCGTACACGGGGCTCTCTTCCCACTTCTCGAAGCAGAGACCGCCCGGGGCAAATCCAATACCTTCCTCGGCCGCCTTGGCCGAATCATTGAGGACTCGCACCTTCCACACCTCAAGCGTCAGGTAGTGCATCGTCCCGGCTTCGGTGTCCTCGGTGCGAAACGTGCACTCGGCGGACAAGAGGTCGGAGCCGTTCTCTGCCTCGTGCGCCGGTTGCGACAACCAGCGATCGGCCATGGGGTCGGCCTCGTAGGCTTCCTTGAAGGCAATCGGATCGGCGGCGAACTCCTCGGCCACATTCGAGGCCAGCACGAGCCCGTCCATCAGATCGGCGCTCTCGCGACCTATGCGGTCGGCCTCGGCGTTCAGGTTCATGAGCACCGCCAGCGAGCCCGTCAGAAACACGAGCAGAAGCAGCGCCTCCACGATGAAGGCGGCGCCGGGCCACACGGCCCGCTCCTTGCGTACGCGTCCGATGCGGTCGTTGTAACGGGCCAGGCGCGCGTCGGCGACATTCGCCTCGGCCCTATGGGCGGCCACAGAAGCGGACGCCATGGAGCGACGACTCTCGGATCCTCCGGCCATCACGCATCACCTCCCGCCGCGCGCAGAGCCACCGACGTCTGTCCGGCATCGGTGACGATGGTCAGCAATCCTCCCCCGTAGGAGAAGTCGAAGACGGACGACCGCACGATGGCCGTGGCCTTCGACGGGTCGTAGGGGGCATCGGCCAGGGCGTACTCCTCCATGATGACGCCGTCGTAGCGGTACAGGCGCGTCTCGTACACCCCGGAGGGCAGCGTCTCGCGCAGCACCAGGGCCGGGCCGTCCAAAAGGCAACGCGTGTCGCTGGCGCCGGCTGCTTCGGGCAGCCCCAGCTCCTCGCGGCCTTGGGCGACGACCATGTCGACTCCCTCTTCGGTCACCCAAGCACAGGCCACCGCATCAATCTGGTCGTTGGCCCGCACATCGTTGGCGAGCAGCGTGAGCGAGAGCCGCTGGTTGTCGGCCGCGTCTCCCTCGCGGTTCAGCCCGCGGTACACGTCGGTGCCGGCAAGGATGGCCATCAGCAGCGTCGCCACGAACAGCGCGAACAGAAGCCCTGTGAACACGCGACCGAAATCGCGCTCGCGCTGACGACGCACGCCGCCGGCCCCGTAGGTCTTGCTCGACGAGGCGAGACGGGTCGCCCCTTTCAGCTTCTCGGTCATCGCGGCACCACCACCACGCTGGGCGGCACGTTGGAAGCGAACGCCTCATAGGTGACCGCATAGTCCTGGTGGTTCACAATGAGTCCGTAGTGCTCTTCCAAATAGCTGAGCCGCGCCGGATAGGCCCCTTCCACCGCCGCGCACTGCATGGCCGCGTCCAGCACCGCCGTGCGCACCGAAGCCGCCGATTGGGCCTCGGTCTGGGCGCTCGTCATATCCCAGGCAAACCACAGCAGCACGGCCAGCACCACGGCCGCGATGACGGCAACCACCCGCCGGGTGCGCCGCTGCTGCATCTGGGCTGTCTTACCGTGAATCATGATGGCTAGCCGATCGAACCCATGATGCCGATCAGCGGCAGCATGACCGAGATGAGCGTGGCCCCCACGGCAATGGTGAGGAAGGCGGCCAAAGCCGGCTCGATGTTGTCGATGGCCGCGTCAATCTGCAGAATGGCGTCGTCGAAGAAGTTTGCCGACAGGCGGTCGAGCGCCGCGTCCAGCGAGCCGGAGCGCGTGCCGATGGTGAGCAGGCGCGCGTGAATTTGCTCGAACACCTCGGCCTCGCTGATGGCCTGGGCGAGCGAGCGCGGGCTTTCCGCATCAATCATGAGCCCGTAGGCGGCCGTGGCCTTCGCCTTAAGTCCCTCGTGCTCCACCACCTCGATGGCGCGCCGCATGGCCTCGTCGGTGTTGATGCCCGAGGCGGTGTAGGCGGCCAGCGCCGAGGCGAACCGGGACACGGCCAGCTGCTCCATGGCGGGACGGGTGGCCGGGAACTTCTCCATGAGGTGCATCACCGCGATGCGCCCCGCTTCCGAGCGGCAGGCGATGGCAGCGCCCACGGCCACGATGGCGCAGATGAGCGTGATGCCAAGGGCCACCCAGCCGATAGCCACCGACACGCCCACGGCCCCCGAGGAGCCGTCGGTGAGCGAGCCGGCCATGGAAACGTACACGTCCTCGAACACCGGCAGAATGATGATAACCGTGAAGGCCAAGATGATGCTCATGATGCACAGCAGCGCCGCCGGATAGCCCACCGACGAGCGGATCTTCGCGAAGAGGCGGTCCTCCTCGTCGTAGTAGACGCCGAGGGAGCGCAGCACTTCCTCCAAGCGGCCCGAGGCCTCGCCCACGCCCACCATGTCCACGGCGTAGCGGGGGAAGGCGCCGGACGCCTTCATGGCGACCGCCAGCGTATCCCCGGCGCACAGGCGCCCGTAAACGCTCTCGCAGGTCGCCTGCAGAGCCACATCCCCAATGTCCTCGGAGAGCATTCCCACGGCCTCGTCAGTCTGGATGCCCGCCGCCAGCATCATGGCAACGCTCTCGCAGAAGAGGCTGATGCCTGCGCTATCGAGTTTTGGTTTGGCCATGGCGTCCCCTGCCTTTCTTCTAGTAGGTGTAACGATCGGTATAGCTCGTGCCGTCGCCGATGGTGCTCGCGGCGCCACTGGCGGCAAAAGTCAAATCTACGCGCGTCCAGCTGTTCGGCTTAATGCTGATCTCGACGCTTATCCATTCTCCGTCAATATATACCATGTTCCAAGCATGGTACACATCATCAGGAGAAACGTAGCCGGTAATCACTTGGCAGGGAATGCCAAGGCTGCGCAGCATGGCCGCCCCCAGCGACGCGTAGTCGAAGCAGATACCCGTCCCCGAGGCCAGCGTTGCGTCCGGGTCGGGCACGTATCCTGTGGCCGAGGCCAACTGGGCGGCCTTGTCGTGGTCGTAGGTGATGTTGTCCACCACCCACTGGTAGATGTTGCGCACGACATCGCCCTGATTGGCAGCGCCCTGGGCTAGCTCGCGCGCCTTCGCCACCACGGCAGAGGACTCGTTGTAATTCACGAACATGTTCGGTACGAGGAAGGGCGCCGTCTCGCTGGAAAGGTTCACGTTCTCGATGACGCTGAACAGCTCCACGTAGTTGTTGCCCGAGGTGTTCTGCATAACGCGGAAGGTGTAGGGGCCGTCCCCCATGTTGATGGGCGCAATGATGGGCGTCCCGTCGCCGGGCAAATCGTAGTTGTAGCTCATCTCGCCCTTGACTACCTGGAACTTCAGGCGCGCATCGCTTCTCGCGGAAGCGCCCACGACGCCCTGGGCCAGCTGCGAGGTGTCGATGGCGCACTCGTTGCCGGTCTGGGCGGCGCCCTCGTTGAAGGCGACCAGGGCCACCGAACCGGGCACGGAGTAGGCCGGGCCCGAAGTGGTGCTCTCGCCGCCGTTCGAGTCGCCCGAGCCTCCGGGAATGCCGGATCCGCCCGAGCCTCCCGAGCCACCCGACGAGCCGCCGCAGGCCACCAGCAGGGACGCGCACGCCAGCATCAGGGCCACGGCAACGACGGTCGCCACGCGGCGGTATGTCAGTCTGCGCGCCAAACCGCTACAGCCACTCCTTCAGGGTCTTCACCAGAAGCTCGATTTCCATAGGCTTGGACATATGGGCGTTCATGCCGGCGGCACGAGCTCGGGCCACATCATCGGCGAAGGCATCGGCCGTCAGCGCCACGATGGGAATCTCGCCCAGATCGGGACGCGGCGTAATCGTCGTATCGTCGAGGCCCTTGCCCTCGGCGGCGGCGCGAATAGCGCTTGCCGACTCGTAGCCGTTCATCACGGGCATCTGAATGTCCATGAACACCAAGTCGTAGTAGCCCGGCTCCGCATCGAGCAGCTTCTCCACCGCGATGCGGCCGTTCTCGGCATGATCCACTTCCAAGCCCGTCATGCCCATGATGTCCAGGGCAATGGCGGCGGCAATGGAATTGTCCTCGGTCAAAAGCACGCGATGCCCGCTGAAGTCGCTCTGCTTGAGCACCTCGTACTCGCTGGTCGGCTCGCTCTCCTCTTCGGACGTGAGCAGGCCCTTCATCACATGCACGAGACGGCTCTTGAACAGCGGCTTGGCAATGAAGGCGTCCACACCCACCGAACGGGCCTCCTGCTCGACGGCCGTCCAGTCGTAGGCCGACAGGATGATGATGGGCATGTCGTCGGAGACAATCTCGCGAATCTCGCGGGCCGCCTCGATGCCGCTTTTGCCCGGCATCTTCCAGTCAAGAATAACGGCTACGTAGCTGCGCTCATCCTCGACCGAATGGCGCACCGCCTCAACGGCGTCTTCGCCCGACAGCACGTAGTCGGGCTCCATGCCGATGGACTTCAGCACCTCGCAAGCGCTTTCGGCGGCAGCCTCCTCGTCGTCGGCCACCAGCACCCGCAGGCCCTCCAAAGGCGTCAGATCCTGGTCGTCGCCGTCGCGCAGCTTCATGTACACCGTCACCGTGAAGGTGGTGCCCTCGCCGAGCTTGCTCTTCACGTCGATAGTGCCGTTCATCAGGTTCACCACCGAGCGCACGATGGACATGCCAAGGCCGGTGCCCTCCACCTTCGTGACGCGCGAATCGTTGGCGCGCGTAAACGGCTCGAACACCGTCTTCACGAAGTCCTCGGACATGCCGCAGCCCGTGTCGGAGAACGTGAACTCGTAGCAGCCCGAGCCCTTCACGCGGCTCGGCAGCTCCTTGATGCGCAGGCTCACGGTACCGCCTTCGGGCGTGAACTTCACCGAGTTGCCCATGATGTTCACGAACACCTGCTGCAGGCGCATCGGATCGCCCACCACATGCTCGTGCTGGATGTCGGCGATCTCCACCTTCAGGTTCAGCTTCTTGTCGTTGATCTGGGGGGTCATGATGGACATGAGGCTTTCCACCGTCTCCGGCAGATCGAAGTCCTCCTCCGACAGCCCCAAGTTCCCGCTCTCGATCTTCGCCATGTCAAGCACCTCGTTGATGAGCCCGAGCAAGTGACGGCTCGAGGTGGTGATCTTCGTGAGGCAGTCCTTCACGCGCTCCGGGTCGTCCAGATACATCGAGGCGATGGCGGTCAATCCCATGATGGAGTTCATGGGCGTGCGAATGTCGTGGCTCATGGAATTGAGGAAGTCGGTCTTGGCACGGCTGGCGCGCTCGGCCTCGCGGAACGCGTCTTCCAGCGCGTTGTGGTTCGCAATCTCGCGCTCTTTCACGTCGGTGACATCCTGCACCGAAAGCAGCACGCTCGTCACCTGGTCGGAGGCGTCGCGCTGCAGCGGCAGCATGGAGGCCTGCAACCAGCGAACCTCGCCCGTGTCGGGATCCTTCAGGCGATACTCGAAGTGCAGATACGTCGTGTCCGGCGTCAAATGCTCGCGAATGTGCTCCGGCGTGAGCTCGGTCTTCATGCGCTCGGCTTCCTCGTCGTCGCAGAAGCGCGTCTGCCAGTAGTAGCGGAACATATGGTACTCGCCGTTGCGCGGCAGGTCGTCCTTAATGCCCTCGTCCTTCAGATACTCGTAGGTGTTAGCAACCAGATCGATCACCGCGAAGCGCTGGAAGAGCGCCAGCGAAGAGTTCACGATGCTCGTCACATGGGCGCTCTCGCTTAAGAGCTTACGGCGCTGACGCATAGTCTGCACGAGCAAAAAGCCCGCCACCAGGGCCAACGCGCCACCAACGAGGGCCACCAGCATGAGACCGGCCGCATTCGCCCTGCTCTGCATGCCGTCGGTGATAGAGCTGGGGAAGGTGCGCATGATGAGCCAGTCGTAGTTCTCGATAGGCATGACGTACGCGGTACCCGCGCCCGAATCCCCCTTGTAGTTGAAGGTGACGGACACGCCGCTTTCCAAAGACGCCTCCAGCTCGGTGCGCGAGATATTGCCCGAGGATTCGTCCTCGAGATACAGATCGACGGCGTTTTTCACCCCGCTGGTATAGGTGATGGACGAGTGGGCCATCACGTCGCCGTTGCGATCGAGCAAGTAGGTGTTGGTCTGCTCGTTGAAAATATAGGTGCGCAGGAACTTCTCCATGGAATCTTCCCGATACGCGCCGCAAATGACGCCAACCACTTCGTCCTTAAAGTAAAGCGGCGTGTAGAAAATGACGGAGAGGTCGTTGTAGAACAGCGAATTCTCGACCGCGCAGACGCCCGACTCGCCTTCCATGCCCCGCGCGAAGTATTCGCGATCGCTCGCGTCGGCCTCCTGGCCCTTGTCATCGATGGTGAGGCCATCGCTGAGAGAAATCGTCGTGTAATCGAACTTCGTGTAGTTCGCCAACTGCTCGATACCGGCAGCGCTAATCTCGTCCACGCTCGCAAGCGTGCTCTCGTACATGGAGGACAGGAGCTTGATCTCAGTCTGAGAGTCGGTCATCCACTCGCTGATGCGCCGCGCCGACTGCTCGGTGGAGCCCTGAAGGTACTTGGTGTTCTGCTCGTAGATGCGCTCGTTGTTCATCGCGATAAACGAAACGAACGCGGCGATGACTATGGCCAGCGCGATAAGAATCACGGCAATGCGGCCGTACCTCGTTTTGTTGTCTGTTTCAGTCATTCGCTGTGTTCCTTTGTTAAATGATAGCGATGGCGTCGACGACCGTGGCGTAAGCGTCGCGCACGGCCGGCATAAGCTCGGGGACCGCTTCCATGTTGGCCGGCACGCCGGCGTCATCCAAACGCAGCGCGTCGGACAGCGCGGCGGCGGCCTCGAACAGGGGCGTGAAGCCCAAGTCGCGGCTCACGCCCTTCAGCGTATGGGCTCCGCGATAGGCCTCGGGAAGGTCGCCCGCCTCAAGAGCGCTTTCCAACGTCTGCATCGATGTGTCCTGCAAAAAGATCTTCGCGAACTTCTCGATGCGCTCGTCGGTAAGCAAGCGTCCGCGCACGGTTTCCAAATCGCCGCCCATGGCAGCGTAAGCAATCTCCAACGACATCTCAGTCTCCTTTTATCCCTTGGGTGACAGTCTACTGGTCAGATTCGTCTCTGTCGATGCCCGAAAGCGCCGTGTGCGCCTCTTCAAGCAGCAAATCCCGTTCTTTCTCGTCCAAATCGCTGTAAAACACGTACCCGCTGCGGCCACCGCGCTTCTTGTGATACAGCGCTACATCGGCCCGGCGGAACAGCTCATCGTAGTCGCGCACATCGCTACCGGCAATGGCCACACCCATGGAAACCGACAGCGGGAAGCCTTCGAAGTCACCCTCAAGCGACCGATGGATGCGGTCGATCAGCGGACGCGGGTCGACGGGGCATTCCATGCACAAGAGGAACTCGTCGCCGCCCACGCGAGCCACGACGTCCTCACCGCGCACGCTTTCCTGCAGGCGCTCCGCGAAGTGCTTCAGCACGCGATCGCCGAACTGGTGGCCGTAGGTATCGTTGGCCTGCTTGAAGAAATCCAGGTCGCACAGCGCCAGCACATGGCGGTCGCGATGACGGTCGCACGCCTCCCCCGAGCCCAAGCGCTCGGCAATGATCTTGCGGGCGAAGGCGCCGTTGACCACTTCCGTCAGCGGGTCGTGATAGGCTTTGAACTGCAGGTCGATCAGCTCGGCCTGGCGATCGTCGATATCGATGAGCTTGCCGATAGAGCCCAGGTAAACCGGATCGGACGGCCCCGACCACAGCGCGCGGGCCAGCACATGGAACCAACGCAGCTCGTCGCCCACGGTGGCTTCCATCTCCATATCGATCACCGGATCATCAATGGTGGTGGCACGAAGAAGACGGCTGAGCTTCTCCAGGTTCTCCTTGCCGAACGTCGCGCAGAAGGCCTCGTCGTTGTAGGGATCCATGATGATTTCGGGCAGATCGAGCTTGTGGTCGCTCCAGTCGGACAGCACGATCATCGGCGGCTCTTCGGTGAACTCGAACTGCACCTCGTTGCTCATGGAAGCGAAGAAGTGGTATTTCATGCGCTCGTAGTCGAGCAGCTCGAGAGTGCGGCTCGAGGCCTCGGCGTCGCCGTTATCCAGCGTCGCCTCGGACAAATGCAGCGAGTCAATCGAAATCTCGCGGCCCGTGATGCCGTGGTTCAGGCGCTTCTCCAAATCGCCCGCCACTGCCGTCAGGCATTCCAGAATAAGCGGGTTGAACGCGCCGCACTCCCCTTCGCGAATCATGCGCAGGGCCTCTTCGTGGCTGAACGGCGGCTTGTAAACGCGGCGGCTCGTAAGGGCGTCGTACACATCGGCCAGGGCAACTACCTGGGCCGATATGGGAATGTCGTCGCCCACAAGGCCATCGGGGTACCCCCGGCCGTCCCAGCGCTCATGGTGCCAGCGGCAGATGTCCCGCGCGACCTTCACTAGCTTCTCGTCCTTGTACAGCTCCAGATCGTCCAGCATATCGGAGCCCACGGCGGAGTGGGTCTTCATGATGGCGAACTCTTCGTCGGTGAAACGGCCCGGCTTGTTCAGGATCTCCTCGGGGATGGCGATCTTGCCGATGTCGTGCAAGCTGGAGGCCATCGTGATGAGCGAGATGTCCTCGGTGGTCAGCGGGTACTGATCGGTTAGGCGCATGAGCTGCGTCAAGATCATCTCGGTCATGGCCTGGACATTCAGCACGTGCATGCCGCTTTCGCCGTTGCGGAACTCCACGATGTGCGACAAGATGTACACCATGAGGTTGTTGGACTTCTCGCGCTCGTACACCTGGTCGGCCACCATGCCCATGAGCGTGCGCTGCTTCTGGTACAGCATGAGCGTGTTCATGACGCGGCGGCGGACGATGTTCACGTCGTAGGGGCGGTTGATGAAGTCGGTCACGCCCAGCTCGTAGGCGCGTTCGATATAGGCGGCGTCGGACTCGGCGGACACCATGATGACCGGGATGTCCTTGATCCAGCCGTTTTTATTCATGACCTCCAGCACGTCGAAGCCGTTCATCTGCGGCATGACGTAGTCGAGCAGCACGAGCGATATGCCCGCGCCCTCTTTCTGCAACGCCGCCACGGCCTGCTTGCCGTCCTCCGCCTCGATGATGCGGTAGGCATCGCCGATCATGTCGGCAAGCAGTGCGCGATTCAGCATCGAGTCATCAACGATGAGGATCGTCTGCTTCTCACTCAAGCTCGTAATGATGGCTCTCGCCCCCTTTCGAATGCGGCGCGCTTAGTAGCGGCTGTCGAAGATGCGCTTGGTCTTCTTCTCGGAACGCGGCAGCTCGCCCATGGGCACGCCCTTCGCCTCCGGCGTGCAGCCGAGCTTCGCCTTGAAGATGAGGGCGAGCTCCTCCTCGCAGCGCGCCAGCGCCTCGTCTTCAAGCGGCGTCTCGAACAGCACGGTGAGCACGTCGTGGCCATCGACGGCCTCGATCATCACCTGGTATTCGGAGCTGGTGCCGTCGGTGGCCTTGATGACCTCCTCCACCTGGGCCGGGAACATGTTGCAGCCCTTCACCTTGAACATATCGTCGGTGCGCCCGGTGAGCGTAGCGATGCGCGGATGGCGGCTGCCGCAGGCGCAGGTGCCGGGCACGATGCGCGTGAGGTCGTGGGTGCGGTAGCGGATGAGCGGCGCGCCCTGCTTGCGCAGCGTGGTGAGCACGAGCTCGCCCTCCTGGCCGTCGGGCAGCACCTCGCCGGTTTCGGGATCGACGATCTCGATGTAGACGAAGTCGTCCCAGATGTGCATGCCGTCGTGAGCGTCGCAGGAAATGCCGATGCCCGGGCCGTACACCTCGGTGAGGCCGTAAATGTCGTAAATCTCGATGCCCAGCTCGTCCTGAATGCGGTTGCGCATCTTCTCACCCCAGCGCTCGGAGCCGATGACGCCCTTCTTCAGGTGAATCTTGTCGCGCAGGTTGCGCTTGGTGATCTCCTCGGCGAGAAGCAGCGCGTAGGAGCTGGTGGCGCAGATGACCGTGGACTTCAGATCCTGCATCATCTTCAGCTGCTTCTCGGTGTTGCCCGGCCCCATGGGAATGGCCATGGCGCCCAGGCGCTCGGCGCCCAGCTGGAAACCGATGCCGGCCGTCCACAGGCCGTAGCCCGGGGTGATTTGGATGCGGTCGAGCGGGGTGATGCCCGCCATCTCGTAGCAGCGGGCGAACTGCGTGGCCCAGTCGATGACGTCCTGCTGGGTGTAGGGGATGATGACCGGCGTGCCCGTGGTGCCCGAGGAACTGTGGATGCGCACGACTTCCTCGTCGGGCACCGCCTGCAGCCCCAGCGGATACACCGCGCGCAGGTCATCTTTCTCGGAGAAGGGCAGCTTTTCGAAGTCGGCCTGGGTACGCACGTCCGCGACATCGATGCCCTCGAACTTCTTCGCGTAGAACGGCGACCGCTCCTTAATGGTGGCCAGCTGATTGGTGATAAGCTCAAGCTGCTCTTTCGTCATTTCCATGGGCGCGCATCTCTCCTTCGTGCACATTTATTGCGAGTATGCCCCATTCTAACAAATGGGCAACAACTCGCACTCGTGAATCACGACAATCACGCAGGGAAAAGGCGAGGTGATGGCTGGAAAGATGACTTTATCGCCCATCTAATCGATGGGGATCCTTCTGCGCGAGGCGAGGTAGCATGCCGACTACAACTCTGCGCAAGGCGAGAGGGCATGCCGACTACAACTTGCCCCCGGCAAATCTAGCGCTCGTTTTCGGACGCTTTTTTCGAGTTGTTAGACTTCGGGGAATCTCAACTTGAAGCCCAACCGACGATTTCCGGCTCTTTTCGGCGCAAAACCCCGCAAACCAAGCCGAAATCGAACATCGCGCAACATAAGACGTCTAACAACTCGAAAATCTTGCCCGCAAGCGAAGGCGACATTGGAAAAATTGCAAATGGGCAAACTTAGCCTTTAACTTAAGTAAGTTAACTACTCGGAGTGCGATGACGCCCTCTCTCCACGATCCTCTATTCTGCGGCCAGCTTATAGCCGACACGCCAGACGGTGAGCAGGTAACGGGGCTCGCTGGGATTATCCTCGATCTTCTCGCGAATCTTGCGCATGAAGACCGTAATGGAGTTCTCGTCCACCTCGGCCACCTCGCCCCACAGATGCTCGTAGATGCGCCGACGCGTGAACACCTCACCGGGGCTTTCGGCCAAAAGCGCAAGTATTTCGAACTCCTTGGCCGTCAGCGGAACTGTCTCGCCGTGCAAGTGCACTTCGTAGCGATCGAAGAACACTTCCAAATCCCCGATGCGGCACGGCTCGCGGCGCACCGACTCATTGACATCGGTTGAATTTTTGCGAGCGTGCTCGATGTCGCCGCGATGACGCCGCACGTGGGCGTCGATGCGCAGCAACAGCTCGTCGGCGATGAAGGGCTTGGTCACGTAGTCATCGGCACCGGCCTTGAAGCCCGTGCTTTTGTCTACGATGTCATTTTTCGCCGTGAGAAAGATAACGGGAATACGACGTCCTTCCTCGCGCATTTGTTGGCAGACATCGAAGCCATTCATGCCGGGCATCATCACATCGAGAAGCAACAGGTCGGGGCGCTCATCATCCAACAGCCGAAGCCCCTCTCGCCCGCCAAGAGCCCCACAGAACTCGTAGCCCGCCTCCTCGATCACGGCCCGCAGGCTCTCATGGATGCCCGGATCGTCATCGATGAGCATTACCTTGATGGGTCGATTCATGATTGTTCTCCCTTCGGGAGGCCTTCGCCGCTAGGCTCGCTATCAGATTTGTCGTCCTTTTCTGCCGCTTCTCGCGAAACCGGTCCGGATACAGGGATGCGCACAACAAAAGAGGCTCCTTGGCCCAGCTCGCTTTCCACGCTCACAGAGCCTCCGTGCATCTCGGCGTACTCACGCACGATGGCGAGTCCCAATCCCGTACCGTTGTAGCGTCGAGTGGACGACGAATCCACCTGCACAAACTTCTCGAAAATGCGCTCCTGATCTGCGGAATCTATGCCGATGCCGCTATCAGCCACCGTAAGCCACACCTCATCGGGAATGCCTTTCGAACTGGCAGGATGGAAAGCGGCTTTAAGATGCACTGCGCCTCCGTCAGGCGTAAATTTCACCGCATTGCCGCACAGATTCTGCAGCACGTGGACGAGCTTGTCGAAATCGCCTCGCACGAGCGGCACGTCCGGAGCAACCTCACTTGTGAACTCCAAATGCTCCTTAGCCGCCAGGGGCCCTACCGTGGCGCGCACGATACCCACCACATCGCCGATGTCTACCACCTCAAGGCTCAGCTTCACGCGGCCGGCATCAAGACGGCTCATTTCCAAAATGTCGTTGATCATCAGCATGAGCGCTTGGGAGTTGGCCTCGATGCCCGCCAAGGCCTTAGCCTCGTTCTCGTCGGCTCCTGCGCGATGCTTGCTCAGCAGATCGGCAAAGGCCACGATGGAAGTGAGCGGTGTGCGCAACTCATGGCTCACCATAGAGAGGAAGTCACTCTTGTACTGGTTCTCATCCACCAGCTGAGCGTTGACCGCTTCCAGCTGGCGACGCTGCTGCTCGAGCACCTCGTTAGCCTGCTGCAGCTGAGCCGTCCAATCAGCCACCTCGTCTTCAAGCCCTGCGTAAACATCAGCAAGTTCGTGGGCCATGTCGTTGAAGGCCGTCGTGAGCGAACTCATCTCCTGGGACGATTCGCTATAGCTGAGACGCACGTCAAGATTGCCCTCGGACACTTCGTCCACGCCAGCGCGAATCTTACCCAAAGGCCGTGTTACCAAATAGGTCAGCGCCACATACACCGCCACCAGACACACCGCCAGCATGATGGCGAAGAATAAAACGTCTTGGGCGACGGACTCTCGCTCGTTGGCCTGGTACACGTCAAGCGGCATGATGATGCTGATGGCACCGCCCACGTCCCCCATCTTCCAGCCTTCCTTGGGAGCGCCAGTGACGTCCAGCTCGCCGGCTGGTTCGCCGTGACACTGCAGGCAGGCCTCTTCTATGGTCATGGGAGCCACATAGCGAAAGACCTGGCGTCCCTCGTAGTCGGCGAAGCCGTAGTAGTCGGCGCGACTTGCATCGTCGTGGAACGCGGAGAGCGCGGCCGCCTCATAGTCATCGGGCTCGCCAGCCTTATTGCGTGGGTTGAAATTCACGAACCGCGTCGTGTAATCGGAATGCATCGTGAAAGACTGACCGATAATGCGACCAGCAATGGCGCAGTGAAGCCCCTGGTACACGCCATCTTCCGTGAAGGCCACTTGGGCCAGGCGATCTTGATTGGCCACCATGAACTCCCAGACGGCATCCATTTGCTGAGCGAGGGCGCGCGCCTGCTCCCGCAGTTCGTTTTCCATTTGGCTATGCTTGTTTGCGGAAGTCCAAACCAAGTTCGCGCCGAGCGACACCGCCAGCAGCACGGCGATCAGGCAGAGAAATTTGGTTTTCAGCTTCATCGGCGCGCCCCCTTCCACCTTCGACCAGTGTAGCGCGGAAAGCCGGGCCGTGCGACGGGAGGGGGTCGCACGGCCCGGCTCAGCGGGAAGATGGCTACAGAACGAGCTGCTTCGGCTCGCCGGAAAGAGCCGATTGACGGGCATCGATAACCACCGAGGGATCGGTGGTGGGCTCGGGCAGCACCGAGATCACATTCACGCCATCGGGATGAGCGGCCCGCAGCTCTTCAATGGGCCCAAAATCCAAAGCACGCATGGGACAAGCTGCCACGCAAGCCGGCTTCTCCCCTGCCGCACGGAGATCGATGCATCCATCACAACGATGCACCACGTTGAGCTCCTCAATAAGCACCGGGTGGCCGTAGGGACAAGCCTTCACGCAGTAGCCGCAGCCGATGCACGCCTCGTCATCGTGCTGCACCGTGCCGTCTTCCTCATTGATATAGGTAGCACCGGCAGGGCACACTTCCACGCAGGCCGGGGTATGGCAGTGGTTGCAGGCACCGGAGTAGTGAAAAGTGGCGGGCTTGGGAAATTCTCCCACTTCGAAGCTTTCCACTCGGCGGAACAGGTAGCCTACCTCGAGATCGTTCTTGTCCTTGCAGGCCACCTGACACGTACGGCAGCCCATGCACATCTGCTGGTTGAAATAGAAGCCCTGCGGGTTCTTGTTCTCTTTCACGTCGGCCATAGGTTACTCACCATCCTTGCAGACAATGCGAAGCGGCTGCTCGGCATCGGGAGCCAAAGCCTCGCCCGTGTACTTCTCAATCTTGCAGAGCGCGGAATTGTAGCCCGACACGCCCTGACCGTTGGGGGCGGGGCCCGTCAGGTAGTTGTCGGCGCCGGCCGCATCGATACCAGTCTCTTCGTCCACGGCCACCCACGCGCCGTGAGGCAGGGCCACCACGCCGGGCATGAGGCCCGCATACACGCAGGCGTTGCGCACGCACTGGCCGTAGGGGCTCGAGACGAGCACCGTGTCGCCGTCGGACACCCCGGCCGCCTCGGCGTCGGCAGTGCTGATGAACACCGGGTTCGTCCACGCCTCGCGCAGCCAGCCGATATTGTCGAACACCGAGTGAGCACGACGCAGATAGTGGGGGTTCATCACCTGCAGGGGATACTCAGCCCCGGACGCGGAGGCGTCCTCGTAGCCGTTGGTCACCTTCACATAGGTGGGAATGGGGGGTCACCGTGTCCCAACCCATGGCCGAGAACGTGTCCGCAAGCGTCTGGCTGTATATCTCCAGCTTACCGGAGGGCGTTTCCAGCGGATTAGCCTCGGGGTCTTCCACGAAGTCCTTGAAAGCAATATAGCCGTAGTTGTCGTCGGGAGTGCGCTTGACCTGATACACGCCGAGCTGCTTGAACTCCTGATAGGCCAGCTTGCCCTCCTGGGGCTCGCCTTCCACGCCCAGCTCGTCGATGTCTTCCTGGGTGATGCCCACGGCCGGCACATAGGTTTTGCCGTCCTCGTCGCACACCTCCATGGAAGCCAGCTGATTGAAATACTGCTGCTTCACATCGAAGGGGTACACATCAGCGCGCGCGATGCCCAGCTTCTCGGCTAGCTCGCAGGCAATGTCCTGGTCGGACTTTGCCTCGTACAAGGGGTCGATGATCTGCTGATAGGCCACCATCATCTCGCGGTTCGACTTATGGCCGAGCGTGCCGCCGAACAGGCCGTCGAAGCGCTCCCACTCGGTGGTGAGGGGCAGGATGATGTCGGCGTAGCGGGCGGCCGAGGTAAAGAACTGGGCATGGGCCACCACCATGTCCACCTTGCGATGGGCCTCGATGGCGCGAGCCATACCCACGTTGGTCTGCAGCTTGTTGCCGCTGGAGTGGTAGATGACGTGGATGTCGATGTCGCGCTTCTCGGCCGGGTCGTAGTGCTTCGTGCCCGTGAAAGTATAAGTGCCATCGATGACAGCATCCCACACCTCGTTGCCATTGATGTGGTCATCCACGGGGTTCTTGATCTCGGGCAGGCCGTCCTTGCCGGCCTTAATGAGAGCCGGCCCGCCATTACCCGAAGTCACATGCATGGTGGAACCCGTCATGTGGCCCGACTTGCCCATGTGGCCGCCCATGGCGCCCACGGTCATGACGAGCTGGGGCAGGTTGTCGGTGTTGTTGACGCGGGCCGAGGCAGCCGACACGAGGAAGCCCACCTTGTGATCCTTGCCCATAGCGCGGGCCAGATTGCGGATGGCCTCGGGCGAGGCACCGCAGATTTCGCTGGCCCATTCCGGCGTTTTCGGCGTGTTGTCGTAGGCGCCCTGCACGTAGTCCTTGAAGTTCGTCTGCTGTTTAGCATCGGACGGCATATGCTCGGCATCGAAGCCCACGGTGCAGCGGTTCAGGAAGTCCCAGTCAATGAGGCCCTCAGCCTCGTCGGCCTCCAGCATGGCGTAGGCCACGCCGAGCAGGAAGGCCATGTCGGTGGCCGGGCGAACGGGAATCCACTCCGCATCCAAGGTGGCCGCCGTCTCGCTGTACATGGGATCAACGACGATGAACTTCGCGCCGGCGGCCTTGGCCTGCCAGTAGTTCCACATTTGGCTGCCCGCAGCGCTCCAGGCCGGGTTCATAGCCATCATGACGATGGTCTCGCAGTTGCGCAGGTCGTAACGGTCGTTGATAGTCTGGTCCTGCATGTTGTCGTGATGGAACCCGATGACGAACGGAGTCTTCGACCAGGAGCCATAGGAGTTGGTGTCCCAGAAGTTCGTGAAGCCGCCGAAGGCGCCCATGGTGCGGGTCATCTCGGGATTCCAACCCTTCAGGAGCAGGATGGAGCGGTTGCCATACTGCTCCTTGGCGCGAGTCAGGCCCTGAGCCACCAGATCGAGCGCCTCGTCCCAGCTCACACGCTCCCACTCGTCCTTGCCGCGCAACTCGCCATTGGGAGCGTCCAGGCTCCAGCCGGCGCGCTTGAGCGGATACTTGATGCGATCCTCGGCGAACACCTGCTTGCGCTGGCTGCGGCCGCGCAGACACCCGCGCTGCTGCGGATAGTCCGGACTGTCCTCGTGGGTGTCGTCGGTCTTCTGACGCACGACAACGCCGTCTTGCACAAGCACTTTGTTCAGGCAGCGACCACCGCAGTTGTGCCAGCAGGCCGCCGTCTTCCACTCGCCTGACACGATATCGCGACCGACCGGATGGGCAGCTTCAGCATCTTCACCCGTAGCGGCCAAATCGCTCGTAGCCGGAGCGCAAGCAGTCAGCGAGCTAGCCGCGGCCAAAGCCGTAGCAGCCGTAGTGGCTTTGATAAAGCTGCGGCGAGTCAGATGAGCAGCATTCCGAGTCGTCGGGTGCGAATCAACGTGGAGCGTCTCTTCATTGCGAGCCATAGGTCCTCCTCTTCTCCCTTACTCAGAAGCACGTTCTCCTCAACGTGTCTACAAGAGTACGAGAACCAGACCCCAATAGCCATTACCGCCATCCGCAATCTTTCTTTCCGAATTATTAATTGCCCCGAGGCCAAGCGTTCTTCGAGCGAGTGCAGATAATCCTCTTTGCTGTAAAAATCTCCGCTGCGGGAGATTATTTCACGAATTTTTCTCCCAAATCAGAATTACCCGTACTCCTCCCCTCCGTAGTTCTAATAGGTCTTTGCAGGGAACCCCTTGCAAACTTAGAGGAACTTAGAAGCTATCATGGAAGAGAATTCTTTCACTCCAAGCGGTAAATCCCGCTGGAAGTCCTTTAATACTCGACCAGGCTGTAGGTGTCGATGGATTGGCGCTGGTGCATGATGCGGTACACCGTATCAGTCTGCCAGCGCCCTGAGGGGCACGACGTAAATGCCCTCTTCCACTTCTCTAGCATACGAGCCAATGCCGGTTATCACACAGAGGAACTCTGGAGGACGCCCCTGCGCTCGTGGGTTTTCTGCAACTTTCTTCCGCAGCCGCCTGAGAGATTTCACCGCATCGGGAACCTTCTCTTCGCTGAGCTTGAACTCGAAGGCGGCCCATCTACCATCCAGGGTCTCTATGACAGCATCGGCCTCTAACCCCGAATCGTCCCGATAGTAGTAAACAGCCGCCGGCATCGAAGGATCCATCGCCTGGGCGTATACCTTGAGATCGCGAATGCAAAGATTCTCGAAAACAAGACCGAAGGTCTGCCCATCCGCGAGGAGGGAATCCGGCGAAAGCAATAGCAGGGCGGCGGCCAACGACGGATCGGCGAAGTAGCGCTTCGGCTTCGTCGCTAGGCGCTTTTTTGAGCGCTTTGGCGGCACCCAGCCCGGCACCTCCTCGACAAGGTAGATCGAGCGAAGAAACTCCAGATACGAGGCGAGCGTCTGCTCGGTTACGAGGGATGATGGATTGTCCTCTCCGCCGTACATATCGCTGATGATGGTCTTGTAGGTTGGAGACTGTCCCAAATTGCGGGCAATCGACAAGCACAACCGACGGGCCACCTCTCCACTCTTGCCATGTTTAGGAGCACTCTTTTCGAAAACAAGACGCAGATATTCTCTTGCAACGAGCTGACCGTTTTCAGCGGAAAGATCGAGGGCTTCGGGCCATCCCCCACGGCAGATCAACTCAGCTAGCTGACGCGTATCGTTTTCAACTTTCGCTGGCTGAAACCGGTGAGCGAATAGACCGCGGAGCGAGACAGAACGTTCAGACTCCCCAGACTCGGCCAAGCTGAAGGGATACATCCTCACAGAGCCAATCCGACCCGCACCACTATGCCTGCTCTGGCCCTCTTGGTCATCGGACGAGATCGGGGTGGACGACCCAGTCAGCAGCCACGCTCCCCTTAACCCCCGCTCGTCATCTATGGCATGACGAACTGCATTCCAAATCGCAGGCGCAAGCTGCCATTCGTCTATAACGTGGGGGCGATCGCCTATGAGCATGAGTTTTGGGTCGGCACGAGCCATGTCCAACTCTTCATCCACATAGCTGACGCTTTGCGCGTGGGCCAAAGCCGTCCACGTCTTTCCGCACCACTTCGTACCAGCCACCTCTACGGCCCCGAAGACCTCGAGATAGCGCTCTATTTGCTCGTCCACAAGACGCGGCAGATATCCATTCTTTACAAGCGTTTTCCGAGGCATGGCCCACGCAACCTTTTCTCTACGAGCGGCTTCTTTGCATCGACCCTATACTATCAAACTATTCATGGTTTTCCGAGTTTTTGATTCATGGTTTTCCGAGTTTTTGATTCATGTTTTTCCGAATTTGATCGGTTGAGGGTTGATTGAGGTCAACTGTTTTCGGATTGTACCTTGGCAACCTATACTGATTCTGGATTGAGTGTTAATACTCAATCAGGCTGTAGGTGTCGATGGATTGGCGCTGATGCATGATGCGGTACACCGTAAGCGTGGTGGCATTGTAACGACAGTAGATGATGTAGGGGCCCGCAAGCGTCGTGCGGTACTCGTGCTCGAGATGGTCGTCGGTAAAGTGGCCGCCGGCGTCCGGAAAGGTTCGCACGGTTTCCAAAGCCGCATCGATACCCTTTATCGCATCGAGGGCCGCCTGGGGCATTCCCCGCTCGAGGCCGAGGTAGATGGCGATGGACTCCCGATCGAGCTGCGCCCGCGGACGCCATGCAAGATCAAGCATAGTCGAGCCCCCATACCTTGAAGATTTCGGCCATGCGCGCGTCGGATTCCTCCGCTGTGAGCGCCTCCGGGCGGTAGCGCTCTTCAATTTCCGCCTCACGCAAGGCGAGGAACATGCGGTTGCGCTGAGCGGCGGCCTCATAAGCGGCGCAGTCTTCCAGCACATAGGCCGGCACACCGTTTTTCGTGAGGATGATGGGTTCCTGGCTCTCCGTCGCCTGAGCGCACACGTCATTGAACTGCGTGCGCAAATCAGTGATAGGTCGAATAAGCGGAAGCGCTGCCACAGCGGCTGTCATAAGGCACCTACTTTCATTACTATAATTATGGTATTAATTATAGATGCTTTAATTGACAAATCAAGCAACACGTCTATGAGAACTCTTGCATGTTATTCAGCTAGAGCAAATTATCCGAGGCCCTCTGTTATCCGAAGTTGGCGACGGCGGTGTCAATGGCGGCGAGGTTCATGGCGACGAACTGGGGCTTCACGCAGGCGCGCACCGCATCTTTCAGCTCGTCGACGGTGAGCGGCACACGGCCCTGGGCCACGGCCACGGCGAGCAGCATCATGTTGAGGGACTTGCGGGAGCCGGCACCGGCCTCGCGCACGAGGGCCTCGTCGTCCACGGGGATGAACAGGGGCACCGGGTAGCCTTCCACGCCATCGGCGCTGGCGTCCTGGTCAGCAGTCACGGTGTTCGGCGCAACGATCGATTCGGCCGCTTGCTCGCGGGACGCCTCCGCCTGCAGGGAGTTCGCCAAAGCTGCCACCACGTCGCCGGCACGATAGGGCTGGCTCGCCAGGGCCGCCGTCACCGGGTGGATGGCCGTCGTGGCCGTCACCAGCACACCACCCGGCGCCAGATAGGGCAGCGCGCGGGCCGCCTCACCCGGCTCCAGAGCGATGACCATGTCGGCCGTACCCGGCGTGATGAGCGGCGAGCAAATCGCCTCCCCGTTCGACCCCATGCGTACATGGCTCGTCACATTACCGCCACGTTGGGCCATGCCGATAGTCTCGGCCGTGCGCACCTGCCAGCCCTTGCTCTGCGCCGCCTGGGCCAGCACCTTCGCGGCCAGCACCGTACCCTGGCCACCCACGCCTGCAAGCAAAATATCGATCATCGCACGCCTCCTTCCTCCGACAGCGGCAATCCCGCCAAGGGGCCAGTCGGCCCTTCGGAATGCACGATGCGTTCTGCCACTGGCACCCCTTCGGCTGCCCCCAACACCTCACCAGGCGTCTCGTTCGGCTCGCCTGCTATCTCCGTTTCCTGGAAGTCATTCACCTCATCAGTCAGTACACGAGGGATCGGCCCCGTTTGGAACGGATCGGGGTTCGGGGCGTAGATGGCCGGCTCTGTCGGCACCGCGCCGCCAAAACCCACGGCGCCCTGGATAGCGTCGAAGGGGCACACCTGCACGCAGAGCGCGCAGCCATCGCACAAGCTCGTATCCACAAAAGCTTGACCACGCGTGCCCGACTTCGGACCGCGCAGCCCCTCATCGAAGCCGATGCCAGGGCACCCGATGGAGGTGATGCACTTCTTGCAGCCGGTGCACTTGTCGGCATCGATCGTCATTGGAGCATCGGGCTTCTTCAGCTGAATGCACGGCGCACGGAAGATGATGGCCGAGGGCCCCTCGTAGTCGAGGGCCGCGCGGGCCGCCGCCACGGAGCTTTCCAGACTGTGAGGATTCGCGAACCCGATGTGCTGGATGCCGAGGCCGTGCAGCACTTCCTCAATGACGATGGGACGGCGCCGCTCGCCCATGAGCGTGACGCCCGTGCCCGGGTGGGGCTGACTGCCCGTCATGGCCGTGGTGGCATTGTCCAGGATAGCGAAGGTGACGTCGTGGCCGTTGTACACTGCATTCGCGATACCGGTCATAGCGCTGGCGAAGAACGTGGAGTCGCCCACGAAAGCCACCTGCTTCTTGTCCGGCTCGGCCACGGCAAAGCCCTGGGCCATGGTGATGCCCGCGCCCATGCACAGGCAGGTGTCCACCGCATCGAGCGGCTGGGCGTTGCCAAGCGTGTAGCAGCCGATGTCCCCGCACAGCACAGCCTCACGGCCGCGAAGCGCCTGCTTCACGGCATAGAAGCTGCCGCGGTGAGGGCAGCCCGCGCACAGCACCGGCGGCCGCACGGGCAACGGGCCCTCGTAGCTGAGATCGTTGGCGCCGATGGTGGACGCCACCAGGGCGGCGAGCCCATTGGAGCGGTCGGTGCGGTCGAAGAACCGGGCCAGGCGGCCGGCGATGTTCTCCGTCGTGTTCTCGCCGCGATCGTTAGCCTCGCCGGTCAGCTTGCCGTGCACCCGCAGCGGCAGACGGCGCGCCCCGGCCAGCTTCAGCATCTCCTCTTCCAGCACGGAATCGAGTTCTTCGAAGACGATCACATCGGTCAGCCCCTCGGCAAAGGCCGCCGCCGTCTCAGTCGGGAAAGGATACGGCGTCCCCACAGCTATGAAGCGGTAGCGCGGCACGGGGATGCCGGCACGAGCGGCCTGAGACGTGATGAGCGTCAGCGCCTCGCGAGCATAGGCTGCCGATACGCCGCCAGCCACAATACCCACCGCAGGAGCAGACGCTCCAGCACCTTCGACGCCATTCTGAGCGCAAGCGCCCTCACCTTCCCCGCCCCCTTCGAACACCTCGTTGAACTGCGCGAATGCGGGGTCGTGAGCGTAGTCCCAAGCTATTTGGGCCAACCGGCGGTTAATCTCGCCGTGACCCTCGTAGGCGCGCTTGGGGAAGATGACCCACTTCGGATCCTTCTGGAAACCTTCTTCAGGCAGCGGACGGCCATGAGTCTCTTCGGCCACCTCGAAGAACGTGGAAGCGTGGTTGATGCGCGTCGTGGGACGCACGATGACCGGCGTGCGGTAGCGCTCGGACAGCTCGAAGGCGGCCTGCATCATGGCGAAACCCTGCTCGGGTGTGGCCGGATCGAGCACCGGCACCTTCGCGAAGGAGCCGAACCGGCGCGTGTCCTGCTCGGTCTGGGAGGAAATGGGACCGGGATCGTCGGCCACGAACAGCACGCAGCCGCCGCCCGTGCCCACATAGTTCAGCGACATGAGCGCATCAGAGGCAACATTGAGTCCCACCTGCTTGCAGGTGAACAGCACCCGCGCGCCGCAGTAGGACGCGCCGGCCAGCATCTCGAGCGCCGCCTTCTCGTTGGTGGACCATTCCACATGCACGTCCTGGGCCGCTCCCGCCGCGTGCAGCTTCGCCACGGTTTCCACCAGCTCGGACGATGGCGTGCCGGGATACCCCGCCACCACGTTCACCCCGGCCTCCAAAGCCGCGTGGGCAAACGCCTCGTTTCCCATCAGAAGTTTCTTCGCCATATTCGTTCCGCCACTCTCGTCAACCTGTTGGAACAACCTGTCCGTTGGCGTCAGCCTAACGGACGCTCTTTCCGTCGGTATCAACTTACTACCTACCCGCCGACTCAATCTACTGGGACAATTTGCCTATCGGCTTTTCGCCAAAAATTGCGGTTGTTAGCATTTTCTGCAGACATTCGAGACGGAAGACCTCGCCTCATGTCCATTTTCTGCCCCGAAATTGAACCATTTGCCCTCATTGGCGTCATTTTCGCCCCTTAGATTTCCCTCGGCTCCACTGCGAATGCTAACAAACGCAATTTTTGGGAAAAAATCGGAGACCGAATCGCCTGCAACCACGAACAAGGCCGCCTCTGCCACGCAAACCGTCGAGCAAATTGCGTGGCGCAGACCGCACCCATTACAAGACGAGAACGCCTAGGAGGCCATCTCCGCCTTCAGGTCGACCACCTTCTGCAGCATGGCCTCGTCGTTCGTGCCCATCATCTGCACGGCCAGAATGGCGGCGTTCTTCGCGCCGTTGATGGCCACGCAAGCCACCGGCACGCCCGAGGGCATCTGTACCATGGAAAGCAGCGAGTCCAGACCACCCAAGTCGCTCGTCTTCATGGGCACGGCGATAACCGGCAGCGGCGTGAAGGCCGCCACGGCCCCACCCAGGTGCGCCGCCTTGCCCGCAGCGGCGATGATGACCTTGATGCCGCGATCGTGCGCGGTCTCGGCCCACTCGTGCACCACGGCCGGCTTGCGATGGGCGCTCGCCACCTTCACCTCGTAGGGCACGCCCATGGCGTCTAACTGGGCCATACACGGCTCCATGGCCGGCATGTCCGATTCCGATCCCATAATGATGCCGACTACCGGCGTCTCTTCTGCCATGTTCGCGTCCTTTCATCAGTTTGTCGCAGGCCAACCCCGCATCGTAAGTTGTCGCCCATTATAAAACCGTCTCGTGGCAAATCGCCTACGAATGGCCGGGCTTCGCCCCAGTCGGTAGCCGATGACCTATGGTGGGAAGACCATCAACTAGAAGGAGGCCCCTATGAGCACGGAAACTTACCGCGACCACGTAGAGCAGCAGGAGAAGCACATCAAAGACCACATCGGCGACGAGATTCGCAAGGTCAAAGAGCGCGAAGAGCGCGAGACCCACGGGTTCCATGACGTCATCGGCGACGAAATTGCCCATGAGGAAAAGGCCGAGCGCCGCCAGCAAGACGAAACCGATGCCGCCCTCACCGAAACCGCCGACACCATCTTGCGCGGAGAATAGGCGATTCCCGAAAAAACTTCTTGCGCCCGCGCACCAAGTCGGGTATTATCAACTTTGCTCTTTTGGCAAAGCTGAAACAGCACCTGCGGGCGTGGCGGAATTGGCAGACGCGTACGGTTCAGGTCCGTATGGGGGCAACCCCATGGAGGTTCAAGTCCTCTCGCCCGCACCATTTTGAAACGAACGCCCTCTCCGGAGGGCGTTTTTCATTTTCTGTTCAATCACTTCTCACGGGCAATGACGCAACTAGGGGTCATCGGCAAGTAAGGACAAGAACAAAAACCGCATCCTGCAGAGGGCCAAGTGCAGCATTTTTGCAGCAATGCCGCAACCTCACAATGCAGCAACACCGCGGTGCGTCTCCCAGGCTTCAGATTGCTTTCTCGCCCGTAACAAGCGATATTCACCGTCCCGCCCCTGAAGCCCATTGCCGACAATGGAGAGAGCCGAATAGCAGCAGGCACGACCAACCATGCTGCTCTATCTTGCACGGGAGGCATCTCATGAAGAAAACCATTCCGCCGAGCGCCATTGCGAAAACCGCCGCCGGCGTGGGCGCCGTTGCCGCCACCGTTGCACTCGGCATGCTCGTCAAGCGCCAGCGTGTGCGCGCAACCTGCAAGCCGTTCTACAGCGGGGCCACCCGCTGCTTCAAGATCCCCGGATTGAACGAGGGATTCGTGCCCCAGGATCTCTTCTATCTGGACGACGAAAAAACCTGGCTGTTCAGCGGCTACGAGGCTAACCGGAAACCGTCGCCGATCTTCCAAGTGAGCGAGGACGGGCACGTGCGGCGCCACGAGGTGCTTTTTCCCAGCGGCTCCCTTTACCGCGGCCACGGAGCCGCCATCACCGCCGCGGGCCCCTTCGTCTTTCTCACGGTTCGCGACGGATTTGTGGCCATCGACCGCGCGACCCTCGCCGATGCAGCCGACGGCGACATCCTGCAGGCCACCGGGCACCGCGCGATCCCCCTTTTGCCCGCGTTCATGAACGTGCAGAAGGGCATGCTCTACATCGGCGAATTCCAGCACCGGATCTTCTACCCCACCCCGAAAAGCCACTGGCTACGCTGTCCTTCCGGCGAGACCAACCCAGCGCTCGCGTTCGCCTACGCGCCCCACGACCACGGCCCCTTCGGATTTGGGGAGCATCCGGCGGCGGTGTATTCCATCCCCGGAAATGTGCAGGGGCTGTGCGTCACGCCCGACGGCAATATCGCGCTCAGCTTGGCCTGGGGCTTCGGCGATGCGGAGATTCGCATCTACGACCCCGCCCGGGCGCACCGCGGCGGCAGCTACATGGTGGAAGGCCATCACTGCCCGCTTTATTTTCTCGACGACGCGACGCTCATGCAGACGCTGACCGTGCCTCCCATGGCCGAGGGCATCGACACCCACGATGGTCAGGTATACCTTGCGAACGAATCGGCCAGCAAC
Organism: Adlercreutzia equolifaciens DSM 19450; assembly: GCF_000478885.1. Lineage (NCBI taxonomy): Bacteria > Bacillati > Actinomycetota > Coriobacteriia > Eggerthellales > Eggerthellaceae > Adlercreutzia > Adlercreutzia equolifaciens. The sequence continues at coordinate 2,720,745 of NC_022567.1, forward strand.
CTGTACCTGCTCGGCAAGTTCTTCGGCGGCAGCTACGTGTACGCCTTCCCCACCTCGCAAGCAAAAGCGTAGCACACGATTTCTGCCAGATCCAGCTGCATCGGTATCACCTTCCGACAATAGACGGGAATCCAGAAATGGGTCGGCATAGCCTTCCGCATCTTTCCACTTGACAACGAGTTACAGAAGAGGCGATGACGGATCACGCGCCAAATGCGAAAGCGATTTCGGGGTGCCTATACTAATCTCGATATATTCACTAAGATTAACAAAACTAAGATCGGAGACTACCATGGCCGCTTCAGCAAAACGAACGGTTCGCGCTCTTGCCATCGGGGCCCTTGCGTTGCTCCTGCTCGCTCCCCTCACTTCCTGCGCCTACAGCGCCTTGGCCGCAACGAACGGCGACGAGGGCACCGAGGCAACAACGAGCGCCACGGAAGAGGCGGATGCCACCGAGACGCCCACCGCAGCCGCTGAGACGCCCACCACAGCGACAATCATGTACTACGAGAACGTCAGCTACGACGACGGTGACACCGAGCCCGACGAGAATGGCCGGGTGCTGCTAGGCAGCTACGAGCTCACCGACGTGCACGTAGGGCAGACGCTGAATGCGTGGAATTACGTGGTCGACATCCCCGGACATTTCTTCTGGGACGGCTGGCCGCAAAATCTCACGCTGACCGACAACCCTTCCGACAACGTCATCAACCTCTTCTACTTCAAGCTGTGGAACAACGAGTACACGGTGAATTACTACCTCATGGAAAACGCTGACCTGACCGCCGACAACTGGAAGGACGCACTGGCGCCCGACGACGTGAAGTTCGTCAAGATGGGGTCGGAGACCTTCACCGACCAGCGCTTCGACAAACTCGTCAAGGGCGACGCCTACGAGTACAAGATTGACGGCACTTACGTGGTGGACACCTACCCGTCCGAGATACGCGTGGGCGTCAACCCCGACGACAACGTCATCAACGTGCTTTACGTGCCCGATTCCGCGAATCTGCCCGACGATATTGAAGTGCCCACCGACACGACGCCGCCAAGCGATGCGACCCAGCCGGACGACACGACGCCGCCCGACGACAGCGGAAACGGCGACAACAGCGCCGACCAGCCCGCCGATGGCTCCGGAGCCGACAAACCAGCGGACGATTCCAGCGCCGACAAGCCCGCCGACACGCCGAGCGCCGACGGAAGCGCGACGCCAAGCCTGCCGAACGATACCACCTTCGACAAAGACGAAATCGAAGGCGTGCTGCCCGACGATGTGAAGGACGAGGTGGTAAAAGACTTCATCGAATCGGGCGACGCGCAAGACAAGACGGAGATCACCGAAGAGATGATCGAGAACCCCGTGAGCAAATCCGACGCCGACTACGTGAAGAACGTCTACGAGACCGGCCTGAAAGAGGGCGAGAAGCTGGCCCAGACAGGAGATCTCGTACCCCTCGCCATCATTGCGAGCATCGCCTTAGGAGCAGCGGCAGCCGGCGCCATCGCCTTCGTCATGAACCGCCGCGCCCGGCACTAAGCCCGCCACGCCACCCGAAAAAAGGAATTACGGTGCAGCAGTCCCCTCTCTCTCCTTTGCGAAAGATGCGAAAGGCCTGGTGGCGCCCATAGCCCTACTCCCCCTTCGAGGTGAGGTGCCAGCCGTTGCAGTAGGGGCAGTGGTAGACGTGCAGGGGCGGGGCGCCGTGCTCGGCGCATTCTGCGGCGGTGAGCTCGGCTTCGTAGCGGCTGGCGTAGCGGTTCTTGCGCTCGCAGGCCTTGTGACGCAGGGCGGCCGCACGCTCTTCCTCGTGGCGTTGGCTGCGTGCGTTCTCGCTAGCGAACAGATCGTCCATGCCGCCGAGGAATGCAGAGAACTCCGCCTTCTGCTTCTGCCACGCCGACCGCTTCTTGCTGCCCATGGACGCCTCCCTTCCCGCAACGATTTTCGCGCAAATACCTCGAGCCATGCTATAATGCAAACGATCGGTGCCCCGCTCAGCCGGGCGGCACTGGTTAACGACTAAGCCGGGTCTACTTTAGCATGGGGCCCGGCTTCTTCTTTGCCAACACCGTCCGTCACTCCTTCCTCACCAGGAAAAGCCCGATGATTCCGATAAACACAAGCATGAGATCGCATAGGGCAATGACAGTTTGTGCGTCCATGGGAAGCTCCTTTCTGGGAAGCCGCCCGGACGTGACGGGGCGCCGACCTTCATTGTAACCCAATCTTAGTCTCGCACAATCGTGGAATTTTCCGCTCACTCGATTATTCGTTGACAATACTTTGATGTCAAAGTATTTTGAATAGCAACACGTATTGGAAGCTCCTTCGGAGTCCCTACGACCCGAAGGAGCGTACGCGATAGCGAGGAGTGGAGTGATCGGCATTCTGTACGAGTCGGACGAATGGTCCGACTGGAAGTTGGGGCGCGAGCTCGAGGCGGCACTGGCGGAGAACGCGCTCGCCGAAGCCGTTCCAGCTGAAGCGAACTCGCAGACAGCGACAAGAGAAAGCGACGCAGCCGACAATTCCTGGCGTCATGTGCGCATGATCAACATGGAAGACGCCGACGCCGTGGAACAGGCCCGCAGCTGCGCCATGCTCGTGAGCCGGGTGTTCGCGAGCGCAGCCTTCCGCGGGCACCAGCGTTCTCACCGGGCCATGGAAGATATCATCGCCCTGGCCGAGGCTGAGGGCATCCCGCTCATCAATCCTGGTCGCGCCCATCACTTCGAAATCGACAAGCTCCTGGCCACCGAAACGCTGCGCAACGCGGGCATCACGGCTCCAGCTATCATCGCATGGGGGACACCCGCCGAGCTCGGCAGAGCGGCGGCCGACCTCGACGATTCGCGCTCTGTTGCTCTCAGCCGGGAAGAAGCCTCCGAGGCTTGGAGTCCCCGTGCATCAGAAGCCGAAATCGCCTCCCACAGATGGCCCCGGCCGACCCCGGACCAATGGACCTACCCTTGCATCATCAAGCCGAACTGCGGCGGTCGCACCACGCACACCGCTGTGCTGCGCAGCCCTGCCGCCGCCCGCGCATTTCTGAGTGCAGCCCCCAATCTCGTCTTCATCGTGGAGCCTTATATCGAAGCCGCCGGCGGATTCCTCACGCGCATCGAGGTGGTGGACAGCCGCATCGCGCTCGTGGTGAAGCGGTCGGTGGCAACGAGCGGGCTCTCCTCCTACCACGAGGGCTCCACCTACGAGTTGTACCCCGACTGCCCCGCCGCCGCCACCGATGCCGTGCTGGAAGCGGCCCGCATCCTGGACATCCAGTTCGGCAGCTTCGACGTCATCGAGGCCGCCGAGGACAACTTCATCATCGATGCCAACAGCGTGTCGAACGTGTCGGAAGACTGCACCGAGCTATTCGGCTTCGATCTTATGGCCGCCTACGCCCGAGCGCTGGCCGCCCGCTACCACACGCTGCGCAACGCCACAAATTAGCACTTCTCAAGAAAGGAGCCTCATGCTCACCATCCCCGAAGTCTACGACCTTTTCGACCAAATCGGCTGCTGCAGCTTCGCCACCCTCGATGGGCGCGGCGGCGTCGATTCCCGCATCGCGCACTTCTTTGCCTGCGACGAGGAGGGCCTCTACCTGCGCACCATGGACGTGAAGCCCTTCTACCGCCAGCTTGTGGAAGGCGGCAAGCTGTCCGTTTGCGGCGAGAAAACCGCCGCGCCCTGCAGCTGGGATGACGACAACATGCCGCATTTCCAGCCAGGCTTCATGGTGCGCGTCTCCGGGGATGTGCGCCTGCTCACGCGGGAGGAGGTGACCGAGAAGGCAGCGGCAAACCCGCAGTTCAACGTCGCCATATACGACATCAACAAGTACCCCGAGACCCGCGTGCTCGTGCTGCATTCCGCCTGGGGCGAGCTGTACGACTACGACTTCAACATGGTGCACCGCGACCACAAGATCCTCCGCGAGCGCTTCGCCTGGGGCGGTGCGACTTTCGAGGCGCCAGGGCTTTCCATCACCGATGCGTGCATCGAGTGCGGTGCCTGCGCCGATGCCTGCACCCACAAGGCCATCGTGGCCGGCACGCCCTACGCCATCCTCGGCGAACGCTGCGACGAGTGCGGCAACTGCTACCATGTCTGCCCTGCCGGCGCTGTCATCAGCAAGGGCGTTTCGAAAGATTAGGAGGCAGCCATGGGAAGAGAACCAGGAGAGAGCAGAGAAACCGCAGCCGCCGTTCCGAGCGCATCACACGCCTCGAGCGTCCAAGACGTCCCGAACATGCCCCCTCACGGCGATATCGTCAGCCTTATGAGCCGCACGCTCGGCGCGGCCAATCGTTACCTGGTGGAGCTCATGGCCCGCGAAGGGCTCGCCGGCATCGTGCCCTCCCACGGCGACATCCTCATGCAGCTGTTCGCCCACGACGCGATGTCCATGGCTGCTTTGGCTGAAGCCATCGGGAAGGATCCATCCACGGTGACGGCCCTCGTGCGCAAGCTGGCCAATGCCGGCTATGTGGAGAAAGCCCCCAACCCCCGCGACCGCCGCATGTGCGAGGTGCGTCTGACCGATGCGGGCCGCGCCCTGGAGCCGGCCATGGATCGCGTGTCCCATACGCTTATCACAACGCTGACAAATAGCATCCCCGCCGCCGACCTTGCCGCTACTTGCCGTACCATGAAAGCCATGCAAAAGAATATGAGTGCCGCAGACGATTCTGAATCGAAGCGTGAACCTGATTCCGAACCTGCAGCCGAAACCCGAGGAGACCACCGATGAACCTTTCCCTATCCCGCAGCTTCCCCATCGCGAAGGCGGCCCTTGCTGCCGCCGTCATCGCCTGCACCTTCGCCCTGGCCTGCAGTTTGACCGGCTGCGCGTCGGGCGGCACCGACAGCAGCAGTGCCGATGCCGACAACACCTCCGCCAGCACCGACGGCAAGACTCTGCGCGTGGCCATGGAACTGGCCTACCCACCCTTCGAAACGAAAGACGACGCCGGCAACCCGGAGGGCCTCGCCGTCGATTTCATCCGCGACTTCGGCGCCGCCTACGGCTACGATGTGCAGATTGAGAACACCGCCTGGGACGGCCTTATTCCCTCGCTGCAATCGGACAAGGCCGATCTGGTTATCAGTTCCATGACCATTACCGACGAGCGCAAGCAGTCCGTGGACTTCTCCGACGCCTACGCCATGGCCCAGCTGGCCATTCTGGCAAACGCGAATTCCGGCGTGGCTTCCATCGACGACTTGAACCAGCCGGGCAAGAAGGTGGCCGTGAAGACCGGCTCCACCGGCGATGTGTACGCCACGAAGAACCTGACCAATGCGGAGATCGTTCGCCTGGCCGACGAGAGCGCGTGCGTGACTGAAGTGGTGCAGGGCAAGGCCGACGGCTTCCTGTACGACCAGCTAACCATCTACCGCAACCATCAGGCGAACCCCGATACCACCGAGGCCGTGTTCATCCCCTTCCAGGACGCCGAGGAGTGGGGCATCGCCGTGAAGAAGGGCAACACGGAGCTGCTCGACCAGCTGAACGCCTTCATCGCGCAGTCGAAAACCGACGGCGAGTTCGACCGCCTAACCGAGAAGTACCTCTCCGAGGAAAAGAAGGCCTTCGACCAGTACGGCTTCAAGTGGTTCTTCGATTTCGAGTAATTTCAAGTACCCTGTAAAGCGCACGCGTAGAAAACCTGAGCACTTACCATGGGCGCTCTTTCCGATTCCGAAGCTTAAGGAGGCGACCGGGGCCGATGCCTCATTCCACGACTTCACCGACGCCCCGTCGCCCGCATCGGACGATGCGCCCCTTCACCGCTGCCGCGGGCGTACCCGTGCCCCCGGCGAAGGCGGCGCTGAACTACCTGGCCGTATGCGTAGTGGTCATCGCCGTGGTGTGGGCATCGCTGGCCGCGGCGGGCATCTCGCTGAACTTCGATTTCGTGGCCCAGTACCGCATGCGTATCTGGGACGGCTTCTGCATGACCGTGGGCATTTCGGCGGCGTCGCTCGTGGCGAGCCTGGCGCTCGGCGTGCTCGTGGCCGCGGGCCAGGGCGCGCGCTTCCTGCCGCTGCGCTATCTGTGCGACTTTTACGTGAAAATCATCCGCGGCACGCCGCTCATCGTGCAAGTGTACTTCTTCTACTACATCATCGGTACGGCCTGGGGCATCGACAACCGGGTGCTGGCGGGCATTCTCATCCTGTCGCTGTTCTCGGGTGCCTACATCGCCGAAATCGTGCGCGGCAGCCTGCTGTCGCTGGACGCGGGGCAGATGGAAGCGGCCCGAGCCGTCGGCTTCACCCGCGCCCAAACCTTGCGCTACGTAGTGGCGCCGCAGCTGGTGGCCCGCACGCTGCCGGCGCTCACGGGTCAGGTGGCCTCCATCATCAAGGACTCGTCGCTGCTGTCGGTCATTGCCGTCATCGAACTCACCCAAACCATGCGCGAGATCACCGCCACGAACTACAACTTCTTCGGCGGATTTCTGCTGCTCGGCGCGCTGTATCTGGTGCTCACGCTGCCCATCATGGCGGTAAGCCGCCACTTCGAGAAAAGGCTCGACTATGCGCACTAGAGCAGCAAAACATTTGCGTCGGCCGGGCGCCTTGGCCCTTATAGCCCGGGAGGCGAACCATGCGCATTAGCCTCGATCATCTGTGCAAGTCCTTCGACGGCGTGGAAGTCCTGCGCGACATCACCTTCGATGAGGAGGTGTCGGCGCTCGCCATCATCGGCCCCTCCGGCGGCGGGAAATCCACGCTGCTGCGCATCATCGGCGGCCTGGAGGCACCCACATCCGGCACCATGGCCGTAGACGGCAGCCCCGTCTCCTTCGACGAGGCGTCTTTGCGCGCCTACCGCGCCACCTTGGGCTTCGTCTTCCAAGATGGCGGCCTGTTCCACCACATGACCGCTTTGGAAAACGTGGCGCTTCCCTTGCGGGTGGTTCATGGCGCCAGCTCCGACGAGGCCGACGATCGCGCCCGCGAGCTACTCGCGCGCCTCGGTTTGGAAGACTCCCTGGCCAAGCGGCCAGCCCAGCTGTCCGGCGGCCAAAAGCAGCGCGTCGCCATCGCCCGCGCGCTCGCCGCCCGCCCGCGCCTTCTTCTGCTGGACGAGCCCACAAGCGCCCTAGATCCGGAATTCACCACCGAAGTGCTCGACGTCGTGCGCGACCTCGCCGAAGCCGGCACGCGCTTCATCATCGTCACCCATGAGATGGGCTTCGCCCGCCACGCCTGCGACCACGTCGCCTTCCTCTATGGCGGCCGCCTTCTGGAGTACGGCGACGCCGCCCGCGTTTTCGACCACCCCGAAACCCCCGAACTCACCCGCTTCCTCAGCCGCCTTCTGGAATGGAGCATGTAAAAGAGGCGACCCACGGATCGCCTCTCAGTCGATGCGAAAGATATGTTTGCTTGGAACTGACGCTTTGCGGAGCGAAGACAAGCCCTACTCCAGGCCCATCTCCTTCTTCAGGCGGGCCAAATCGTCGTCGACGGCGGCTTCGGCGCCGGCGGCGGCGTACTTCTTCGCGAGTTCCTCGGTGGGATCGGCCGGCTTCTCGGACAGCTCAGCCACGGCATTGGCGCGGTCGAGCATCTCGTCAGCCTTGGCCTCCATGCGGTCAAAAGCGCTGCGAGCACCCTCGGCACGATCGCCGGCCGAAGTCATCTCGTTCACCTTGGACTGCGTTTTCGCCACGGCGGCCTTCGCCTTGATGGTGGCCTTCCGCGCGTTCAGCTCCTCGATGTCGGCCACAAGCTTGTCGTGCATTTGGCGCATCTTGTCGGCGTTGGCCTTCGCACCCTCGTAGGCCACCGTAAGGCCCTCGGCGCGCCCCGCCAGCTCCTGCTTCTTCGCGAGGAACACGCGGGCGTCGGCCTCGTTGCCGGCGGCGAGCGCCTTGCGAGCCAGCTCCTCGTACTTCTCCGTTTCCTCGCGATTCTCGTCGAGGAGCTTCTTGCAGCGCTTCTCCTCGGCCATGACGCCAGCGGTGGCCTCGCGCACCTCGGCGAGCGACTCGGTCATCTCGCGCAGATACTGGTCGACCATCTTCTCGGGATCTTCGGCCTTATCCAGAAGCTCGTTGATATTCGCCTTCACGATGGAGGTGAAGCGATCGAGGATTCCCATGTCAGTCTCCTATCTGGCCCGAGGGCCGGGTTGAATACCGCAGCGCCGCCTAGGGCCGCGGCTTCGTCGGCTGCACCGGCGGCGCGTCCGAAGCGTCTGCCTGCGCGTACTTCTTTTCCAAATCCGCCAGCTCGGCGTCGGCCAGCGACTCCAGCGGCGTGTTCAGAATCTCCTGCATGCGCTCTGCCTCGCGCTGCTTCGCCAGACGGCGGTTGCGCACGATGAGGAACACGACGACGGCCACTATTATCACTGCCGCGCACACCGCGATGATCGGCAGCGGCGAAGGCGTCACCGTCATGATACGGTCGGCCGTGTCGGCAAAGGCGTCGGAGAAGATCTCCTCTTCCGACAGGCTCATATCGTCGTAGTTCTGGCTGAGGTATGCTTTGAAGATGTTGATGGCCTCATCGTCGAGCACCGATCCCGTCCTCGCACCGGCCCAGTAGGCGGCGTTGAAGCGCCCGTTGCCATCGTCGCAAAACACAAGGACGAAGTGCGCCTGGTCGGTGAACAGCTCGTCGTACTTTTCCTGGGCAATGGACTGCAGCTCCTGGTAGGAGCGCACCGATCCGTTCGGCAGGATGTACACGTAGGGCTGCACGCCCGTTTCCTCGTAGAAATGGCGCAGACCGCGCTCGAGCTTCGCCGGATCGTGAATCCAGTCGCCATCCTCGTCGGTGAAGTAGCCCGTCTCGTTTACGGAACCGGCAGGAAGGGCCGTGCGCTCCACGGTAGACGCGGGCACGTTCGCGCCCGAGCAGCCACCGCTGCCCAGGGCCACCACGAGGAGCAGCACCAGCAACACGGCGGCCACGATGACGAACACCGTGCCGCATCCGCTGTTGGAGGACTTGCCCTGAGGCGAACCAGGCTGCGGCGCATTCGGGCCGCCGGGGCCGCCGCCCGATCCGGGCTGCTGCGGGCCGCTCGGCTGCTGGGGCATCTGCGGCGGCATCGAGCCACCGCCTCCTCGGCTCGAGCCCATCAGGCCGCCGAGGAAACCGCCCCAGAAGCTGCCGCCCCCGAAGCCTCCGCCGTAGTAGCCACCGCCATGGTACCCGCCGCCGAAACCAGAGCCGCCGTGGCCAGCCGAGCGACCGCCCGATCCCGAGCCGCCGGAAAACCCGCCGCCGAATCCGCCGCCGCTACTTCCAAAGCCTCCGCCGAAGCCGCCGCCTCCCGAGAAGCCGCCGCCTCCGCCCGATCGTCCCATGGCCTCGAACCTATTTCACAATGAGCACGGGCACGTTGGTCTTGTGCAGCACGGAGTAGCACACGCTGCCGAGCATCCCACGCACGGCACCCAGACCGCGATGGCCCATGACGATGCAGTCGTAACCGCCCTCGTCGGCATAGGCCGTGATGGAATCGTGCGGCGAGCCGTTCACCACCGCGATACCGATGCCCTCGGCGTCGCCCACCAAAGGCGCGATGTTCTCGGCAATGGCGTCCATATCGGCCTTGATGGCCTCGTTCTCCACTTCGGAGATCACATCCATATCCATGGTGTCGCCCATGACGCCGGACATGCGCGAGGCAATCTTGAACGTCTCGGCGTTGAAGTCGTGCCAGTCGACCACCGACAGCACGGTGATCTGGGCGCCGGGCACCCCGGCCGCCAGATCGAGCGCAGCCCCCAGGGCGTTTTTCGCCGGGTCGGACTTATCGTAGGGAACGAGAATCTTCTTGTACATGGGGGCCTCCTTACCCTCGCGGCACCTCAAGCGACGACGCCTACGAACCACAGCTCGGCCACCGAAAGCAGCTCGCATGCTCTAGCATCGCCGGAAAATGCTTACCTTGTGGCTCATCCTAATGAGCAACTGCCATTTTACCACGGTCCTTTTCCGTTTCCCCGCCGCCGCCCACCTGTAGACACGACGTTACACACCCCTACCGCGGCTCCTCATTGTTGAGAAGGCGATGGCGGGAGACCAGGATGTGGAACACCGTGTAGGCGCCCAGCACGAAGGCGCCCACGTAGCCGAGCACGCCGAGCAGGGGCACGCCGAGCAGCTGCGGCTGCATAGCCGTGGTGCACAGGATAGACGACCCCAGGAACAGCCCCGCAGACAGCAGCGCCAACGATATGCGGCCCACCGAGGCGTAGGCGGTGGCGAGGATGCGCGAGGACACCTCGATGTCGCCGTTCACCTTGATCTGCCCGCGATCGATCATCTCCAGAGTGTTCGACAGCTGGGTCGGCAGCTTCGCCAAGGCCTCGGCCGAAGCGGCGCTCGTCGTGGCGAGATCGATCAGCTGCGTCGCCAAAAACTTCGGGTCGGCCTGCTGGGCGATGACGTGCTTCGACACGATCTCGATGACGCTGATATCGGGCGCCACTTGGGCCATGACCCCCTCGATGGTCACGAATCCGCGGGCAAGCATGGTCACCGACGAGGTCATCATCATGTTCTGGCCACGCAGCACCTCGATGACCTCGGTGAGCACAGTGCCCACGTTGATTTCCTTCATCTCGGCGGTGCTGTACTCGGCGAGCAACCGCGAGAGCGCCTCGAGCAGCGCCCCGTGATCCACCGGGCCCAGCACATGCACGAGGCCCATCACCGCTTCCTTCAGCAGATAGGCGTTATCGGTGGCCACCGCCGTGAACACCTTCCCGACGAGCATCCGCTCCGACACCGTCAGCGTGCCCACCATGCCCAGATCGATCCACACCACGTCTCCGTCACGCACGAGGATGTTGCCCGGATGCGGGTCGGCATGGAAGAACCCGTCGTCGAGCACCTGGGTCACGTAACTTTGGCACACGCGGCGCGCGAGCGCGTTCACGTCGATCCCCTGCTCGCGCAACGCTTGCGTGTGGGAAATTTCCGTGCCCTGGACGAACTCCATGACGAGCACCGACTCGCACGAGTACTGCGGGTAGGCCACCGGGGACGTGACCCCCTCTTCGTCGGCCAGCTCGTCGTGGAAGCGCATGAGGTTGTGCAGCTCGGAGGTGAAATCCACCTCACTGGCCGTCGTGCGCTCGATTTCCTCGATGAAGCCCTCGAGCGACAGCAGGATGTCGCGATGGGAATTGGAAGCGAACTCGCCCAAGGCCAGCAAGTGCTTCATGAGCATGATGTCCTCGGCCATGGATTCGGCCACACCCGGCCGGCGCACCTTTACCGCCACCGTTGTGCCGTCGAGCAGCGTCGCCTTGTGCACCTGAGCAATGGAGGCCGCACCCAAAGGCACCGGATCGATGGAGGCGAACACCTCGTGCCACGACTTCCCGTATGCGCGGTCGATCTGCTCGATCACCACATCGAACGGCATCGGATTCGCGTCATCGCGCAGTTTTTCGAAGGCGTCGCAGTAGGCCTTGGGCAGAAGATCGGAACGGTTCGAGGCCAGCTGGCCGATTTTCACGTACGTGGGGCCGAGCGCCTGCAGTACTTCCACGGCCTGCTCGGGGGTAAGCCCGTGCAGCACCTTGTGCTGCCGCATGATGCGCACAATCTCGTTCATGCGCTTGTGAGAGGTCTTGTCCTTGATGGAAATCTCGGCGACCTTCATGAACTCCTCGAACGTGGCCATGGGCGCTCCTCCTTTCTGGAAAGCCCATGGTATCGTGCGAAATGAGAAGCAATCCCCTCATCAATTCACCTGGCATCAAGCTGTTTCCCGGCCAATCGAACAAAATTGTCACTGTGGCAATTAAGTAAAATGGTTGGTCGATGAGGTGTGTGCATAGGTTTTATGGCAAAATAAGCTGCTGTGCTACTGAACGCTGCACTGAAAGCGCAGCGCAACCACACAAGAAGAACGCAGCTTAAACACGCAAGAACAAGGAGAAGCACATGGGACTCCTCTCAAAATTCGAGGGCAAGATGGAAGACACCGTGGAAGGCGCCGCCGATCGCATGGGCGCGGCCCCGCTGTCTCCCGTGCAGATTGCCAAGAAGGCCGAGAAGCAGATGCGCCGCGAGAAGATGGTCGGCGCAGGCAAGCAGTACGCTCCCACGCTTTATACCGTGCTCGTCAACGCCGACGATGACCGCCGCCTTCTGGGCTACTACCCCACCCTGGCTGGCGAGACCGAAACCTACCTTTCCGCCAAAGCCGCCGAGCAGGGCCTCGTCATGGACGGCCAGCCCCTTGTGCGCTTCATCGTCGACGACGATTTGCGCCACGGCAAGTTCGACGTCATTGCCGAAATGGTGGCCTCCCCGCTGGTTGAGCAGCTGCGCCAGGAAGAGTACGCCCGCTACGGCATCCGTCCCGGCGGCGGTCCGGCCCGCGCGGCCGCCCCGCAAGCGGGCTACGGCTACCAGCAGCCCGCTCCCGCTCCGGCGCCAGCACCCGCACCCGCCGGCGGCTACGACTACCAGGCCGCGCCCGTCGACGAGTACGTGGAAGACGACTACTACGAGGACGACGAGCCACGCCAAGCTTATATCTACGACATCACCAATGACCGCGCCTTCACGCTGCCCGGCCAGGCCGAGACCATCGGGCGCGAGTCGAAGAACGACATCGTCATCCCCGACATCAACGTCTCGCGCGTACACGCGGAAATCCGCCAGGACGAGTCCGGCGCCTGGATTCTCACCGACCTCGGCTCCACCAACGGCACCTTCGTGAACGGCCGCCAGATCAAATCCACCGCGCTGCACGACGCCGACCGCATCATCGTGGGCACCACCAACCTCGAGTTCCAGCTCATCTAGCCCGCCCGCACCTCAGCGAGCCAAAGGAGGCTATCGGTGATCGATCTCGTTCTGCTCATCGCGCGCCTGTTGTTCGTGGCGCTGCTCTATTTGTTTCTGTTCGCCATCATGCGCACCGGCATCGGCATGGTCAAAGGTTCCCGCAAGAAGGAACGCGGCTGGACGGTGTCGGTGGAACGCGGCCCCAAAGAGCTGCGCGGCGTCTCCATCGCCGTGCACGGGCCCGTCATCGTGGGCCGCTCGCCCGGGGCCGACATCGTCATCGGCGCCGGCTACGTGTCCGGCCGTCATGCCCGCTTCCAGCTGATGGGCCAGAACCTCTTCGTGGAAGATTTGGGCTCGAAGAACGGCACCGCCGTGAACGGGCGTCCCGTCCATGACCCGGTAGCCCTGCGCAACAAGGACCTCGTTACCATCGGCGACGTCGACATCCGCGTGAGGAACCAATAATGGCCCGGGCAAAGCGCAAGAAGAGCGGCGCAACTTTCGGCAGTCGCACCGATGTCGGCTGCGTGCGCGAGCATAACGAGGATTCGCTGGCCGTCGCCCCGCCGCTGTACGTGGTGTGCGACGGCATGGGCGGCCACGCCGCCGGGGAAGTGGCGTCCGAAATCGCCGTGGACGTCATCTGCGACCGCGCACCGGCACACCCCGATGCCTCGGCGCTCGGCCAGGCCGTGGAAGAGGCGAACCTCGCCATCATCCGCGCCGCCCGCGAAGGCGTCGGCCGCGCCGGCATGGGCTGCACCTGCACCGCCGCCATGCTTGAGAAGGACAAGCTCGTCATTGCCCAGGTGGGCGACTCACGGGCCTATCTCCTTCACAAAGGGCAGATGCAGCAGCTCACCCGCGACCACTCGCTTGTGGCCGACCTTATCGAGGCCGGGCAAATTACCGAGGCCGAGGCCCGGGTGCATCCCCAACGCTCGGTCATCACCCGCGCTTTGGGCAGCGACCCGCGCACCCAGCCCGACTTGTTCGAGCTGACGGTGGAAGCCGGCGACCGCCTGCTTCTGTGCTCCGACGGGCTTTCCACGATGTTGGAAGATGACCAGATCGCCAAGATCCTCGCCAGCCACAGCGAGCCTCAGCGCTGCGCGGCCCAGCTGGTGAACGAGGCGGTGGGCCGGGGCGGCTACGACAACGTCACCGTCATCGTCGTGGACGTCACGGGTCTGGCCGAGCAGCATCGCCGCAAGCTGACGCGCAAGAGCCGCGCGACGGCCATCATGCTGGCGCTTTTGCTGGTGGCCATCATCGCCGGGTGCGCCTACGGGTTCAACTATCTGGCGTCCAACGCCGCCTATCTGGTGGCTCAGGATGGGAAAGTCGCCGTGTATCAGGGCGTTCCCGGAGACATCTTCGGGCTGTCATTCAATCACCTCGACCGCGTGACCGACGTGGCCCTTGACGACTTGCAGCCCGGCACCGCCAATCGCCTGCGCGAGGAGGGCATCAAGGTGGATTCTTTGGAAGCCGCCAACAGCCTCGTCGCCGAGTACGAGAAGGAGATCGCCGACCGCCGTGCCGCTGAAGAGGAAGCGGCCCGGGCAGCGGCCGAGGCCAACAAGCCGGAAGAGCCCGCAAAGGGCACGGAGGGTGCCGGCGGCAGCACGGCCAGCGGCGCGCAGGGCGGCACGGACGCACAAGGCACGACGGGCGGCTCGCAAAGTGCGTCGCCTTCATCGGGCGCTGGCTCCGGCACGAACGGCACGGGCACGATCAACCCCGGCACCGGCACGAACGGCGCACAGGAAGGCACCTCGGGAGGAACCAACCGATGACCCGGCGCAACATAGAGCTGATGCTCCTGCTCATCGCCTCGCCCATCGTCATCGTGCTCTTCGCCATGATGGTGGTCACCGGCGGCCAGGAGCTGTCCTTCAACACCCTGGGCGTGCCGCTCGGCATCTTCGCCGCATTCCTCGTGGCCCACATTGCCGTACGTCTGCTCGCGCCCGCAGCCGACCCAGCTATTCTGCCCATTTCGTTCGCGCTGTCGGGCATCGGTATCGCGTTTGTGACCCGCATTGTGCCCGATTTGGCCGTAAACCAGCTGCTGTGGCTGTTCATCGGCATCGCGGCCATGATTGCCACCCTCGCCGTCGTGCGCAACTTGGACAAGCTCGCCAACTACAAGTACACGCTTATGATCGTGGGCATCTTGCTTTTGCTCTCGCCCATGCTGCCGGTCATCGGCTACGAGTCCGGCGGCGGCCAACTGTGGCTGCGCTTCGGCAGCTTCAGCTTCCAGCCCGGCGAGCTGGCCAAGATCCTCATCGTGTTCTTCATCGCCGCCTACCTGGCCGCCAACCGCGAGATGCTCTCGGTGTTCACGTGGAAGGTGGGGCCGCTGTGGCTGCCGAGCCTCGCCACCCTGCTCCCGCTCATCGTCATGTGGGCGCTCGCCTTCATCGTCGTCGTGTTGGAGAAGGACCTCGGCCTCGCGCTCGTGCTGTTCTCCGTGTTCGTCATCATGCTGTACGTGGCCACGGGGAAGAAGCTCTACCTGGTGGTCTCCATTGGGCTTGCGGCCATTGCGGCCGTGGCCCTTTACGGCATGATGGGCCACGTGCAGACCCGCGTCGCCATCTGGCAGGATCCCTTCGCCGAGGCCCAGGGCGGCGGCTTCCAGCTAGTGCAGAGCCTCTATTCCATCGCCGACGGCGACCTGTTCGGCACCGGCATCGGGCGGGGCATGGGCGGTCAGCCCGTAGCCGAGGGCGGCATCCCCGTCGCCGAGAGCGACTTCATCTTCCCCGTCATCGCCGAGGAGACGGGCCTGCTCGGCGCAGCCGGCGTGCTGCTGCTGTATTTGTGCTTCGCCATTCGCGGCATCGTCACGGCGGCCCGGGCGAAATCCGACGTCAGCTCGTTCACCGCCGTGGGCCTCACCTCCATCATCGTGCTGCAGGCCTTCATCATCGTCGGCGGTGTCACACGTCTCATTCCCCTCACCGGCATCACACTGCCCTTCATCAGCCAGGGCGGCTCGTCACTCATCGCCAGCTTCATCATCGTCGGCTGCCTGCTGCGCTGCGGCGACGAGGGCACCGGCGTCGATTCCGAAATGCGCCAGACCGGGGCCATCGGCGCCCACGGGTCGGACGCCGTGCTGGGACGCGTGGCGTTGGGCAAGCGACTCACCGGCACCATGATCGTCTTCTCGGTGCTGTTCGCAGTGCTCGTGGCCAACCTCACCTACCTCATGGTCATCAAGGCGCCGGAATACCAGAGCATGCCGTCGAACAACCACACCATCGCGAAAGAGGCCCGCATGGAGCGGGGCACCATCTCCACTGCCGACGGCACGGTACTCGCCACATCGGTGCGCCAAGAGGACGGCTCCTACAAGCGCGAATACCCCGCCGGCGAGCTGGCGGCGCACATCGTGGGCTACACCTCCGAGCGCTTCGGCACCGCCGGCATCGAAGCCGCTTACAACGACACGCTGCGCGGCGAGCAGAACTTCGCCAGCTTTACCGATGTGGTGAACTCGCTCGCGGGCATCCAGACCAAAGGCAACGACGTCGTGCTTTCCATCGATTCCCGCATCCAGCAGGCGGCGCAAGACGCGCTGGCCGGCCAGGTAGGCGCCGTGGTGGCCCTGAATCCCGAGACCGGCGCCGTGTACGCTCTGGCCTCCTCCCCCACCTTCGACGCCGCCAACTACGAGGAGCTGCTCACCGCCGCCGCGGACGGCGGCAGCGATTCCTCCGAGCTGTTCAACCGCGCCACCCAGGCGCTGTACGCGCCCGGCTCCACCTTCAAGATGGTGACCTTGGCCGCCGCGCTGCAGGATCACATTGCCACGGCGGACACCACCTACGACTCCCCCGGCGAGATGGACATCGGCAACGCGCCGGTGACCAACGTGAAGAAGCGCTCCTACGGCAAGATCACCCTGGAGCAGGCCATGTGGTACTCGTCGAACACCGTGTTCGGCCAGGTGGGCGTGCAGCTCGGCAGCGATTTGCTCGTGCAGATGGCGTGCAGCTTCGGGTTCAACGAAGACATCCCCTTCGATTTGCCCCTGGCCACGTCCCTCATGCCCGACCCCGAGGAAATGACCACCTGGGAAACCGCCTGGGCCGCCTGCGGCGAGCCCGTGGGCGAGCACGAGAGCCCCGCCGGACCCCAGGCCACCGTGCTGCAGATGGCGCTGGTGGGCGCCGCCATCGCCAACGAGGGCGCCATCATGCAGCCCTACCTGGTCGACGGCATCTACAACGCCAACGGCGAGCGCAGCTTCTCGCCCATTCCCGTGAAGCTGAAGCAGGCCATGGATGCCGACACCGCCGCCGCTGAGATCGACATCATGAAGGGTGTCGTCACCGAAGGAACCGGCGGCAAGGCGGCCCTGGACGATGTGGCCGTGGCCGGCAAGACCGGCACCCACGAGCGCGGTGACGGCAGCGACGACAGCTGGTTCGTGGGAATGGCCCCCGCTGCTGACCCCAAGATCGTGGTGGCCGTCGTCATCGAGAAGGGCGAATCGGGGGCTGGCGCCAGCGCCGCCCACGACGTTCTGGAAACGGCTCTCGAAGTGACGGGGGCGCTGTAGTACAATGGCAAGACTCACCAGAGTTCGCATACTTAAACCGCAAACGCACTCGTACATGGAACTTTAAGGAGTATCAAGGTGACCGGACAGGGAACAATGACGGGCAAGGTCTTCGGCGGCCGCTACGAGATAAAGGATCGCATCGGCATCGGCGGCATGGCCGAGGTGTACCGCGCCCAAGATAGCACGCTGGGCCGCGTCGTCGCCGTGAAGGTGATGCTGCCCCAATTCGCCGCCGACCCCTCTTTCACCCAGCGCTTCCGCCAGGAAGCCGCCGCGGCTGCAAACCTGCAGAGCCCCTACATCGTGAACGTGTACGACTGGGGCCAAGACGACGACACCTATTACATCGTCATGGAGTTCGTGCGCGGGTCCGACCTGAAGACCGCCATCCAGCAGCGCGGCGCCATCAACCAGCGTAAGGCCGCCGAAATCGGCGCCCAGGTGTGCCAGGCCCTCACCGTCGCCCACAACCAGGACATCATCCACCGCGACATCAAGCCGCAGAACATCATGGTGCAGCCCGATGGCAACGTGAAGGTGATGGATTTCGGCATCGCCCGAGCGAAGAATTCCGTGAACGACAAAACGTCCGCTGTGCTGGGCACCGCCCACTACATCTCGCCGGAACAGGCCCAGGGCAAAGATCTCACGGCCGCCAGCGACATCTACTCGCTGGGCATCGTGCTGTACGAGGCCACCACGGGCAAGCTCCCCTTCGATGGCCCGGACGCCGTATCGGTAGCCATGCAGCAGGTGAAGGACGAGCCGGCCGCGCCCTCTTCCATCAACCCGAACATCGACCCCGACCTCGAGGACATCATCATGGTGGCCCTCTCGAAGGATCCGGCGCGCCGCTTCGCCACGGCCAACGACATGCGCATCGCACTGAACGACTACCTGGCCGGACGCCCCGTCACGCTGCCCGCCGGCGCGATGAGCTCGTCGTTCACCGAGGCCCAGACGCGCATGATGGGCGCCGTGCCCGCTCCCGTGCCGGGCATCACGAGCACCCAGGTTATGCCGACGGTTGCCGGCGGCACAGCGGCCATGTCGCCGAGTTCCACGGGCAATTTCCAAGCGACGAACTTCCACGACGCCAACACGAAGAAGAGCAAGAAGCCCGTTATCATCGCCCTCTGCGCCATTTTGGCCATCGCGCTGGTGGCCGGCATCGCCTTCGCCGTGTCCGGCGGCTTCAAGCCGGCTGCCCCTGCCGACGAGCCCATCGAGGTGCCCAGCGTGGTGGGCAATACCTTGGACGAGGCGACATTCACCCTGGAGCAAGCGGGCTTCCAAGTAACTACCACTCCTAAGGAAGACGAATCCGTCGACGAGGGCACCGTGCTGCAGCAAGATCCGGCCGGCGGCACCAAGCAGCCGAAGGGTACGACCATCACCCTCACCATTGCCGTGGGGCCCGATACCGTGGACGCGCCCAACTTCAAGAACATGACCATGGACGAGGCGCGCCAGGCGGCCGAGGACGCCGGCCTTAAGGTTGTGGAAGCCGAGAGCAAATACTCGGAAGATGTCGCCGAGGGCAAGATCATTTCGCAAAGCCCCGCCGCCGACGAGCCGGTGAAGCCCGGCACCACCATCGAGGTCGTCACCTCCCGCGGAAGCGAGCTGACGACCGTGCCCAACGTCATCGGCATGACCGAGGAGAAGGCCATCGACAAGCTGCAGTCCGAGGGCTTCGGTGCCGACGTGAAGGCCCGCGAGTACAGCGACAAGCAGGGCGAGGGCCGCGTCATGAAGCAGGATCCGCTGAACGACAAGGTGAAGCCCGGCGCTACCGTGCAGATCACCATTTCGAAGGGCCCCGAGCCGGAGCCCGAGCCCGACCCCAAGCCGGAGCAGCCCACCAACCCCGGCGCGACCGACCCCGGCACCAACAATCCTGGTGGCACCACCGATCCGGGCACGACCGACCCCGGCACCACCGACCCGGGCAACCAGGGCGGCGACACCGGCACCACCACCCCTTCCACCAACTAGGGTCGCATAACGAAACCGTGAAAACCGGGCGCCTCCTCCTTCGGGATGGAGGCGCCCTTCTATAATGGGACCATGCCTAATCTGCTCGACATATTCGATAAGTTCATCCACGCCGATTGGTTCAACACCCTGCTCGGCGTCGTGATCATCTGCGCGATCACCTTCGTCGTCGCGCGCATCACCGTGGCTTTTATGCGCCGCGTGCTGAACAAGACGACGCTTCTGCCTTCCAGCTCCATCTTCATCAATCTCGTGCGCATCATCGTGTGGGTCATCGGCATCTGCTGCGTGCTGTCGATGTGCTTCAACGTGAACATCTCCGCCATGGTCACCGGCCTGGGCGTTGTCGGTATCGCGGTGTCGTTGGGTTTTCAGGACACGCTTTCGAACCTCATCGGCGGCCTGACCGTCAGCGTGTCGCGCACCGTGGAACCCGGCGACAACATCCGCATGGGACCATCCGGCGTCACTGGCGTCGTGCAGGACGTCACCTGGCGCTACACCTCCATCAAAGACAGTTCGGGCACCATCACCAACATCCCCAACTCGCTCATGACTTCCACGGCCGTCTGCAAGCTGTCGCCCTTGAATGAGATTTCCATTCCCCTGGTGGTCACCACCAACAGCGAGCGCCTCACCGCCACGGCCCATCACATTGAGGACGCCGCCGAGAAGGCCGTCGCCCGTGTGAGCAAGCTGAAGAAGCGGCCCAGCGTATCGTTCTCGTCCATCACCGACTACGGGTTCAAAGGTTCGCTGAGCTTCACCATCGCCGAGGCTTCCAAAGCCTCCTCTGCCACCGATGCCGCTATCCGAGCCGTCGCCCCCTACGTGCACAACCATCTTATCGAGGAGGCCATGGGCGACCTAACCGGGCAGAAACTTACCGACGCCACCGGGTCGCTCGTGCCCGTGAAGGACGAGGAAGGCACTTCGGCCGAAATCGAGACACAAAAATAGCCCTGCCCCACGCCAGAGGATGAACCCACCTCAAAAGGTGGGTGCTCGCATCGGGTCTCCCGGCTTTCGCATCAACGGATGCGAATCTCCGTTCCAACCGCTTCTAGAGCTCCCTCGTCATAATACGTCGGTCCATCGCAGTATATGGCGGGAACAAGGCTTGATTTCAGTATACGCAAAACCTGGTGACAGGAAAGTCTTGACATACGGCACAACATAAGCTGTTGGATAAACGTTGCCCACCATCGCTGCTTGAAGGAGCACTCGTGCCAACTTTATGACAGAGACGCGGTCGACGGTTAGGCGAGTCGGAGTGCGCTACAATGGCGGCTATGGAAAACGACTTCGAAAACGCCACCATCTCGCTGTACGGTACCGTGCCCGACTCCATCGTGGACGGGCCCGGTCTGCGCTACGCCGTGTTCGTGCAGGGGTGCAGCCACGGTTGTCCTGGTTGCCACAACCCCGAAAGCCAACCGGCCGAGGGAGGCACCGAAACGACCCTCGCGGCCCTTCTGGCCGATATTCGTGCCAACGGCCTCGTGCACGACGTCACCCTCTCCGGCGGCGAGCCCTTCGAACAGCCGAAGGCCTGCGCAGCCTTGGCGGCCGAGCTGAAACGCAATGGTTACGGAGTCTGGAGTTATTCCGGTTACCTCTATGAAGATCTGGCGAAACGAGCCAACAAAGCCCGCGCCGAGCGCGATCGCCGGATCGGGGCACTCGGCGGCGAGGCGCTCCACGAGAACCCTGAGGAAGCGATGGTCAGTGGGGCTCTCGCCGACATCGCCGACGACTTGGCCGTGGGAGACCTGCTGGATTCCATCGACGTGCTCGTAGATGGCCCCTTCGTGGAGTCGCGCAAGTCCCTCGAGCTGAAGTGGTGCGGCTCCTCCAACCAGCGCCTGATCGATGTGCCGGCCACCCGACGCACCGGCTCTGTCGTGGAATGGCAGCCCACCTCGTTCTCGCTGGAAAAGCCCTCCAACTGGTAGGCGAGCACCTTTTGGAGCCATGACCGACAAAAGTTTTCGCATTTTTGGTGACCACTTTTTTGGAAATCTTTGTCATCCGATGGGTAGCCGCACGGTGAAACGGGTGCCGACGTCTTCTTCGCTCTCCACGGACACCTCGCCGCCGTGGTAGAGAGCGGCATGCTTGACGATGGCAAGGCCCAGCCCCGTGCCGCCCAGCTCTTTGGAGCGACTTTTCTCCAAGCGATAGAAGCGCTCGAAGATTTTCTCCAGCTTGTCGGCGGGAATACCCGCGCCCGTGTCGTTCACGCGGATGACGCCCATGCGCACCGGAGCAGCCGCCTTGACCCCCTCCTCAGCATCGCCTTCGCCCGGCACAACACCGTGCACGAACCCCCTACCAGACGCATCCTCCGCACCGACAACGTCCTCCGCGTACACCTCCACGAACACGCGACCGTTTTCGCGATTGTAGCGGATGGCGTTCTCGACCAAGTTGTAGATCATCTGCTTGAGCAGGGTTTCATTGCCCCGAATGATGACCGGTTCGGCCTTGAGGCCAACGGTCACTCCCGCATCGGCAGCCAGCTTGGTCAAGCGCCCCACCACCCGACTGGCCACCTCTTCCAGATTCACTGCCTCGGTTTCGTTGTCGCCCGGCGCCATCTCGTCGAGACGCGAAAGAATAAGCACATCGTCGATGAGAGCGCGCATGGCTTGGGACTCCTCGTAGATGAGCTGCGCGAAACGCGGCACGTCCTCAGGGGGCACCAGGCCGTTGGCCATCAGCTCCGCATAACCGGAGATCACCTGCAGGGGCGTTTTCATCTCATGGGAGACGTTGGCCGAGAATTCGCGGCGCATCTTCTCGGCGCGAGCCAGCTCTTCGTTGCGCGCGAGGGCCGATCTCGAGCGCGCCGGCTTGTCAGCCTCTACCTCAGGCGCGGCTACCGGCACTTCAGCAGTTTCGGCCTCGCAGCCGTTGCGCGATGCGTTGGTGGCACTCATGAGGCGTTCTTCTTCAAGCGATAGCCCACGCCGCGCACGGTGGCAACAGCCTCTTCGGAGCCGGGGGCCGCCTCGGCCAGCTTGCGCCGCAGCGTCTTCACGTGCATGTCCACCGTGCGCGTCTCGCCGACGAAGCTTACGCCCCACACCTGCTCGAGCAGCTGCTCGCGGGTAAGCACACGGCCCTTGTTCTCCATGAGTGTGCGCAGAAGGTCGAACTCCTTGCGTGTGAGGTTGACTTCCCGGCCATTCGCCACCACGGTGCGGGCGGACGGCGACAGCTTGATCGCGCCGACGGCCATAAGGTCACTGGGCTCCGCCACCTCTTCTGCAGCGCCTTGGCTCGGACGGCTCGCGCGCCGCAGCAGCGCGTTCACTCGCGAGATGAGTTCCATCATGCCGAAGGGTTTCGCCAGGTAGTCGTCGGCGCCGGCATCGAGCCCCACTACTTTGTCGAACTCGGTGCCCTTGGCCGTGAGCATCATAACGGGAAGGTTCTCCGTCGCCGCATTACCGCGCAGGGCCTGCAGCAGAACGAGGCCATCGTCGCCGGGCAGCATAATGTCCAGCAGCACCGCATCGGGCGGCTCGACCGCGCACCGCTCAACAAGACCGTCGCCATCGTGGAACGCACGCACTTCCATACCCGCTTGATGCAGCGCATAGGCAGTCAGGTCGCGGATATGCTCGTCGTCTTCCACGTAATAGATGAGCGGGGCTTTGCTCATGGGAATCCTTTCTGGAACAGGTGCGCGGTCATTGTAGCGCAACAGCCGCGCGACGCAGAGATGGGCGGCAAGGCGTCAAAGAGCCGTGGGGCCGACCGAACAGGCAGTGCCGTCCCAGTGCCGCCTCAGTGCCACCCAGTGCCGCCCCAGCGACACCTCCGCGCAACCGGAAACCAGCGCGAAAGCGACCGACGGTGCGGGGTAGCGCCGTCGGTCGCAAGGGCGGCTTAGGCGGCCGCTGCGTCGGGGGCCAGCGGCGTCTCCAGGGTGTCCACCAGCGGGTCGCGCGGTCGACGCGGCTTCTCGGGGAGAATCGCCATGACGATCTTCACCATCACCGAGACCAGCGGTAGCCACAAAGCGGTCATGGTCACGTTGAACAGCGTGTGGGCGTTGGCGATCTGCCGGGCGATAACTTCCACCTCGGGGCCGGCCGGGGGAATGGCCGCCACCACTGACGCGAAGGGCCCGACGAGCCACACGAACAAGAGGCAGCCCGATAGGTTGAAGATGCAGTGGGACAGGGCCACGCGCTTGGCGTCGCGAGACTGGCCGATGGCGGCGAGCAGCGCCGTGATGGTGGTGCCCAGGTTGTCGCCGAGAAGGATGGGGATGGCGCCGTCGAGGCCGATGATGCTCGCTCCATCGGCGCCCGGCGTGGAAGCGAAGTTCTGCAGCACGGCGATGGTGGCGCTGGAGCTTTGCACCACGAGCGTCATGAGGGTGCCCACCAGAACGCCGAGCACCGGCACGCCCGTCACCTGGGCAATCAGGTCGGTGAACACGGGGTTCTCGGCCAAGGGCTTCATGACAGCGCCCATGGTGTCGATGCCGAGGAACAAAAGTCCGAAGCCGAAGACGGCGGTGCCGACGTACTTCATCTGTCCCTGCTTGGCGAGCTGCATGATGAGGAAGCCCACGAGCACGATGCCGAGCACGTAATCGGACAGCTTGAAGGCGATGATCTGCGCCGTGATGGTGGTGCCGATATTCGCTCCCATGATGATGGGGATGGCCTGACGCAACCCCATGAGACCGGCAGCCACGAAACCGATGGCCATGACCGTGGTGGCGCTGGAGCTTTGCAGCACCGCCGTGGCCAGTGCACCGGCCAGAACACCGAAAAAGGGGTTCTTCGTCACGGCGGCCAGAATGGCACGCATGCGTTCGCCAGCCGCCTCCTGCAGGTTGCTGCTCATGAGGTTCATGCCGTACAGGAACAGGGCCAGACCGCCGAACAGTCCCAGCCCGATTTGCAGCAGTTCTTCCACCTATGCGTCTCCTTCTCACGGCGACCCGCCCCTTGCGAGCCGCGTTCGTTGACGGGTCGCACCCTTGCGGCCCGCGCTCGTCTCAGCAGGAAAGGAGTATGAAGCCCCATTGAGCTGCAGCCGTAAGAGCCACGTAAAATGAAAGTAAAATCGTGCGGCGCTACCGACCGTTAAGCCCAACCCTCCGTAGGGGCTGACCTTGGTCGCCCCTCTTTTGCCATGCGGGCGCAACCCACCCGCGAGGGCTGACCAAGGTCAGCCCCTACGGAAACGGGAATGCCGCTACCCAAAACGGCCAGCGACGTAATCGGCGGTGCGGGGGTCGGTGGGGGCGGAGAAGATAGTGTCGGTGTCGCCGGCTTCCACCACCTCGCCCAGCAGGAAGAACGCCGTCTTATCGGAGATACGCAGGGCCTGCAGCATGTTGTGGGTCACCATGATCACCGTGTAGCGCTCCTTCAGCTGGCCGATAAGCTCCTCAATCTTCGCCGTGGAAATGGGATCCAAAGCGCTCGTGGACTCGTCGAGCAGCAGCACCTCCGGCTGCACCGCCAGGGCGCGGGCGATGCACAGGCGCTGCTGCTGACCGCCGGACAGGCCGAGTGCGTTCTTCTTCAGACGATCCTTCAGCTCGTCCCAGATAGCGGCCGCGCGCAGCGACTCCTCTACGATGATGTCCAGATCGGCCTTGGCGCGCACCCCATGGCTGCGGGGACCGAAGGCAACATTGTCGTAGATGCTCATAGGGAAGGGGTTCGGCTGCTGGAACACCATGCCCACGCGCCGGCGCAGGTCGGTAGGATCCAGCGTGCGGTAGGCGTCGGAACCGTCCAGCAGCACCGAGCCTTCCACGCGACAGCCTTCCACCAAATCGTTCATGCGGTTCAGCGTCTTCAGCAGCGTGGACTTACCGCAACCGGAAGGGCCGATGAGCGCCGTCACCTGGTTTTCTGGGAAGGTGAGGTTGATATCGCGCAGACCTTGGAAGTCGCCGTAGAACAGGTTCAGGTGCTCGACGGCCATCTTCGCAGGAGCGGGTGCGGCCTCTGGAACCTCAGCTGCCGCGGGGACGCTCGTCTCTTTCGCGAGTTCTTTCAAAAAGCTCGTCATTTCTTGCTCACTTCCATTTTCTGTGCCACCACCCGCATGGCGGCGTTCAGCAGAAGAACGAGGATCAGCAGCACCACCGAGGTGGCGTAGGCCTCGTTCACGTGCAGGCCCTCGCAGGCCAGGGTGTACATGTGCACGGCCAAGGTGCGGCAGGAGTCGAACAGGGCGAAGATGCCCTGGCCGGCGAAGTCGGGGATTTGGGCCACGGTGCCAGCAGTGAACAACAGGGCCGCCACCTCGCCCACGCAACGGCCGAGAGCCAAAATGACGCCGCCCAAAATGCCGGGCACTGCCGAGGGCAGCACGCAGCGGGCCACCGTGCGCAACCGCCCGGCACCGAGGCCGAAGCCGCCCTCGCGGTAGGAATCGGGCACCGCCATGAGCGCCTCCTCGGTGGTGCGCATGATGACCGGCAGCACCATGATGGCCAGGGTGCAGGCGCCGGACAGAAGCGAGAGGCCCCAGCCGCAAGCCGTCACGAAGAACAGCATGCCGAACAGGCCGTAGATGATGGAGGGAATGCCCTGCAGCGTTTCGGCGGTCACGCGCACCAGGCGCACGAAGCGGCTGCCTCGGCGGGCGTACTCCACCAGGTAGATGGCCGCGCCGACGCCTACGGGCACCGCCAGCGCCAAAGCCAGCAGCGCCATGATGACCGTCGAGGCGAGCGCCGGCAGAAGCGACACGTTCTCGGAGGTGTATTCCCACTGGAACAGATCGGGGGTAAGCGCGGGCACGCCTCGCACCAGGATGTAGCCCACCACGAACAGCAGCACGGCGGCGGTTACCGTTGCGGCGGCATAGGTGAGCCAGCGCAGCAGCACCGACACCGCGCGGCGCCGACGGGACGAGCGGGCGATGCGGGCCTCCAAGGCATCTTCCTTGGCGAAGCAAGCAGGCATCAGATTGACGGCACCCAGGGCTCCCAAGGTCGGCGAGCAGGCGACCACCGAGGGTCGCGGGCGACGCAAGCGCAGGTTGAAGCCATCGCTCATCGCGCCTCACCTCTCTTCCGAGTAACGTTGAGCAGCATCGTGATCAGCAGGATGAACACGAACAGAACCACGCCGGTGGCGATGAGGGCCTCGCGGTGCAGGTCGGCGGCGTAGCCCATCTCCAACACGATGTTGGCCGTCATGGTGCGCACGCCAGACAGCAGCGAGTCGGGAATGATGGGCATGTTTCCGGCCACCATGACCACGGCCATGGTCTCGCCGATGGCCCGTCCCAGCCCCAGCACGATGGCGGCCATGATGCCGGAGGCGGCCGCCGGGGCCACCACCTTGAACACGGCGTGCTCGTGATCGACGCCGAGAGCCAGGGCACCCTCGTAGTAGCGAGCGGGCACGGCGTCCAAAGCGCTTTGGGCCACGGTGATGACGGTAGGCAGGATCATAATGCCTAAGATAAGGCTGGCTGCCAGCACCGAAAGCCCCGTGCCCGGCCCGAGCAGACGCACGAAGGGCACGATGATGACCAGCCCGAAGAAGCCGTAGACCACCGATGGAATGCCAGCCAGCAGCTCCACGCCGCTGCGCAGGAAGGAGCCCATGCGGCCGCGAGCGAACCGCGAGAGGTACAACGCCGTGAGCAGGCCGCCCGGCACGCCCACGATCATGGCACCGACTGTCACGTACAGGCTGCCTACGATCATGGGGAAGATGCCGTAGAGGTCGTTGGCCGGGCGCCACGTGGTGCCGAAGAGGAATTCCGGCAGCCCGATCTCGGCCATGGCCGGCACGCCGTTGGCCAGCAGAAACAGGCAGATCAGCGCCACGGCGGCGATGGAGAGGGCCGCGGCTGCGGCGAAGAGAGCGCGGGCGGCCGCTTCGCGTAGGGCACGCGGGCGGCGCTTGGGCACGCGGGCGGCCGCAGGGGCACCGGCAGCTGCGAGACCTGCGCCGGCTCCGGGCGCTCCGGCGCTCCCGGAGCCGGCGGCCGTCGATGCACTTGCTGGCGGCACGTTCAGCAGGGAGAACAGCATAGTCGATCCCGCTTAGGCGACGTCGGCCCAGCTGGTAGCCGCGCCGGTATAGATGTCGCACACCTGCTGGCTCGTCAGGTCGCTCACCGACGAGGTGGGCGACACGATGACCGCGATGCCGTCCAGAGCGATGGGGGTGCCCTCGGCGCCAGCACCGGCCTCGGAGTCTTTCAGGTCGCGGGAAGCCATGCCGATGTCACAGGTGCCATCGAGCGCCATGTTCACACCCGTGGTGGAATCGGACTGCTGCACTTCCACGGTCACCTGGGGATTAGCCGACTGGAAGGCCTCGGCCAGCTTCTCCATGACCGGCGTGACCGAGGAGGATCCGGCCACAACCACCTTCCCACTGGCGCCGTTGGAGGCGAAGGGGGCGGCTGCATCGTCGATGGCGATGTAATTGTTGTCGCTCACCACGGCCTGCCCCTCGGTGCTCATGATGAACGCGAGGAAGTCGGCGGCCGGCGCGGCGAGCTCGCCCTTCGTCACGATGTTGAAGGGACGCGCGATGGCATAGGAGCCGTCCTTCACGGCCGCGGCGGTGGGCGCAACGCCATCGATGGACACCGCCTTCACTGTGTCGTCCAGCGAGCCCAAGGAGATATAACCGATGGCGTTGGGGTCGCCGGCCACCGACGTCATCATGACCGCCGTTGAGTTGGTGATGGCGGCTGCGGACGTGGTCATGTCCACCTTGTCGCCGTTGGCGTCCTTCTGCTCGATGCCGAACAGCTCAACGAAGGCGCCGCGGGTGCCGGAGCCGTCCTCGCGGGAGTACACCGAGATGGGAGCGTTAGCGGATGCGCCGCTGCCGCCAGATGCGATGGCAGAGTCGCCCGCTGCAGCCGTATCGCCGGCCGATGCGCCCACACAACCCGCAAGCGCCACTGCCAGCGCCCCGCACAAAGCCGCCGCTCCAGCGAGCACCACCAGCCGCTGCAACCGCCGCGGCAAACGAGAAGATACCGAAGATGCTTTCATGTCGTCGTTCCTTTCAAACGCGCGGGTCGGCATCCCAGAACCACCACCCGCAAGGGCCATTCAACTCGCGAAAGCGACCCACAAGGGAACGTCGCTTCCGTGCATTCATGATGGCCCCGCTCCGTAAAAGAACTGAGCAACATCTGTAAAGAGCCACCGTCAGTTCCGAAAAGTTTTGGTAAAACCCCAGCGCCGAACGCCCGAAGCGCTTGCTTGACTGTCATTTGACTCGTATGGCAATGGCTGCTCCGAGCAGCTGCTCCGGATAGCTGCCTGCGCACTCTTCCAAACGCTGCGCATTTCCCCTTTCCACGAGTAAATGCCAGTTGAGGGCCGAAATGGTCGGTGGGCCCGTGACGCCTCTGCCATTACTGGCCTGAAGTGGCAGAAAAATGCCAGTTGAGGGCAGTTATGGCTGAGCGCCCCCGTTCGGCCTTACCATTTCGGGGTCGAAGTGGCATTTGCGCGACGGAAACAAAATAAGGGCCGCAACAAAGACGGCCCTCTGGGTGCTTTACGATAGACCAACTTAAAAGAGGTGGTCGCTCTCTTTCATTCCCTTCAATGTCGGCTAGGCAATGGCAGCATATTCAGACTCGAGAAGCTCGAGAAGCGGCTCTGCACCCGATGTTGAATCTTCACTGGCGGCCGGCTCGGAGGCGCGGCGGTCGGCCAAGGCTCGGCGAACGCGGAGAACACCGTAGGTCGCGAGCAGCAGAGCGTACACGGCCAGGTTGAGGGAGGCGTCCGCAGAACCGCCCAGCACCGGCTTGGCCAAGTAGCAACCGGCATGCACGAGAATGAGCGCGAAGAACGGATAGGCGAGCCGCTGCAGGCGCTTCCACGGCATGGCGCCCAGGCGTCGCCGTACGACGTCGATGGAGGTGACCGCCAGCGGAACCAGCAGAACCACCAGAGCCACGGCACTCGTGAAACCGGCAACGGCGAAGGGGTTGGACGCACCGACGCTTCCCAGAATCTCAAGGTAAACCACGGCGTAGAACCCGATGTGACCGGCTATGAGAATCGTTCCCAGCAAGGAAAGCTGCGCCCGGACGGGCTGCAGGCGCCGGCGCACGGCCGAGCGCTTGTCCAGCACACCCATCATCATGACCACCGCGAACAGGGCGAAGGCCACATACCCCTTCTGCACCACGAAGGCGACCTCGCGCAGCGGCAGCACGGCCGGCGGCGCTATAGTAAGGTACGCACCCGCGCCCGCAAGCGCTACTGCTGCCAGGTAAAAGAGCATCGAATGGCTGCGCAGCGGCCGGGCCAGCGCCCAGGACAGAACGGCCACGACAACCAACGTGATTAGCAGGCGCATGAGACGGCCTCCTTGCAACATTCGCCGTCAGCACCAGAGGTCGCACCAGCATCTTCGCTGCCGCTCAGCTTCTCCTCCAACTGGGCGCGGCGCTCCTTCACCAGGCCGCAGGCTAGAAGCGCCATACCGGCGTAAAAGTCACTGTCGCTCTTCTCGGCCATGGCGGCCGCCCACTCGTCCACAAAAGTGAGCACATGATTGTCGATGAAGTCCGCCTGATCCTTCTGCAGCGAGCGTGCCGTTTCCTCGTCGCCGGCTTCAACCGCCTCCGCCTCGCGGCCGGCAAGCACCGCCAGGAAGCTGAGCATGAGACCGATATGGTCGTCGGGCTCGCGGTTCTTCTTCTCGAACTCCAACCCATGGGCGCGAAATGCCGCCCGCACCTCCCGCGTGGAATCCGTGAACAGGCGGTTGTTCTCATCGAGGTAGTAGGATTCCCACGGCGCGGCCAGAGGACGCGCCGGCCCCACAAGGCTCCGAAACCAGGCCGTCTTCAAATCGTCGATGACTTCTTCTGGCCGCTCCTGAACCGAGCGCCGCCACAAGCGCAGGTGATCCGCGGCCTCGCGAACCTCTTGACTCGCGTCCTCAAAGGGCAGCTCGTCCCACAATCCTTCTACTCCAAAACGCTCTATGAACGATGCGTCTGGCTCGGCCACCAACGTGTAACCGACTGTCTGCAACATAGCCTGAATTGTCTTCAGCAAGATAGTGGCCTCTTCGTCCATCGGAGTCGCAAAGCGGCCCCATCACTACCGCACACGGGGCGATCAATAATCTCGACCATAGGAAAGCACCTCCGCTTCTCATCAGTGAATAGCGGCGCCCCAGCACCCGGGGAGGGGACGGGAAGCCGGGGCGTCGCTTCAAACAAGGACGGTCGACACGCCTGCGAGAGAGAAGACGCGCCGACCGATGCAAATTGCTACAACTCGTATTCCAGCGAGGGATCCTCACCCATCGTCACGTCCATGATTTCTGTCTTAGGATGCGGGATGAGAACCAGCGACGGATTCGTCGTGTTCGCCGGCAGCGGTACCGCTTCCACATCGCCCTCGCCGTATTCGGCGCGCAGCTCATCGATGTCGCCGTAGCGCAGGGCACGCAGCGCACAGGTGCGGACGCAATAGGGGTCTTCGCCGCGCTCCAGCTGATCCTTGCAGAAATCGCACTTGCCCATGTAGCCCTCTTCCTCGAGGAAAGACGGCGCATGGTACGGGCAGGCCTTCTCGCAGGAACGGCAGCCGATGCACACATCGTGATCGGTCCACACGATGCCGGTGTCGGGATCTTTCTGCATGGCGCCCGAAGGGCATACCGCCACACAAGCCGGGTTCTCGCAATGGTTGCAGGCCATGGCGATGAAGTAAGCGAACAAATCCGACGGAGCAGGCAGCGTGTCGCCCTCGCCCACTTCCCAGGTGCCGTGCTCCCATTCGTACACGCGACGGAACAAGTTGCCCACGGGCAGGTTGTTCTTGTTCTTGCAGGCCATCTGACACGTCTTGCACCCGATGCAGGCCTCGGAATCGAAGAAAAATCCGTACTGTGTCATGTTAGTCCCCCAACTCAATCACGCGCAGCGGACGATCGATATCGTGATCGAACGGACCGTCCCACTTCTCCATTTCCACATTGATGGTGTTCCACGGCTGAATATCGCATCCGCAGGGATCCGAACTGGTGAGCACGCCCGGATTACCGCCGAAGTCGACTTCCAGCTCCTCGTCGTAATCGGTCCAGCCACCGTCGGCCACCAGCACTACCCCGGGCACCACGCGCGGCGTGATCTTTATGGCGCGAACAAGAGCGCCGCGACCGTTGTAAATCTTCACCGGATCGTGTTGAGAAAGACCGCGCTCCTGGGCATCCAGGGGGTTCACGTAGGCCACGTTCGCGTGGGCCTCCTGCATCCAGCGGCAGTTGTCTAGCTGGCTGGAGTGATGGCCCAGCGAATGAGGCGACTCCAGCTGCAACGGATAGGGGCCCTTCACCCGATTCTCGAAATCCGAGAAGGTGGCCTCGTAACCTTCTTGCGGCGGCTCGTATTTGGGAATGGGCGAGATGCTGTAGGAGCCGTAAATGTCCACGACCTCGGCCAACTGGCGGCAGTAGATTTCCAGTTTGCCGCTCTCAGTGTTCAGCGGATTCGCCACCGGGTCTTCCACGAAAGCCTCCAGGGCGATGTAGCCGCAGTTGTCGCCCTCGGTGCGCGGCACCTGGTAGATACCGTCCTTCAAGAATTGCCGAAGCGGGATGCGACCCTCCTGCGGCTCGCGATCGGGGGAGCCCAACTCGGCCCAGTCCTCAGCCGTGATGGTGAGCAGCTTCTCGAAGTCGGGATCCACCATATCTTCCGTCGTAGCGCCACCAGGGCCTACCGCACCCGAGCCCACCTTCTTTGTGAAGCCGCCTTCCTTGATGACCGTGGCTCCCTGAATCTGATTGGCGAAGATCTCTTCCTCGGTGATCTCCAACTCGTCGGGATCGAAACCGAGACGCTCGGCCAGGGCGCGATTGATCTCGTAATCGCTTCGGGCCTCGAACAAGGGGGCGATCACGTGGGCGCAAAAGGTCAATGTTTCGTGGTTCGAGGTATGGCTGAAGTTGGCCGGGTGCTCCCACTGCATGACCATGGGCAGCACGATGTCGGCATATTGGGCCGTCGTGTTTAGGAAACAATCGCAGGACACGACGAATTCCACTTTGCGGAAGGCCTTGATTCCCAGCAGCGTGTCCGGCTCACTGTTGAGCTTGTTGCCGCGGCCAATATCCCAGATGCAGCGGATATCGATCTCGCGCTGTCCCCACTTGCCGTTATGGTAGGAACCGTCGTACACCGCGTGCCACTTCTGCTGCGAGGTAACGCCGAACAGTCCGTCGGTGGGCACCACAGCAGCACTGAGGGCGAATGTGTTGGCAACCGGGTCGGTCGTCGCGTATTCGGAACGCCCTTCCCCGCCGACGGCCACCAGAGCGCTACCGCCGTTGCAGACCATCTGGCCCGACATGTCGGACACCATGGCGCCGGACTTGCCCACGTTGCCCGTCATCCAGCCCACCGTGAAGAACGCCTGGGCTGCCTGTTCGCCGCGGAAGCCGCGGGTCACGGCCGAACACGAGAAGATAGCCGCGGGCTTAATCGTAGCCATATCCGTAGCAAGGGAGCGAATCACTTCGGACTCGACACCGCAAATCTCGCTCGCCCATTCCGGCGTCTTCGGCGCACCATCGTAGGTACCGAGCACGTAATCTTTGAAGTTGTCCTTCGGATCGGCGCCCTCGGGCATGTGGTCGGCATCGAAGCCCACGGTGTAAGTGTCGAGAAAGGCCTGGTCTTGCAGGTCGTTTTCAATCATGTGGTAGGCACAGCCAATGAAGAGCGCTGCATCGGTGGCCGGGCGAATGGGAATCCACTCATCAGCGATGGCGCCGAGGCCGGAGTTATAGAATGGGTTGATGCCGACGATCTTCGCCCCACGACGCTTGGCATCCAACAGCACCTTGTTGGGATAGCCCAAAGCGCTCCAGGAGGGGTTGTTGCCGTCCAGCACGATGAGCTTGGCGTTCAGAATATCAAGGCGATCGTTGTACAAGTAGGCACCGTAATAGCCCGCCAAATTCTGATAACCCGTCATCATGGAGGAGGGATAAACCCATCCGCCCTGGGAGTTGCCGCCGCATCCGCCCTGCGATCCGCCAAGAGCCGTCAACAGGGTTCGGATACAACCCAGCCCGCATGACAGCCTCATTGCCGTAAGCGCCAATGATGCGCGTAAGCTCGTCAGCGATGATGTCCAGCGCCTCGTCCCAGCTGATACGCACCCACTCGTCCTTGCCGCGCAGCTCGCCGTTGATCTTGGCCGGGTCACCGCCGGGCTCCCAGTTTTTGCGCTTCATGGGGTACTTCAAGCGATCGGGGCCATAGACATGATTCATCTTCGCCTGGCCACGCAGGCAACCGCGCTGCTGAGGCATATCTTCGGAATCGGGATTCCGATCGTCGGTCTTCACGCGCACGACCTGGCCGTCTTTCACCAGCGCGTAATTGATGCAGCTAGCCGAGCAATACAGGCGGAAGCAGCGATAGGGCTTCCACTCGCCCTCGTCTTCCAAAGCCGGAGCAGGGGCATCGTCGCTGCCCGTATCTGCCATCTTCGCTTGCGGAGCGCAAGCCACCAGCTGTCCAAGCGCCGGCACCGTGGCGGCCGCACCGGTCCACTTCAGGAAGCTGCGACGGGTAAGCCCGTGCTTTTGCTGGGAAGCGGCAACGGCTTCATGCGATGCGCACGAAATGTTTTTCTCCTCCATGTTCCTCCTCTTTTCTCTCATTTCGAAGAACCTCCTGGCCTCATTCGAGGCGCAGCCTGAGTGTAAGAGGAGCCCGTGGTTCAGCGCGGCCCTCGAAAAGTTCCAGGCGTGGTAACTCATAGTTGCAACCAAGCACATCCACCGCTTACAATACCGAGCTGTCGAGGGGAGAGGCCATGGACATCCAGCAGCTACGCTACTTCAAGCGCGTCGTAGACGACGGCAGCTTATCGAAGGCGGCGGCCAGTTTCTTCATGACGCCGCAGGCCATGCGCAAACAAATCAACAACCTGGAAAACGAGATCGGCGTCGAGATCCTCACCCGCACCCCCCAGGGTGTTTTCCCTAGCGATGCGGGGCGAGCGCTTTACGACTATGCCCAGCGTCTCATCGCCCTAACCGACGAGGCCGTAAGCGTCTGCCGCCAGCGCGCCGGAGTCGAGAGACAGCGATTGCATATCGGGCTGTACCACAACGCGAACCTGCATTTGATGCCGCGGCTTACTGCCCGCTTTACGGAAGAGCACCCTGATATCGAGTTGGTATTCACCGACTTCGTTACCTTCGAAGATTTCGAACGAGCCCTGGTGGAGGGCAAGATCGACGTCGTCATGACCTTCGGAAACAGTCGGCGCCGCAAATCATGCTTTTGCAGCGCAGCGATACCGTGGGGATCGGCATTCGAATGGTGGCGCCGAATTACGAGACCCTCGCCCATGTTCCCTTCGCGCCTCCTCCCGGCGTGGACGACCGCGTGAGCATGGAGCTTTCCACCAACCAGCCCGACTCCCCTGCCGTGCAGGCGCTCTACCGCTGCGCCCGCGACATCTGCGCCAACGAGCTTCAATTCGGCTGCTAAAATTCCGAGCCGCTGAAAGCATCCACGACTTACCTTCCTGCAATGCGCTGCCGGAAATACGTCCCAAACGCGTAAAGCGGCACATCCCGAATGGCGCCATCTTGGGAAGGAGATGCCAGGGACGTGCGCACGGCGAGAGGCGGCTGGTACTTCTTGACGAAGGCGGCGAGGCTCTTCGCCTTCAAGTTGACGCCCGATTTCACCTCAATCGGCACCGGCTGGACAGCCTCGGTGCCCCCGTCGATGATGAAGTCAATCTCGGTGCGCGTGGAAGGGTTCACGAAGTAGTGAAGCTTGCTGTCGGGCTCCGCACTGTCGCCGGCCAAGCCGTTCGCAAGCATTTCCTGGGCGACGAGCTGCTCCGCAAGCGATCCCTTGAACGAGCTGAACAAGGCTTCGCTGTCGAGTATCGTTCGGGCTCCCAGATTGTTCATCGCCCCGAGCAGCCCCACATCCAACAAATAGATTTTGAACACATCCCCGTCCTCGTGCGACACAAGGGGCGATTCGGGCAAGCTGACGCAGCTCGAGGGGATCGCGAGCGAGGTGTCGATCAGCCATTGGAGGGCGTCCTCGTACTCCCGCGCGCGAGCCGATTCCCGTATCTTGGAGAACATGAACTTGCGGTTCTCCTTGGCCAAATTTGCCGGCACCGCCCGCCAGACCCGGCGAATGCGCTCCGCCAGGGCATCGTCGGCGTACTTCGAGAAATCGGCGTTATAGGAGCGCAAGAGCTCGTTGTGCACGCGCCGCGCGTCCGCAGGATCGGCCGTTTCGGCAAAAGCGAGCACGGCTTCCGGCATACCGCCGACGAACAGGTACTGCTTCAGCAGCTCGATCAGGCGGTCGTGAAACGGCGCGATAGCTTCCCAATCAAGCGTCTCTACCAGTTCCACTAGCAGTTCCTCACCAATACCGCCGAGGAACTCCGAGAAATTCAAGGGGTACAGATCGAGGAAGCTCACCTTCCCCACGGGAAACGACGGTCTCGGCCTCCCTTTCTCCTGCGCCCTCTTGCCGCGGCGAAGGGCAAGGCCCAAAGCCGAGCCGCCCGCGACGACAGGCAGATGCGGCATCTGCTCGTTGAAGTACTTGAGAGACTGGATGGCCCGCGGAGACTCCTGAATCTCGTCGAGAATGAGCAGGGTGCTCCCATCGATGCGGACGCCTGCCTCGGCCTGTAGGATGGGAAGAAGCCGTTGGGGCGAGAGAGAGCCCCCGAACGCCGCCACAAGCTGAGGATTATCGTCGAAGGTAACGTAGGCGAACCTCTCGAAGCACGTATTCCCGAACTCCTTCATGAGCCAGGTCTTCCCCACCTGCCGCGCTCCGCTCACAATGAGCGGCTTTCTGCGCGGAGACGCTTTCCATCGTTGCAGTTCTTTGATAGCCTGGCGTTTCATTCTGAATCTCTCCTGGACTTCCACGTTTTTGCATAGGATAATTTACCAAGATACCACGTTTTTGCATAGGAAAAATCCCTGTTTGTCCACGTTTTCGCATAGGGAAATCCCGAGACCTTGTACTAGTCAAGCTTCGTCGAATCCGCCGCGGAGTTCTTTCATGTAGGTGAGGAAGGTGTCAGCATCGTCGGTGTAGAGGACGTTGCCCGCAGCCACGCCGGCGCCCATCAGAAACGAACGACGCGATTGAATGTCCCGGATTCCCATAATTGCTCCTCCTGCTCGGATTGCTTCGGCAATGGTGCCGGCCCCTGCGACCGGCAACGGAGGGCATCATAGGGGGCGGCCCCGTGTCAACGGTGTCGGGCAAGCTTATGGAAAACCGGAAAATCGTGTCGTTAAAACTATGTAGTGCCTTCTGAACTGGAGAGATATCACTGTCGTTTGACTCGTGCGACAATGCCTTAAGGCAAACCCTTAAGGCATCCGCACACCCCTCTGCGGGACGGGCCTTTTCGGCTTCTCCGCTGCCGTATCACCCGAGATGGTGGCCAGCGAGCGCTCGTAGGCGTTGAAGGCCTCCACAACGTCCCCCGCCTCGAATATACCGCTCTTGCGGTTCTTCGCGTTCTTCCTCAGAATTCCAGCCGCGGCGAGCTCACCCACGGCCGTGCGGGCCGCCGGGTAGCTCTTTCCCGTGAGATCTTGGGCGGTCTTGATGCTGATGACCGGCGTTCCTAAGAGGATGTCGAGAAGCTGGGCGCCCGCCGATCCCTCGCGAAACGGCACCTTCGCGCGCCATCCCTCCCTGATAGCGAGCAACGTTTCCTCAAACGCGGAGGCGCGGGAGCAGGCCTCGCAGGTCGTCCGAGCGAAGTACTCCACCCACCCGTTCACCGCCTCACGCCGCTTGGTCTCGTCATCGCCTTCGAAGCGGAAGGCGGCAAGGTTGGCGATGTATCTCTCGCGATCGGTGGCCAACAGCAGCGATATCGGGGGCACGGTGACGCGCGTCGTGCCCCCCTTTTTCAGGATGAGGTGAACAAGCGCCCTGCCCGCACGTCCGTTGCCGTCCGCGAAGGGGTGGATAGTCTCGAGTTGAGCATGGGCAATGGCCGCGGTAGCGATAGGGGGAAGCTCGGCGCGGATGACCCCTCCCCGATCTGCGAGGCGAGTGCCAGCTAAAAGCACGCGATTGAGCTCGCACACCTCCTCGACTGTGAGAGGAGAGGCCGCCTCCGCCCGCGCCAGGCCATCGACAAGCGTATGGAGGTTACCGAGAATCTGGGCCTCCGTGCTGTCGAGGCGGTGATCGACGCCGAGGCGGTCGAGCTCCTCATATTCCAGAAGCCTACCTGCGGGCATCTCCAGGCCCTCGATACGCGATGACGAGACAGCCTCGGCCCGCAGCATCATGCGCGCCAGCGGCTCGGTATCAACGCGGGAGCCGAAAAGCTCAAGCTTCGCCAGAGCCTCCTGGGCATCCGCCACCGCGCTTGCGCAGGAGGGGCTGAGAAGAAGCTCGTAATCGGCAAGTGTGTCGGGAAGATACGGATGGTACGGGCCTCCCATGCGCTCGGCCTTGTTCATGCCTCCACTGTCGAGCTGCCAAAAGCAGTTGAGATAAACCCCCATGCTCGTAACCTTTCTTTTCTATCGCAGAAAAGAAAAGTTAGTGCATTAACCTTTCTTTTTCAAGAGCGGTTTCCCTCCCTACCGCTCTCCGCCCTTCCGCAACGAATCCTTCCCGGCGAAGAGCCGGTTCTCTTTCAGCTGAGAAAATGCCAGTTGAGGGCCGGAATGGTCAATGAGCCCGGGGCGTCTCTGCCAAAGCAGGCTTAAAGTGGCAGAAAAATGCCAGTTGAGGGCAGGTATGGCAGACCGTCCCCAGTCGGCCTTACCAAAGCGGGGTCGAAGTGGCATTTGCGGCCGCAATACTTGCGACTATGCCAGGATGTCGGCGATCATGCGATCTTTGCAGCGATTGACAGCCGCGAGCTTCCAAGCAGGGTAGCCCATGCCTGGGTCGGTGTACTCGAAGTCTTTTAGAGCCACCAGCTTCGCGCGGATATCCGAGGTGATGAGCGCCCGGGCGATGCTGACGAACGACGCACCAATCTTCGGGCCGATCATGCTGAGGTACTCGTCGAAATCGTCATGCTCCATCATCATGGGAAGACAAGCCATGTTCTGATCGAACAGCGGCGCCATGCGCAGAATCTCGCCCGTGTCGTTATCGACCAGAAACCCGTAGTTACCCGCATGGCGATCGACGTTTGCCATAACCGCATCCATAACGATCATTTCACGGAACGATTCGTCGCCGCCGTGCGCGTCGCAGAAGGCAAGCACGTCTTCCACATCAAAAGGACCGTCAAAGAACCGATGGGCCGACACAAATCCCACCTTTTCCGAAGTAAACAGCGGGCACTTGCTCGCAAGTTTGCCGTGAAAATTCTCGATGGTATAGGGCACATGGTCGATAGACGCTGCCTGCAACTCTTCTGCGGCCAGCGCTTCCGAATAGGGCTCGAATCCCGCGTTGGCGTAGCCTTCGGAACCACGCTTGAGCAGCGATACCTGGTCGCCCTCGCGCACCCAGCACTTGGCGAAGGAGCCCGAGGTAGCGAACTCGGGAGACGTGGGAGAATTCTGCCGGCCGTACATGCCCGTGCCGTCGAAGGCAATGCGAGCGATAACGTCGTCGAAAGGATTGCGGTACAGCGACACGTCGTTCCAAGAGATATCCTCATCGGCGCGCTTCATCCAAAAGGTATCGGTGAGCGCAAGGCAACGCGCCATGGAGATAAAGTCGTGACGCGTGGTAAGGCCCAGTTCGCGCATGAGCCTCTCGATGGACGTGCGGTGTTTGGCGATCTGACGACCGTCGATCCAGTCGTTGATGTCTACGAAGCCATAGGGCACATAGCCATCAAGGCGCTCGATCTCGGTATACCGATAGTCATCCAGCCTTTTCTCTTCCTCGTAGGTGGCCACCACCTTGTCCTTGTTCATCAACTGATACAGCACGCCGCACCTCCTTTCCATCGCGGCCCCATTATACGACAGGCCCGTGGAGGAGCGTCCTTGCACCCTACTTGCCGAATGGCTTGAACATGACATTGAAACCCGAAACAAAAAAAGGGCCGTCGCAGGGACGGCCCTCGGTGTGCTCGGGTGCTTGGGACGCGACGCTCTACTCGGACGGCGTTCTACTCGGCTGTCGGCACGTCGTGCTTCACGCGGTCGTGCTCTTCGGCGCGCTTGGCGTCGTTGAAGCGGTCGAGCGTGCCCACCAAATAGCCCGTGATGCGGCGAATGCGCTCGAAGGGCTGGTTGTGCTCGTCCTCGGTGCGGCCGCACTTGGGGCAGACGTCCTCGATGATGCCGTTGTAGCCGCACACCGGATCACGGTCGACCGGATGGTTCACCGAACCGTAGCCCATGCCGCAATCCTTCATGTAGCGGATGACGCTTTCGAAGGCCTCCAGGTTGTCGGACGGATCGCCGTCAAGCTCGATGTAGCTGATGTGACCGCCGTTGGTGAGCGCGTGGTAGGGCGCCTCCAGGGCGATCTTGTC
The DNA here is from genome assembly GCF_000478885.1 of Adlercreutzia equolifaciens DSM 19450. NCBI lineage: Bacteria > Bacillati > Actinomycetota > Coriobacteriia > Eggerthellales > Eggerthellaceae > Adlercreutzia > Adlercreutzia equolifaciens. The sequence continues at coordinate 2,760,618 of NC_022567.1, forward strand.
GTAGGCGGAGATGTCGAAGTACACCGGCACGTGGAAGCCGTTGGTGTAGTAGTCGCGGTCGGTCACGCCAGGGATAACGCCGTAGCGGGCGCGGTCGATGCGAACGAAGCGGCCGGAAAGGCCCTCGGCCGGCGTGGCGATGAGCGTGTAGTTCATGCCGCGCTCCTTCGACACGCGGTCGCAGTAGGAGCGCATATGGCCGACGATCTCCAGACCCAGACGCTGGGCCTCGGCCGACTGGCCGTGATGCTGGCCGGTAAGCGCCACCAGGCACTCGGCCAGGCCGATGAAGCCCGTGGTCAGCGTGCCGTGCTTCAGCACCTCGCGCTGCTCGTCGGTGGGCGAGAGTTTCTCGGAATCGATCCAAACGCCCTGGCCCATGAGGAACGGCGCGTTGTACACGTGCTTGCGAGCCTGAATCTCGAAGCGCTCATCCAGCTGGGCAGTCACCAGCTGCAGCTTGGAATCGAGCAGATCGAAGAACAGGTCGATGTCGCCCTTGGCGCGAATGGCCAGACGGGGCAGGTTGATAGACGTGAACGACAGGTTGCCGCGGCCGGGCGTCACCTCGCGGTCGGGATCGTACACATTGCCCATGACGCGGGTGCGGCAGCCCATATACGCGATCTCGGTTTCCGGCGTGCCCTTGTAGTACTGGGCGTTGAACGGGGCATCCAGGAAGGAGAAGTTCGGGAACAGGCGCTTGGCCGAGCAGTGCATGGCCAGTTTGAACAGGTCGTAGTTCGGATCCTCCGGATTGTAGTTCACGCCTTCCTTCACGCGGAAGATCTGCACGGGGAAGATGGGCGTCTCGCCGGAGCCCAGACCCTCTTCCGTGGCCAGCAGCATGTTCTTGATGACCATGCGGCCCTCGGGGGAGGTGTCCATGCCGTAGTTCACCGAGCTGAACGGCGTCTGCGCGCCGGCGCGGGAATGCATGGTGTTCAAGTTGTGCACCAGCGCCTCCATGGCCTGGAAGGTCTGGCGGTCGGTGTCGCGGGAGGCGTTCTTCTCGGCGTAGGCCACCACGCGCTCGGCCGTAGCGGCATCGACGCCGCCCTCAACGAGCCCGGCCACCACGGCAGCGCGGAACTCCGGATCCATCTCGAGGCTGGCAACCGTGCCGGTCTCGCTTTCCACACGGGCAAGCAGATTCTCAGCGAAAGAGCGATCGTCGGCGATGTCGGTCAGAAGATCGACAGCCTCGGCCACGTGCTTCTTGAACAGGCGGCGGTACGTCTTGCCCACGCCCACGGCCAGGCCGTAATCGAAGTCGCACACCGACTGGCCGCCGTGCTGGTCGTTCTGGTTCGACTGAATGGCGATGCAGGCAAGCGCGGCGTAGCTGGAGATGTCGTTGGGCTCGCGCAGCACGCCGTGACCGGTCGAGAAGCCGCCCTTGAAGAGCTTCCGCAGCTCAATCTGGCAGCAGGTGGTGGTCAGCGTGTAGAAGTCCATGTCGTGAATGTGGATATCGCCCTCGCGGTGCGCCTTGGCGAAGCGCGGATCGATGACGCACATCTCGTAGAACTGCTTGGCCGATTCGGAGCCATACTTCAGCATGGTGCCCATGGCGGTATCGGCGTCGATGTTGGCGTTCTCGCGCTTCATGTCGGAATCGGCGGCCTTGGAGAAGGTGATGTCCTTCAGCGTTTGGATGAGGCGGGAGTTCACGTCGCGCACGCGGCTGCGCTCGGCACGGTAGAGGATGTAGGCCTTGGCGGTCTGCACGAAGCCGGACTCGATGAGGGTTTCCTCCACGAGATCCTGCACGCCCTCGACCGTCGGGGTACCCTCGATGGCGCCGCTCTCAAGCTTCTCGACGACCGTGGCGGCAATCTGCTCGGCGGTGGCGCGATCCTGCATGGCCGCGCACGCCTGGAAGGATTTTTCCACCGCATCGGCGATCTTCTGGGGATGGAATTCCGCCGTGCGTCCGTCGCGCTTGATGATGGTCTTCACCATAACTTCCTACATCCTTTCTTCGGCGCGGCTCCCGCACCGTATTCGCACCGCTCATCGCGGCCTTGCCAACCACAACATGCAGAAACGCGGCAATGTTTTCCCCACTGCCACCTTTCGCAATTACCAAGGGGGTAAACCCGCTTTTCGCCTTTATTTGCTCACCGGCTTTCCACAGGTTATTCACCATTGAAACCACAATATATTGTGTTTTGTAGTTCCAAGGGCGGATACATATAGTACTCGCGAAACTGTTCGGGCGCAATCGAACAAGATGTGTTTTTCGGCACCGGAAAAGAACAGAATTAATTTCGACGTACGGTCAATTATCTTCCTGGTCATCATTAGGAAGCGCTAACGCGACCGATTGAGCAAGCCGTATTTCACACGCACGCGAGCGAGCTGATCGAGCAGCGGGTTCGCCACAACCAGCAGCGTGAGAGCCGTGGCCACCCCGTGGATCGCGTTCACCGGCAAGCCGGCGAGGTACACCGTTGCTGCCAGCTCCGGCGTAGGAGCCGTGGAAAGGTAGAAGAACGTGGAGGTATCCAGAATGGGACCCGCAAGCCCCACGATAAGCACGAACCCCGTGACCGCCAACGCAATGCGGCGCGGCCAGGAAAGGTTCGCCCGCGGGAACACACGAGCATCGGCAAGCAGCCCCGCCACAAGCCCCACCACGCCGAAGGCGAGCATCTGCCAGGGCGTCCAGGGCCCTTGCCCGAAGATGAAGTTACTGGCGAGCGCCGCCACGGAGCCCACGAGAAAACCGGTCTGGGGGCCAGCGGCGATGCCTGCGATCATAATGATAGCGGCCATGGGCTTGAAGTGCGGCACCCAGACGAACGCCGCGCGTGCCGCCACGGCGAGAGCCGTGAGCACGGCCACCACGGCGATCTCGCGCGCTGTCGGGCGACGCCCTTCGAAGGCAACGAAGAAGGGCACGATGGCGTACAGAACGATGAGCGTACCGGAGAGGTAGTAGCCGTTGCCCGGAATGCCCATGCCCACGACTACGGTCAGCGGGGCGAGCACCAGCGCCGCGAGAATCGTCAGCAGCGTTTTGGCGCGGGCGCGGCAACGCTCGCGAGAGGGCTCGGCAGGGCGCGGCGAAGCTCCTTCACCGTCATGCGAAGGAGCAGAGGCGCGATGACGCGCGTCTTCGGTCAACTTCGGCACAGCTCCACCACCTCTTCCACGGTGACGGCGTTTTCGAAGAGCCCACGGCTTATACGATTGGCCGCCGTGGTGTAGAAGCTGTTCGACGCGAAGAACCGCCGGGGCGGGTTGGTCGTCACCGCGTCTCCGTCGAAGAACAGCGCGCACCGGTCGGCATAGCTGGCGCAGAATTCAATGTCGTGGGACACCATGAGCACGGTCGTGCCCCGAGCAGTCAAGCTTCGCAGCAACGCGGCGAGCTTCTCCTTGAAGAAAGCGTCGAGTCCCTTGGTCGGCTCATCGAGCAGCAACAGCCGCGGCTCGTTCAGTAGCACCTTGGCCAACGCCGCCCGCTGCACCTCGCCACCGGACAGGTCGAAGGGATGAGCGTCAAGCAGCGGCACAATGTCTGTCAGCGCCGCCACTTCCCTCACCGCCGCCGTGCGCTGCTCTGCCGTGAGGCCGCGACCGTCCAGCATCTCTTCCAAATCTCCCCGAACGGTCTTCTTCACCATAAGGTTCAGTGGATCTTGCGGAAGCATAGCCACCCCGCCGCGGAACAGCTCGGCCTTCTTCCAATCCTTCAGCCGTCGCCCAAACACGGTGATCTTCCCGCGATAGGGCCGCGCGACGCCGCAGATGGCGCGCAGCATCGTCGACTTCCCCGTGCCGTTGCCGCCCACCACCGCGAACAACGACCCCTCCGGCACGATCAACGTCGTCCCCCGCAGCACATCGGCGCCATCACGCTCATAGCGGAACCACACATCCCGCAGCTCCACCGCCGCCCGCGCGGGCGCCGAGCCGCAAGCCTCCCCCGCCGGAAGCGCCCAACGACGCGGCGGAAAAGCCGCCACCTCGTCCGCCAGCCAAGCCCGCCCCTCCCGCACAGTAAGAGGAGCTTCAACCTGCAAAGCCACTCCCTCTTCAACTATGGAAGAGTAGGGCCGCCGCAGTGAGGAGGGGGTCCGCGCGCAGTTCATTGAAGTGCATACAGAAACGTCAGTGGCCCTCGAAGAGCCCTGCACTTCAATGCTGTTTGAGCACGGCGCCCCCTCCCCGCTGCGGCGGCCCGGCCGATCGCACGGCGCCCCCCTCCCGACAGCGCGGGCCGGAGGAACGCACGGCGCCCCCTCCCCGCTGCGGCGGGCCGGCCGATCGCACGGCGCCCCCCTCCCGACAGCGCGGGCCGGAGGAACGCACGGCGCCCCCTCCCCGCTGCGGCGGCCCGGCCGACCTTCCACACCCCAAGCAATCCGTGCCGCTGCCGGCAGCGCCAGCGCCATCGGGCTGCCCGCACGATGCAGCTGGCCCGCGACAGCCCGCGGCTCCCCGTCGGCGACGACGCGCCCCTCCTCCAGCACCACCACGCGGTCGGTCAGCCCATACACCTCTTCCAGTCGATGCTCGCTCATAACCACCGTCGTCCCCAGCTCGCGATTGATCCGGTGCACCGTAGCCAGAAAGTCGCTGGCGGCAATGGGATCCAGCTGGCTCGTGGGCTCGTCCAGGACCAGCACATCGGGTCGAGCCGCCATGACCGACGCCAGGTTCAGCAGCTGTTTCTGACCGCCCGAAAGCTCGCCCACGTTCTTATGAAACCAGTGCTGGATGCCGAAGTAGCTGGCCATTTCCGCCACGCGCAAGCGCATGGTGCGCTCGTCGCAGCCGAGGCTTTCCAAGACGAAGGCCAGCTCGTGCCACACCTTGTCGGTCACAATCTGCGCATCGGGGTCTTGCATGACGAAACCGATGCGAGCCACTTGCTCGCGTTCGGGCGCATCAGCGAGAGGCACACCATCGAACAGCACCCGCCCGCTTTGGTTCCCATGGGGAGCGAGCGCCGACTTGAACTGGCGCAAGAGCGTTGTCTTCCCACAGCCGCTCTGCCCACATACCAGCACAAACTGGCCCGGCTCAATGGCCACAGAGACATCGCGAAGGGCATCGCGAGGCGCTTCCGGGTAGCGAAACGTCAGCTCTTCGAAAGCGAATAGCGCCACAACGCCCTCCCTCCGCAATTGATAACCGCCGGAATAGCCAGAAAGGCGCCGTAGCAAACGGCCCCAACAAGCACGGCCGCACTCGCAGAGGGCCATACGATTGTCGGGAAGTACGTGACCGCGAACCCTCCCTGCACGAGCGCAACCACCGCCCCAGCGGCAAGCGCAACCATCACTCCGGCCAGCACCGTATCGCGCGTCTCCCAGCGGAAGAGCGCGAAATGGGTGCGCCCCCGCAGCCCGAAGCCGCGGGCCGTCATAGAGTCGGCAGCCACGACGGCACCTTCCAAAGCGTCGGCCGACAGCAACAAGAGAACGCTGCCTCCGTCGCGCACGCGCGCTGCCACAGAGGCGCCTTCCGCTGGGCCTTTCCCAATGCAGGCGCGAGCCGTCATGAGGGCGTCGGCTTTGCGGCGATAGCTCGGCACAAGGCGCAGCACCATGATGAGCGTGAGCGATAACGCCGGAATGGCGCGGCCGAACAGATAAGCGAACTTGTCCGAGGTCATAACTAGGTGATAAGAGGCGAACCACAGCATCATAGCCACGAGCATAAGCCCCGTAGAGGAGCCCAAAGCTAGCGCTTCCAGCGTATAGGGCCGGCTGCCCCACCAGCGAAAGAGCACCGTGGCCCCCTGCGTGTTGAACAGCGGAGCCGACAGCGTCACCACAAGCAGCACCACCGCGAGCCCCCCGATGAAGCGCCAGGCTTCGCGGCCGCGGAACGTCAGGTAGCACACAGCCGCAAAAAGAACGGATATCGCCTGGCAGATTGGATTAGCGAGCACCACGGAAAGCACGATAGCCCCCGCGAAGAAGCCGAACGTCACCACGGGATGCAGAGACGCAAAGGCGCAACGGCCTTGGTATGGCAGGGTGCTCATGGGCGACGCGGCTTCTCGGCGAGAACCTTACAGGACCGGTGCCACATCGAGGCCCGCAACGGTGGCGGCCAGCACACCGGTGTAAGCCGGGGTCGCCTGACCGGCGGCGCGCAGGAACTGGACGCCGGCCGCGCGCAGCTCAAGAGCCGCGGGCATCATGGTGTCGGGGCTGTAGTAGGGGTTCTCGGCCGTGGGGCCCTGTTGCTTGGCGTCGCGCTGGAACACCTGCAGCGTGGCCGCAAGACACAAGTCCGCCCCCCGGGCCTCCAACGCCTCGCGGGCCGTATCGGCCAAGCTGCGCACCTGGCTCGGCGCGGCCAGCGTCGAGAAGCCGGCCACCGCCGCGCCGTATTCCACCATCACTTCCACGGCCTCGCGCCAGGTACCCCGGCCGCTCGTCAGCACGCCGTCGCCCTGCACGTCCACCGACGCGATGATAGGAGCATCGGTCACCTTGCGCAGACCCATGAGCGCGCACTTCAGATCATCGGCCGTCGTGAACCCGTTCAAAAAGAACGCGTCGAAAGCGCGGCCATCGAACAATTGCGCCGCGCGGACGTACTGGTCGCGATTTTCCACAAGCGACGCCTTGGAGTCGGGATCCAGCGGCAGACCGCAGGGAGCGATTTCCACAAGCGTGTGCTGAGGTTTGAACTCCGCCATGACCGCAAGAGCCGCCTCAGCCAGCGCTTCGCCTTTGCCCTCGGCACCAACGGCCACCAAGCGCGCCGGCGTGAAATCGGCCACAGGGGTGACAAGGCACTGCGGGCCGGCCACCGCTTCCATACGGTAGGCCTCCTCGATGGTTTCCGGCTCCACGAACAGCGCGAGCGCCTGATCGCGCGCCGACTCGATGCCAGCCCGACGCAGGGCCTCCTGAATCGGCGACGAAACGACGAGCATATCCTTGCCAAAGCGCAGCGCGAGATCGGCCATGGGGGTTCCTTTCCACGAATTTGTTGCCTTCCATGATACAAGATTGCTCGCGGGAGAAACCTTTTTCGACATGAACCCCTTCCAAATGATCTTTTGCGACCGCCGTGCATCCTACGTCCTAGAGCGTGGCAAAATCAAACAACCAGGGGGGTGACATTCTTATTCGTCCATAACACCGTCGTGCATTCTGCGCATCGTTTCGTCCATTCAAAAGGCGCTTTCCGATGCCGAGGGCCCTGCATCAACGAAGGAAGACAGAAGGCTCGGAAAGGAGGGAGACAGGCAATCTGAAAACTTTCTTATTGAATGTGAAGAAAATTCTCGGAGGGCGAACGGGCTTCTGGCGCGGGTAAACGGGCTCTGACAAGGGGTTATGTGCTATTCACCGTCGAATTGGCACCGTTCTTCGTGGAAAATGAAGCACATTATGGTGACCAAAACAAGTCTTGACCTATAATTCGTTTCAGCGATTTGGAAGTTCCCCTGCTTCCATCGCTCTGCTTCAATCCCCTTGAAAGCAGAATGCGGCACTCGATGCCGCTACCCCCTCCTCCGAGGCGGCGAGGCACCCCTCCTTGCCGCCTCACTTCTTTTTTTGGCGCTGCCCTTGAAACAAGCGCCGTGCTCGCGACGATGAGCAACCCGCCAACCCTGTTGGCACAAGCCGGTGGAACTGGATCGGAGTTCCGCCGGCTTTTCTTTTGAAAGCTCCAGAAACAGTTTTTAGAAGTTGAGGTAAAGAAAAGTGCGATCGTGCGAGCTTTAAGCAAGCTAGAACTCGCACAATCGCACTTTTCTCTGCACGACAACCCCGAATCAGCGATTCAGACTCGCACAATCGCACTTTTCTCTACCGAGAAGGCAGAAAACTCGGGGGAGTAGGGTTGCGGATGCGGACGAGATCCGTGAACCGGGCTGAAGCGTGCAGCCCGACGGGGGTTACTCGGCGTCTTCCACGACCTCTTCGGCCTTTTCCACCGTGTCAGCGACTTCCTCGGCCTCTTCGGCATCGCCCTCTTCGACCTCGTCACCCTCAGCGTCGGCCTCTTCGACCTCGTCACCCTCAGCGTCGGCCTCTTCGTCGCGGTAGCGCTCGTCGATCTCGTCGTCAGTGTAGGCGACCGGCTCTTTCAGGGCCGCCATGAAGTTCGGGGCCTCGCCGATGTAGGCGGCCTCGGATTCGAAGGTATAGGTGCCCTCGTCATCCACCTCGTACAGATAGGCGATGGCGTAGCCCTCCTCGGCACCCGGCACGCCGCCCTCGGCGATGAGCGCGTCCTTCACGCCATCGTCGGTCTCGATGTAGCCGTCGTAGCAGAAGGCATAGCAGTCGGCCCCGCGGGCGCCGCGCACGTTCTTCTCGGCCGCCTCGAAGCACTCCTCGGCGGAATCGCCCGGATGCGACTCGATGAACAGGTTGTCCTTCACGACGAGCGTGGTGAAGGGGATGACGTCCTTGCCGCCCTCGATCTTCTCTTTGGCCTCGTCCAGGGCGAAGACGAGCACGCGCTCCAGCTCGTCGGGGATCTCCGGCACCTCGGTGCTCGCGTTCTCAATGTTGCGATCGGCCACGGAGGGCCTCCTTTCCTTCAGGTTCACAGGCGGCGCAACCTCCTGCGCGTCGGCCTGCATCACGGGGCGCCTTCTTCGGCGCTTCGTTGCTTGCCCGTAGTGTAAAGCAACGGCATCTCAACTCAAACCACAACACGGCGACAAACGGGCAGCGCGGGCAGCCGCTTCGGTGAGGCTTCGCCCCCTTGCCGCAGAGCAGGAACGAAGTTCGGCGGGGGCAAGCGGCGACCGGAGCGCGTCGCTTTATCGTCAGACGCAGCACCCGTTTCAGCATAGCGACAATCCCCCGCTGTCCGTAGCATGAAGAGCTGGATGTGGGAAACTTTTCTCATTACAAGCAAGGTCAGCAAACGGGCAGAGAAAGGCGCAAGCGGGCGCATATGCTGAAGCGAATGCGGACATACCTTGGGGTGATCTTCGCCATTTTCGCACGGGACGTGAAACGCGTGCTGCGCAACCCAGTCGCGCTCGTCATTGCTCTGGGCATGATCGTCATGCCGTCGGCTTACGCCTGGTACGTGGTCGTCGCCAACTGGGATCCCTACAGCAACACCACCGGCATGTTGGTAGCCGTGGCCAACGAGGACGCCGGCGCCGACAGCCCTGAGACGGGGCATTTGGACGTGGGCGCGCAGGTGGTGGCCCAGTTGCACGACAACCACGAGATGGGCTGGGAATTCACCGACGCCGAAGCGGCCATAAACGGCGTCTATGAGGGACGCTACTGGGCGGCGCTCGTCATCCCGAAGGATTTCAGCGCCGATTTCGCCAGCGTGTTCACCGGCGACTTCACCCAACCGACCATCGACTACTACGTGAACGAGAAGCCCTCCTCCATCGCGCCCAAGGTAACCGACGCGGCGGCCAACGCCGTTGAGGCGGCCGTCAACGAGAACTTCGTGAAGACGGTGTCGGAGAAGGTGGTGGAAACGACCCAGAAGGTGGGGGCCGAGGCGGAAGAGAAGGCCGATGCCGCCGAGGGCAGCCTCACCGCCGGCGTTCGCAGCGCCAAAGAAACCGTCAGCGAAACCCGCACAACCTTGGAAGGGCTCGTCAGCACCGTAAACGACACGCAGACGTCCGTCGCTCGCGCCGACGACACGCTGGCGGGGCTTCAAGACGACGTGCCGCATCTGCTGGAGGCCATCGGGCAATCGAAGGAGCTGCTCGCGAAGGCGCGGAGCACCGTGAACGAGTACGGGACGGCGCTTTCCAAGAACGCCACCGATGGGGCGCTGCAGTTGTCGAGCGCCGCCGCGCAGGCCCAGCGCGCGCTGGGCACCGTGAGCGGCGATGTCGCAGCGGCCAAAGCGGCCACCAATACGGCCCTTGCCACGGCCGAGGGGCTGCTGGCCGACAACAAGGTGCTCATCAGCGACCTCACGTCCCAGGCCGGAGCGGCCGGCGCCGACCCGGCCATCGCCCAAGCTCTCTCCGAAGCCCGCACTGCCAACGAGCGGCTGACGACCACGACGGACGCCCTGCGCACGGCCTCAGACGACCTGGCTTCCACGGCCGACTCCCTGGAAACTGAGGCGAGCACCTTGGACACGGCGGCGCAATCGGCCTCCGAAACTATTCGCGCCACGGCGGCCACCTTCCAAGACAGCGTGCTGCCGGACATCACGACCAGCTTGGATTCCCTGGTGGAAGCCTGCGGCACCCTGGAAGGAGCCCTGCGCGGGCTGACCCCGTCGCTCGCCGAAGCACGGGCCATTTTGGAGCAACTCGGCGACACGCTGACCTCTTCCGAGACCTCGCTTTCCACCACTTCCGATTCCCTGAGCACCATGGAGACGAACCTGGAGCAGTCGCTCACCGACCTGACCGCGCTGCAGAACTCCGCCACCGTGAAGGATCTGGCCACCTATTTGAAGGCCGACCCGGAGAAGATCGGCGCCTTCATGGCCGCGCCCGTGGCCCTGGACACGCAACTGGTGTACCCCGTGAAGAACTACGGCAGCGGCGTCACCCCCTTCTTCACGAATCTGGCCCTGTGGGTGGCCGGTTTCATCCTCATGGCCATGGTGAAGCTGCGCGTCGATCCGGAGGGGCTGCCGAAGTTCACCGCCGTGCAGGCCTACTTCGGACGCTGGCTGTTCTACATGGTGTGCGGGCTGGCCATGGGGCTCGTCTGCTGCGTGGGCGATTTGGCCCTCGGGATTCAGTGCGAGAGCCCGGCGGCCTTCATCGGCGCGGGACTGCTCACGGTGTTCGTGGACGTGAACCTCATGTTCGCGCTGGCCTACGCGTTTAGGCACATCGGGAAGGCCATCGCGGTCATTCTGCTCATCGTGCAGATTCCCGGCTCCTCGGGCATGTTCCCCATCGAGATGATGCCGGACTTCTTCCAGGTCATTCATCCGCTTCTGCCCTTCACCTATTCCATCGACGCCATGCGCGAGGCCATCGGCGGCTTTTACGGGATGGACTATCTGCACGACATGTTGCTGCTGGGACTTCTGTTCGTGCCCCTGGGGTTCGCCATCGGACTGGGCATCGGGCGCTGCGATTTCAATTTGAACCTCATGTTCGACGAGAAGCTGGGGGCGACCGACCTGCTTCTGGCCGAGCCGGTCACGGCCAGCGCCAAAGCCGCAGGGCAGACGCCGGCCCGGTACCGCACGCGCACGCTCGTCCGCGCGCTGCTGAACATCGACGCCTTCCGCCAGGCCCTCATCGCCCGAGCCGAGCGTTTCCACCGCGCCTACCCGGTACTGCGGCGCATCGGCTGGGTGGCGCTTATCGCGCAACCGCTGGTCACCTTCGCCATTATGGTGCTGGTGCATGCCGACGTGGATACGCGCGTCATGATGCTCATGGCCATGGTGGTGGGGATCATCGTGGTGGACACGTATCTCATCGTGATTTCATACCTGGACACCAACCTCGCGCACCAGCTTGCCCTGGCGAACCTGAACGCCGAGGAGCTGCAGAAACGCGCTAGCGGGCAGATTGGTGGTGATTCGGCGTGAGGGTGATTTGGGACATTTTCTCGGGTGATGTGCGGAACCTGTTCCGGAACGTCATTGCTGCCATTGTGGTGATGGGACTGGCGCTCGTGCCGCCCATGTACGCCTGGTTTACAACGCTCGGCTTCTGGGATCCCTACGACAACACCGGCAACATCAAGGTGGCCGTGGCCTCGGAAGACGCCGGCTACACCTCCGACCTCATACCGACGCCCATTAACGCTGGCGAGCAAATCATCGGCAAGCTGCGGGCCAACGACCAGTTCGCCTGGCAGTTCGTCAGCGCCGAGGCGGCTGTGGAAGGCGTGCGGTCGGGCGAGTATTACGCAGCCCTGGTCATCCCGAAAGAGTTCTCGCGTGACCTCATGACCGTGTTCTCCAACGACATCACGGAGCCGAAGATCATCTACTACGACAACGAGAAGGAAAACGCCATCGCCCAGCGCGTGACAGCCACAGGCGCGAGCACCTTGCAGGAGACCATCGACGAGACGTTCACGGAAACCGTGGCGTCGGTGGCCTTGGGCACCACGAGCAGTCTCACCTCGTTCATGAGCGGCGACGGCATTCTCACCTACGCGCAAACCTTGGGGTCGCGCCTTGGCGAGGCGGTGGGCGAAGTGGGCGCGGCAGCCGACCAGGCCCAGGCCTACGCCGATCTCATGGGGTCCACGACCTCGCTCGTGAACGCGACGGCGAGCATTCTGAAGGAGGCGGGGAAGGCGCCCGACGCTACCGCTCCTTTGGTGAGCGAGGCACAAGAGGGCCTGACGAGCGGCCGGGGCGGGCTTTCCGCCGCGAGCACCGCAGCCGAGAAGGCACTCACCGCTGCCGATGCCAGCTACGACGCTGTAGCCCGCGCCGCCGATGAAGCCTTCGCCACCATGAAAGACGACCCAGCCGCGGCCCAGGGCGTGCTGGCCGCCTGTCGCTCGGACGTGCAGGGACTCGCCCAAGCCTACCAGACCATGCGCGACACCCTGGCCGGAGCCGACCCGGACAGCCCGGCCGTCGCCGCCCTTGACCGCATCATCGCCCAGCTGGGCACGCTGGAGGCGAACCTCGCCACCGCCGAGAGCGCCATCGCAAGCGACGCAGCATCCATCGACGAGGCGCACACCAAGGTGACTGACAGCATCAACCAAGCGCGTGCGGGTCTGCACGACTCGATGAGCACCTATAACGACCAGCTAAAAGGCGAGCTGGCGTCGCTGGCCGACAGCTTGCAGAAGGTGGGCGCCGATACCGAAACTCTGGCCGAATCGCTGAAGGACACCGCGGACAGCCTGGGCGACAGCACCGATTCTCTGGCCGCGAACCTCGCCACCGCCGAGGCGTCGCTGCACAAGACCACCGAAACCCTGCGCACGGCGGAAAGCCAGCTCGCCCAGGCCCGCGACGACTTGCAGCACGCCCTGGACACCGGCGATATCGACGAAGTGCGCCGCATCATCGGCGATAACCCGGCCGCCATCGCCCAGTTCCTCGCCGCGCCGACGCACCTGGAACGTCACGCGGTGTACCCCATGGCCGACAACGGCAGCGCCATGAGTCCCTTCTACACCTCCCTCGCGCTGTGGATCGGCGCCATCTTCATGGTGGCCCTCATGAGCGTGACCGTTTCCCCCGCGCGCCAGGCCGCCCTGACGAAGAAGTTCGGGCGCGCGCCGCGGCCGGGCGAGCTGTACCTTGGCCGCTACGGGGTGTTCTGCCTGCTGGGCCTCGCCCAAGCGCTCATCGTGGGACTCGGCAACGTGTTCTTCCTCGGCGTGGAGTGCGAGCATTTCTGGCTGTATCTGGCAGCCTGTTGCTTGGCATCGGTGGTGTTCACGAACCTGGTGTACACGCTGACGGTGTCCTTTGGCAACATCGGCAAGGCGCTCGCCATCATCGGGCTCGTGCTGCAACTGGCCGGCGCCGGCGGCCTCATGCCGGTGCAGATGCTGTCGGCCCCGCTGTTCCAGGAGATTTACCCGTGGCTGCCCTTTGCCCATTCCATGCCGGCGTTAGAAGGAGCCATGGCCGGCATCTACGGCGACCAGTACCTCGTGCAGATGGGCCTGCTCGCGGCCATCCTCGTGCCGAGCCTGATCCTCGGCCTCGTCCTGCGCCGCCCCGTCATCCGCCTGAACGACTGGGTGCTCGCCAAACTGGATGAGACGAAATTTTTGTAGCACTTGCCGTGCTCCCTCGTGTCGCTTTCATCTCGTTCCGTCCTCATTCATTCACCAAACCACTGTAAGCACGCTCAATTCTGGAAAATGTGCTTTTTTGGAACATTTCGGCCACCCGCAACAAAGCGCCGCGCAAAAAAGCACATTTTCCAAAATTCACACCACCGTCTTCCTCGCAGCATCTTGCGCGGCAGCTTAACGACTCCGAATCGGAAGCTGAACGTTTCTCCAGCAGGAAAGCTCTGCTGCGAATTCCATCCCATGCGTCCAGCGGGACGAGAGCGCCGGGAATCATCCCGCACGCCCGATGCGACGGGAACTCGGGGGCATCCTATGCGTCCAAGGGGGCGAGGGCGCGGGGGAGGATGTTGTGGGCGCGGGCGATGGTCATGCCGTAGTTGGTGAGGGGAACCTGCTGGGCGCGGGCGCGCTGGATGCGGGAGGCCATGTCGCGGGCGTTCAAAGTGCAGCCGCCGCAGTGGACGATGGCGGCGTAGGGAGAAAGATCGTCAGGGAAGTCGCGGCCGGAGGTGAAGGCGAACTGGGGATCGGTGCCGCTGATGGCGCGGATGAGCCGGGGCAGCTTCACCGTGCCGATGTCCTCGCAGGTACGGTGGTGGGTGCAACCCTCGGCGATGAGCACGGTATCGTTGTCGGTCAGGCTTTCCAGAGCGCGCACCGCTTCCAGTTGGGCGGGCAGGTCGCCCTTGTAGCGGGCCATAAGGATTGAAAACGAGGTAAGCGGCACCTCGGCTGGCAGCAAGGCGTCTACCTCGCCGAAGACCTGGGAGTCGGTCACCACCAGGCGCGGCGGCCGGGCGAGGGCGGCCAGCAAGTCAGGCAGCCCTTCGACGCCGGTGGCGCAGGGGAAGGCGCCCACTTCCAGCGCGTCGCGCATGACCTGCTGCTGGGGCAAGATGATGCGACCCTTGGGGGCGGCGGAGTCCAGCGGGATGACGAGCACGACCACATCACCGGGCTCGAGCAAGTCGCCCACGAGCCGCCGCTCCCCCGCCGTGTCGGCGGCCAGGGTGGCGAGGGCGCGCTTCAAGTCGTCCAGTCCCTCCCCTGTCCGCGCCGATACGCGCACGCGGACGGCCCAGAGAGAAGCACTCCCCGGAGCTTCCGAACCGCAACCCCCTCTCTCCTCACGGGCACGAGCGCTAAGAGGCAAGGAGGCATCGCGGTTGCCTTGAACTCCTTCCTCGATCCTCTCGGAAGCTCCGTCTTCTTCTCGCAACGAAGCGCAGAGACATTCGCTCGACTCTGGCGCAGCGGTAGGGCACAATATCTTTCCCGGCTCAAACAGGGAAGGCTGATCCGAGGAACCAGCGCGCTCTTCCTCCACAAGCAAGTCGGCTTTGTTCTCGGCGATGACGTAGGGGATGCGGCGCGCCTGGAAGGCAGCGATGAGCCTCTCGTCGAAGGCAGTCATGCCACAGGTGGCGTCCATCACGAGCACGGCAACGTCGGCCTCGTTCAGGGCGGCCTCGGCTCGCTGGACACGTAGGTCGCCCACATCGCCGACGTCGTCGATACCTGGAGTGTCAACAATGAGCACGGGGCCGGCCGGTGCCAGTTCCATGGCCTTGCGCACCGGGTCGGTGGTGGTGCCGGCGACATCGGACACTACGGAGACGGTCTGGCTCGTCAGCGCGTTCACCAGGCTGGACTTGCCGGCATTGCGCACACCGAAGAAGACGATGTGCGCGCGCTCGCCGGAAGGGGTATCGTTCAGGGACATGCAGACTCCTTTCGTTGCCGGTTTGCCTCCGTAGGGGGCGACCTTGGTCGCCCCTCTCGACCAAAAGCGTTTTTCCTGTTGGGAGGGGCGACCGAGATCGTCCCCAACGGAAGGCACACTTCCGACGGCCTTCGGGACAGCGGCTAGAACCGGAAGTCGCGGGCGCCGGTGCGGATGCGGGCGAGGTAGTCCGTGGCGAGGGCGCGGCGGCGGTCGTCGGGGACGCGGGCGAGCTCGGCGTCGATCATCTTCCAGCCCTTCTCCGCCACCTCGGGGCTGGCATAGTCGCACAGGTACTCGCCCAATGTGAGCAGGGCGTTCGGCTGGCAGAAGTCCTGGATCTGGCCGCTCTTGCAGAATTCCATGAAACGATCGCCCGTGCGGCCGGCGCGATAGCACGCGGTGCAGAAGCTGGGAAGGTGGCCCTCGTCCATGAGCCAGCCGATGACCTCGTCCAAGGTGCGCTGATCGGACACGTCGAACTGCTCGGTGTCGTGGGGGCGTGCCTCGTCCACGTAGCCGCCCACGCTGGTGCGGCTGCCGCCGGAGATCTGCGAGACGCCCAGTTGCAGCGCCGCTGCGCGCACCTCTTGAGACTCGCGGGTGGAGATGATCATGCCCGTGTAGGGCACCGCGATGCGGATGAGCGCGATGATCTTCTCGAACATTTCGTCGGGAATGCCGTTATCGAAATCGTCGGGGTCGATGTCGCTCGCCGGCTTCACCCGCGGCACCGAGATGGTGTGCGGCCCCACGCCGAACGCCGCCTCCAGGTGTTCGGCGTGCATGAGCAGGCCCGCGAACTCGTAGGCGTAGCCCTCCAGGCCGAACAGCACGCCGAGCCCCACGTCGTCGATGCCGGCGGCCATGGCGCGGTCGTGGGCCTCAGTGTGCCAGGCGTAGTCGGCCTTGGGGCCTGAGGGGTGCAGCTCCTCGTAGCGGGCGCGGTGGTAGGTCTCCTGAAACAGGATGTAGGTGCCGATTTCCGCCGCCTTCAGCTGGCGATAGGCGTCCTCCGTGGTGGCGGCGATGTTCACGTTCACGCGGCGGATGGCGCCATTGGCGTGCTTCGTGGTGTAGATGGTCTGAAGGCTTTCCAGAATATAGTCGAGCGGGTTATGGGCCGGATCCTCCCCCGCCTCGATGGCCAACCTCTTGTGACCCATGTCCTGCAGGGCGATAACCTCAGCGCGAATCTCCTCCTGCGTGAGCTTGCGGCGCGGAATGTCGCGGTTCTTCGCGTGGTAGGGGCAGTAAAGACACCCGTTCACGCAGTGGTTGGAAAGATAGAGCGGCGCGAACAGCACAATGCGGTTGCCGTAATAGGCCTGCTTGATGTCGCGGGCGAGCTGGTGGATCTCGGCGTTCACCTCCGGATCCTCGCAGGCCAGAAGCACCGAGGCCTCGCGGTGAGTGAGCGTCGTACCGTGGTCGTGGGCCGGCGTCAGGTTTGCCCGGGCCTTTTCCAGGATGGAACGCGCCAGAGCGGCGTCGTGCCGATGCATGGCGGCATAGGCCAGGGTGTCGAGGATTTCCTGGTGGTTAATGAAATCATCGGCGCGAGGCGAGCGCACATCATAGCGAATCATAGGTTTTCTCCTTCATAGGGTTCCCGCGGTCTACCACGAGGCGGCGGCCCAAGGGCTCAAGCTGCGCCGCCAGGTCGGCCCACTTGCGGGCCGCGCCGGCCGACGAGCGGGGCTTCCCATCGTAGAGTGCGTAGTCGCCCTGGTGCTCGGGCGGCGACAAGTTCGGCATCACGACGTTGGCCCCGGCGAGAATGCCCTTTTCGCGGCCGTGAGGATCCAGCGCCTCCAGCGCCGTCGTGGCCGGCAGCAGCACCGTCGGGTGCGCCAGGCGAACGAGGGACAACAGGTAGCAGGTGAGCTCAACCGTGCCGGGTGCCTCGGCGGCGAAGGGGGTGTCGCGGTGAGGCACAAAGGGCCCGATGCCGCACATCTCGGGGCGGAACTCCTGAACGAACGCGAGGTCGGCCGCCAGCCGTTCCGCCGTTTGGAAGGGCGAGCCCACCATGAAGCCGGCGCCCACGGCGAACCCGGCCTCGCGCAAGGCGGACAGGCACGCCATGCGGCGCTGAAGCGTCATGACCGCCGGGTGCAGCTGCCGGTAATGGGCGGCCGTGGCCGTCTCGTGGCGCAGCAGGTAGCGGTCGGCCCCGGCGGCGCGCAGGCGCTCGTAGCTTTCCCGCGAGCGCTCCCCCACCGACAGGGTGACGGCGCAGCCCGGATGGACCGCCTTCAGCGCGCCCACCACGTCGGCCAGCCACTCGTCGGTCGCCGCCGGATCTTCCCCGCCCTGCAGCACGAAGGTGCGGAAGCCTGCCTGCCACCCTTCCTCGGCGCAGGCCAGAATCTGCTCACCGGTAAGGCGGTAGCGCTCGCAGGCGCGGTTGCTGCGCCGGATGCCGCAGTAGTGGCAGTCGTTGGCGCAGATGTTCGTGAACTCGATGAGCCCGCGTGCGAACACGCCGTCCCCGTAGACGGCCTCGCACGCCTCCCGCGCGCACCCGGCCAGCTCGGCGGCCAGCGCCGGGGTGCGGGCATCAATGAGCGCGGCGTACTCGTCCAGGGAAAGGCCGTGCCCGCGCGCGAGCTTCGCAGCCAGTGTCGCTGGTCTGTCGGTCATGAGCCTCTCCTTTCCGTCGAATACGCGCGATCCTACAAAAACAGGGGGGCGGAACGGCTGCGCAGCGGTTCCGGCCCCCTGCTCCTTCTTCCGCAACGGCGCTAGATCTTCCAGCTTTCCTGATCGGTGTGCAGCCACTCGTGGGCCGTATGCGACAGCGGCTCGCCGATCCAGTCGGCGTACAGCTTCGCAATGTCGGGGTTCTCGTGGGAGTAGCGCAACTTGTCCGCAGCGTCGAGCCGATTCAGCACCCCGGCCCGCGTCTGGGCCAGTTCGCTGTTGAACCGGATGGGCTGGCCACCGCCGCCCACGCAGCCGCCGGGGCATGCCATAATTTCCACGAAATCGAAGGCGGCCTCGCCAGACTCCAACGCGTCCAAAAGCTTCGACGTGTTCTCCAAGCCGCTGGCCACGGCGATGCGCACGGTGGCGTCGCCGATGGCAAGCTCGCGGGACATCCAGGGCGTCTCAGGCGTGGCGGCCGTGGTGTCGCAGGCGCTGAAATCGGGGTTCTCGCCGGTGATGAGGTAGGCTGCCGAGCGCAGGGCCGCCTCCATGACGCCGCCGGTGCGCCCGAAGATGGTGGCCGCTCCGGTGGACAAACCGAGGGGGCTGTCGAAGGACGCCTCGGGAAGCGCCGCGCAATCGACGCCCACCAAACGCAGCAGGCGGCCGAACTCGCGCACGGTGAGCACGGCGTCCACATCCGGCGTCGCCTCGGCGGCCAGCTCCGGGGCGGCCGGGGCGTCGGGCGCCAGGTTCGCGTCGCTCGTGCCGTTCCCATGGGTCGCGCCGACCACCGTGGAAAGCTCCGGCACGTCGCACTCGTACTTCTTCGCCACGCAGGGCATGATGGACACGACGAACAGCCGGCGGCCGGCCTCGTCGGCCTCGGCCGCAAGCGTGTTCTTCACCACGGCGCCCATCATCTGGTGCGGCGACTTGGCGCTGGATAGCTGGGCCGTGAACTGTGGATAGTGCTGCTTCACGAAACGCACCCACCCGGGGCAGCAGCTCGTGAACATGGGGCGGGGCGCGTCGGAGCCCAGGAACTCCACGAACTCGCTGCCCTCTTCCATAATGGTGAGGTCGGCGGCGAAATCGGTGTCGAAGACGCGGTCGAAGCCCACCGCGTGCAGGGCCGCGGCCAAGCGTCCCGGCGTGGCCTCGTCGCGGGAAAGCCCCACACCCTCCCCCCAGGCGGCACGCACGGCCGGGGCCACCTGCACCACGGTCTCCACGGCCGGGTCCAGAATGGCGTCCATGATGCGGCTCACGTCGTCGCGGGCGGTAAGGGCGCCCGTGGGGCAGTGGGTGATGCACTGGCCGCACAGCGCGCAGCCGGCGTCGGCGATGGGCAGGTTGTCGCGCACGATCACCTTCATCGAGGGGCCTGCGCCGGTGAAGTCCCACACGCCGCAGTGCTGCACCTTGTCGCAGATGGCCACGCAGCGCATGCACTTGATGCACTTGCTGCTGTCGCGCTGCAGCGGGAAGGTGGCATCCCACGGCTCCGGCACCGGCAGGGCCTCGCCGGCATCCTGCAGGTTGAAGGTGCTGGAAAGGAAGCGCAGGGCGCAGGTGTCCTGGCGCACGCAGGTGGCGCACAGGGCCCGATGGTCGTCCATGATGGCCTGCAGGTTCGCCCGGCG
This sequence comes from Adlercreutzia equolifaciens DSM 19450, assembly GCF_000478885.1. Classification (NCBI taxonomy): domain Bacteria; kingdom Bacillati; phylum Actinomycetota; class Coriobacteriia; order Eggerthellales; family Eggerthellaceae; genus Adlercreutzia; species Adlercreutzia equolifaciens. The sequence goes on from NC_022567.1 coordinate 2,780,321, forward strand.
CGCCGCAGCTACCTGCGGGGTGTCGGTGCGCACGACCATGCCCTCGGCCGCGGCGGTGTTGCACGCCGCCACCAGGCCCTGGCCCTCCACGTCCACCAAGCACACCCGGCACGAGCCGATGCAGTTCAGATCCTTCAAATAGCACAGCGTGGGAATGTTAACGCCCGCCGCCGTGGCGGCCTCGAGCAGCGTGGAGCCCTCGGCCACCTCCACAGCCTGGCCGTTCAACGTGATGGTTACCATGCCTCAAGCCCCCTTCCGGTCAGCGCGCCTATGCCGTACACATCGCATCGCAGGCAGCGGCGGCACTCCTGAGCCGCCTCCTCGTCGGTCATCGGAACCTCGACGCCCTCGAAATCGTGCTTGCGCTCGCACGCCGGACGCTCGGCCACCTGCACGCGACCGTAGGCCGTCCGATCGTTGGGACGCGCCGGCAGCACAGCGGCGCCGCAATCCAGTTCGTGATGGAACCCGAGCTCGTGGTCGATGTTGGCCGCGGCCGTCTTGCCAGCGGCAATGGCCATGATGACGGTCTTGGGGCCCCACTGGCAGTCGCCGCCCACGAAGACGCCCTCCTGGCCCATGGCGCGCAGGTACTGGTCGGCCACGAAATAGGTGCGGTCGACCTCCATGCCGTACTCCTCGAAGGGAGCGCTCTCGATGGCCTGGCCCACGGCGATAAGCACGATATCGGCCTCGAGCCGCAGCTCCGGCTTGTCGGCCGCCACCGGCGCGGGACGTCCGCGCTTCACCGCGCCGATGCGCTGGGGCTGGCACACAAGTGCCGTGACCCGGCCCTCGGCATCCACCTCGATGCGCTCGGGAGCCTGCAGGCACATCATCTCGACGCCCTCGGCTATGGCGCTTTCCACCTCGGCGGGCAGCGCGGTCATGTCCTCCAGACGGCGACGGTAGGCCACCGTCACCGACTCTGCGCCGAGGCGCACGCTCGTGCGGGCGCAGTCCATGGCCACGTTGCCGCCGCCGATGACCACCACCTTCTTGCCCGTGAAGTCCGGATGCTCGCCATCGCCGACCACGCCGAGCAGATCGACAGCGCTCATCACGCCCTCGGCGTCGGCGCCCTCCAGCGCCAAGGTCTTGCCGCCCTGGGCGCCGATGGCCACGTACACGGCGTCGTACCAGCCGGCCAGCTTCGCCATCTCGGCCGCGTCAACGGCGCATTCGGTCTTCACCTCGATGGACCCGGCACCCAAGATGGCCCGAATGTCCTCGTCCAGGCGCTCACGCGGGAAGCGGTAGGCGGGAATGCCATAGCGCATCATGCCGCCGAGCTTCTTGCGCGCCTCGTACACCACCACCTCGTGACCCATCAGAGCCAGGAAGTAGGCGCAGGTCAGACCCGATGGGCCGGCGCCCACCACCGCGACGCGCTTGCCCGTGGAGGGCAGCGGCGCGGGGGTTTCCACGGTGTCGGCAGCCACCGTGTCCACGATGTGCTTCTTGATGCCGCGAATATTCACGGGCGCATCCACCATGGTGCGGCGGCAGCGCTCCTCGCACGGATGCTCGCACACCAGCGCGCAGGCCGTCGGGAACGGGTTGTCCTTACGGATCATCTTCACCGCCTCGGCAAAGCGCCCCTCCTCGGCCAGCGCGATATAGGCCGGCACGTTCACGTGGGCCGGACACAGCGTGACGCAGGGCACCGTCTGGCGCGTGCCCGGGGCGCAGGTGCCCGCTTCCACGTGGCTGGCGAACTCGTCGGCAAAGGCGTCGAGCCCCTCCAGCACCATCTGGCCCGCTTGCCAGCCCACCGCGCAGTCGGCCGTGTCGCGCAGCAACGCGGCCTTGGCGCGAATCTCGCCGACCGTCGTCTCGGTGGCGCGGAACTCGGCCACGTCGCGCAGCAGCGCCGCGATCTTCGGCATGCCCTGAGCGCACGGCGTACACTTGCCGCAGGTCTGAGCCATGCTCGCCTGCAGCTGGCCCAGCACCATCCCCACCGGACACTGCCCCGGCGGCATGGCTTCGACGCGACGCGTGAACGCCTCGACGAACGCTCCCATCTGCCCGTCGGCTTTCGCCGCGGGTTGTACCGTTAAACGCCCCATAGCTCTCTCTTTCCCTGTCTAGAGTCAACTGATACAAGATAGCGCGTCCAGTATTTCCAACTGGTAACACCCGTCTCGCGCGGTACCTTTGAGCGATCGACGACATCTCGGGCGTGCCCATGCTCATATTCGAGGGAAACATCGGTTCCGCGCCATCGCCGCTCGCGGCGAATCAGTCTTTCATACTCTCGGTTTACAACAGTAACCAGGCGACTCCTAGCCGAAGCGGTACTGCACCCCCATCATCGGAGCCGGATTATCCCAGCGCGACACGATGGTCTCCTCGCAGCAGATGCGGCAGGTACCGCATTCCAGGCAGCCCGCATAGTCGAAGCTCTTGCGGCCATCAGGGCCGATTTTGTACAGAGCTGCCGGGCACACCTTCACCAGCTTCAGGAACTCCGCCTCGTCCAACGCATCCACATCCTCGGCCGTGAAGCCGATATGCGATCCGCCTTCGTCGACGCTGTACTTGTTGGCGCCGATCATCTCATCGACGTTCACCGTGATCTTCGGCAAGGTGCTCATAGGGCCTTCAGCGCTCCTCTCACTTCCTTGGCCAAGCGCAGCAGACCGCGCTGCTTCACCACCGGGATAATACGCTTCGTCAGATGCTGCTGCGGTTCGCCATCGACGACGAACATGGCGTTGAACACCTCGGCGACCATCGTCGGATACTCCGTGAACATGCGATCCCAATGCTCCATCGTCTGAGGCCACGCACGGAAGGTCTTCATGTCCTTGATCACGAAGCTGTCCTCGAGCATGGTGCGATAGGGCGCCAGGGCCTGGGCGCTTACGTTGCCGCCATCAATAGCGGCGCAAGCGGCCTCGGCGGCGAACTGACCCGATGCCACGGCCAGATCCATGCCGCGCACCTGATAGCCCAGGTTCATGCAGAGCATGGCGGCATCGCCGGCAATAAGGCAGCCATCGTACACGCATTCGGGAATCATGTCGTAGCCACCCTCGGACACCATGTGTCCCGAATGCTCTACCATGGTAGCGTCGCGAATGATGGGCGCCACGGCCGGATGGTGCTTGAAGTCTTCCATGGCCTGGTAGATGGTGGTGCCGCTCGTGGAAAGCTCTTCGATGGTGGCCACGAGGCCCAAGCTGATGGAATCCTTGTTGGTGTACAGGAAGCCGCCGCCCACGCTGCCATGGGTGCAATCACCCACGAACAGCATGGCCGCGCCCTCACCCTCGGGTGTAAGGAAACGGTCCTCGATGGTGCGGGCCGGCAGCTCGAAGAGCTCCTTGATACCCACGGCCATTTCGTTGCGCTTGGGACGCGGGGCGCCGAGGCAGCGCTCGGCCAAGAGGGAGTTCACGCCCTCAGCCAAAATCACGACCTGGGAGGTGATCTCATCGTCTCCGGCCTTGATGCCGATGACCGCGCCCGTCTCGTCCTTTACCAGCTCTTCCACACCAATGCCAGCAATGATCTCGCAACCCGCCTTCTCGCACAGCTCAGCCATCCAGGCATCGAAGGGGGCGCGCAGGACGCTGTAGCTGTCGTTGGCCTCCTCGCCCAGCTCTTTGCTGGTGAAGTCGATGGTCATGTTGCTCGTCGGATCCATGAGGGCAATGCGCTCATGGGTGATCTTGCGCTCGAAGGGAATCTCGTCCCACACGACATCGCCGTTGGCATACTTGTCGAAAACCTTGCGCAGCGAATGAGCGTAGATGCGGCCACCGGTCATGTTCTTCGATCCAGCCGACTCACCGCGCTCCACGATGAGCACACTCTTGCCCCGCTTGGCTGCCACGTAGGCTGCAATGGCGCCGGCGCAGCCGCAGCCCACGACGATGATATCGAAATCGCGCTCTTCCACGCAGCACCTCCTTCGGTGATCGTTCTTCCAGAAGGGGAGCCCCAAATATGCGGGCACCCCTTCTGCTTGCTTACAGGTTGATGGCCGTCTTGTAGCCCTCGTGCACGGCGTCCATCACCAGACGCGGGGCCTTGGCGTCGCCGATCACGTAGGTGTCCACATCGGCAATCTGCTCGATGTCGTCGCGCATCTGGCTGGTGGGCAGGAAGCCGGGCGACACCACCACGGCATCCACATCCATCATCTCCAGACCATTCATCGTGGAGAACACCGGCTTGCCGTCCTTCACCTCAACCAGGTTGGCGCGGGTCTTCGTCTTCACGCCGGCCATGGCCAGACGTGTCATGTAGGCGATGCCCATCACGCCGGGCACAAAGAAGTTGTCCTGGCGCGTGGTGATGGTGACGTCCTTGCCGAAGTCTTCGGCCAGAATGAGAGCCGCCTCGGCACCCACGATGCCGCCGCCCACAACGACCACCTTGTCGGCATCCAGCTGACACCCCTGCTTCATCAGATCCATGGCGTAAATCACGTTGTCGGAATCCAAACCAGGCAGGTTCAACTCGCGCACCTTGCCGCCCGTGGCAACGATCACAGCGTCGAAATCGCCCGTAGCGATGGTCTCCGGCGTGGCATTCTCCTCAACCAGCTTGACGTTGGACTTGGCGATCTGGCGCTGGTAGTACTTGCCCAGACGGCCCAGGTCCTCCTTGTACACCGGCACCGAGGCCTCCTTCAGCACGCCGCCCACCTCGCGGCCCTCGAACAGGGTCACGTCGTGACCGCACTCGGCAGCGGTCAGAGCCGCAGTGCTGCCCGCAGGGCCAGCACCGATAATGGCTACCTTTTTCGGACGATCGGTCTTCGGGAAGTACTCGCGATCGAACTGGTACAGTGTGGGATTAACGGCGCACTGCACCATACCGCCCGACAGCATACCGCGGTCGTGGCAACCCACACCGCAGCCGATGCAGGGGCGAATGTCGCCCGAGCGGCCCTCCTCGGCCTTCTTGGCCCAGAACGGATCGGCCAGAGCCGGCTTGCCGATGCCCACGTAGTCGCACACGCCGTCTTCCAGCAGCTGCTCGCCAATCTCGGGAGTGTAGATGCCGCCGCATAACATGACCGGAATGCTCACCGCATCCTTAATGCGCTTGGCCATATCCACATGGTTTGCGCCGTGGGGAGACAGCAGACCGGCAGCGTTCACTACCTCGGCATGACTGCCCCAGGTGATATTGATGACGTCGGCGCCCATACGCTCGCAGGCCTTGGCCACCTCGATGGTCTCCTCGATGGTGATGCCGCCGGGCTCGAAATCGCAACCGGACAGACGAATGGACAGCGGCACCGAGGTCTTCTGCTTAATGTTGCGAATGACCTCCATCAGGAAGCGCATGCGATTATGCAGCGAGCCGCCGTACATGTCGGTACGGGTGTTGTTGAGCGGCGACAGGAAGTTGGAGAGCAGCACGCCGCAAGCGGAATGCACATCGATGATCTCAAAACCGGCGCGCTGACCGCGCTCGGCCGCATCGCCGAAGGCCTCCACGAACTCGTGAATCTCCTCGATGGTCAACTCGCGCGGCACACCGCCACCGTTCTCGTACCAAGGCTCCCACATAACGCGCGACGACGAGATGAGATCGTCGCCTGCCACGAAGGCGGCGTCGCGGCCGGGATGCACGATCTGCAGGCCGGGCACCGCACCGTGGTGCTTCAGCGTCTTGGCCAAGATGGACATCGGGCCGATGTAGGGATCGCTGGCGATGGACAGGCCCACATGATGGAACTGGGTCACACCGGCGTTATCCATATACACGATGCCCGCGCCACCGTCGGCTGCCTCGGCATAGGCCTTCACCGTGGCCCAGCTGGGAGAACCATCGGGATTGCCCAACTCGGTGCCCATGGGCTGTCGCACGATGCGGTTCTTGATCTCGAGGCCGGCGATATAGCCGCGTTCGAACAGCTTCGGGAAATGCTGGTTCTTCTTCATTATCTCAATCCCTTCTGATTAATACGATGATAAGAGTCGATAAGATGCTCGAGAAAACCTAATTAGTGAGCCTCGCGAGCTGCCGCCGCAGGATCGAAGCCACTGATGGCTTTGGCGATCTTCTGGGCAAGCCACAGGAAGATGATCACCAGCACTACCGCCGACAGAGCCACCAACGGCCACGAAGCGACAAAGCCGCCGAACACCGCTGCCCAGCCCAATGTCGGCAGGTTGTTGATCAGCATGTTGCCGAACGAAATGATCGTGCCGAAGTACACACCGAGAATCACGGAGTTGATCAGGTAGAACCCGATACCACCGCGTAGGTTCAACTTGGCGCACAACGCCGGCCCCCACGAAGCCACGGGAATAATATCGCCGAAGGCGTAGCCAATGCAGAAACTGGCGAACCAAGCCTCGATGACAATTTCAGGCAAAAGCGGAACACCCGCCGCAGTCAACATGACCAGCGACATGCACAGGCCCAAAATGATGTTCATGACGATATTGACAACTCTTCCGAATCCAATGGGACCCTTCATTCTATCCTCCTCTCGAGGAACTCCCTAAAGCTCCTCGCATTGCCTCACGAAGGCGCGCCGGCTCATTCCCCTGACCGGCGCGCCGCCGTTTCCTTAAGCGATTTCGCCCTGCATGCCACCGGTTACCGCACCAGCGCAGCCGCCGTCAACCGGCAGGTTGACCGCCGTGATGAAACGGGACTCGTCAGAGGCCAGGAACAGATAGGCGTAAGCGATATCGAGCGGATCGATAGCCTGCTGGGTGGTCTGGGCTGCAATGAGGCCCTGGGCCATCTCCTTGGGGATGTTGGACATGGCCTCGGTCCACACCAGACCGGGGGTGATGGAATTGCAGCGGATGCCGAAGGGACCGCCCTCGGCAGCGAGCTGACGGGCCAGAGCCAGGCATGCGCCCTTGGCGGCCGCATGGCAGGCCTGGGGGGAGTTGGAACCCTGCAGGCCCACGGTGGAGGAGGTGATGATGATGGAGCCGCCACCGGCCTCGATCAGATAGGGCCACGCGCAGTTGCACACGTTGTACACCAGATCGAGCTCGTTCTGGATGCCGTAAGCCCAGATGTCGGGGGTCATCTCGCCGAAGGGAGCCATGCCCGGGTGCGACGCGTTGTTGATGACGATATCAATACCACCCATGAGCTCGGCGCAGTCGGCCACCCACTTCTTCACGGCCTCGTAGTCGGAAAGATCCACGTCGAAACCCGCGGCCTTGTAGCCCTTGGCCACCAACTCGTTGGCCACCTCGGCAGCCACGCCCTTGGAGCGTCCGGAGCCGCACACGAAGGCTCCCTGAGCGCACAGCAACTCCTGGGTCACGCGGCCAACGCCCTTGGTGGTGCCGGTCAGCAACACGCGCTTACCTTCCAATCGCTTGCCCAGAGACTCCTCCGGAGCGACGAGCTTACCGAAATCGGGAGCGCCAACGAGCTTGGGGATGTTTGCCATAATGATTCCTTTCTCGAATCTCTTCTCTCACGAAAACCGCGCGACGCGAAATCGGCCGTGCGGCCTTGCGCACTAAGGGTTAGGCCTGCTGGGCTGCGAAATGACGGCCCGCGATACGGCCCGAGGTGTGAGCGAAGCCGTTAGCCGCGCCCGGCACCTCCATGTTGTAGGAGTCGCCGTACAGGCCCGTAGCGTCCAGACCCACGGCGTACAGGCCGGGAATGGGCTCGTAGTCCTTGTCGACTACCTGCATATTGCCGTTGATGCGAATACCACCGGCGGAGCCCATGGTGCCCGTGGCGAGGGCCACAGCATAGAACGGCGGGGTAGAAAGCGGACGCAGGTACTTCTCCTGCTTAAAGAACGCCTTGTCGTCACCCGTAGCGCACGCCTCGTTGTAGGTAGCCACGGTAGCGGCGAAGTTCTCCGGGGACACGCCGATCTTCTCGGCCAGCTCCTCGGGAGTGTTGGCCGCGAAGGCCACGCCGTCGGCCACGTCCTGATCGAGCTCCATACGCAGGCGATCGAGCGGGCGGCCGAACACGACGAACTCGCCGATGGAGATCTCGGAGCCGTTCTCAGCAAGACGGTCGATGTTGGCCTGGTCGAGCACCGACCACACAATGCCGTCGGGCTGCTTGCCGTACAGCGGGCCGATATCGCCGATGTTCTCGGCGGTGCCCTCGTTGGCGAAGCGGCGGCCGGTCTTGTTGATCCAGATGGCACCCGGCTGCACGCCAGCGGCGCCGATGTGGGAGTCCATGGCCTTGTCGCGGGCGCCGGCCGCCAGAATGGGGCAGGTGACGATGTTGGTGTCGTCGGCGCCAGCGGACAGGGCCATCATCAGGCCGTCGCCCATGTTCTGCAGCGGCGTGAGGGTGTTCATGTTGTAGGCGCTGGGCGCGAACCAGGAATACTTCGCGATGAGCTCGGGGTTGGAGCCCATGCCGCCCGTGGCCAGAACCACGGCCTTGCCGCCCACGCGCAGGGGCTCGCCCTCGGACTCGGCGACCACACCCACAACCTTGCCGTCCTCAATGATAAGCTCGGTGGCCGGAGTCTCGGTGAAGATGTCCACACCGGCGTGCTCCACGGCCGACAGCAGTAGTTCCTGCACGCGAGCGCCCAGGCCGTCGGGCAGATGGAAGGTCCACACCTCGTTGGGATCGTCATAGGCAGCGATGGTCACCGTCTTGTACTCCACGCCCAGATCCTTGAGGAAATCGATGGTATCGGCGGAGTTGTCCACGAAGGCGCGCACCACGTCGAAGTTTGCGCGATAGTGGCTGTACGCGTTGAACTTGTCATAGCCCTCCTGCTTGGTGGGGAAATGACGGTCGGGATGGGCCGGCTTCCCCAGCTTCTTCTGCTCGCTCGACTCGAAGGCAGCAGTGCCCTCGGCGAACATGGACAGGCCGCCCGTCTCGGGCATTTTCTCGAGGATGACCACGCTCTTGCCAGCGCGGGCCGCCTCGAGGGCCGCGGACTTCCCCGAAGCCCCGCCGCCGACGACGACCAGGTCGTACTCAGTATCGAACGCCATGCTCTTCTCCTTCTCTTTTCTTATGCGTCGGCATCCCCGGACGAGATGCCGTACTGCCCTGATTTAGGAAAGCGCCGCCGTGAGCGCAGGAACCACCTTGTTCAAGTCGCCGACGATGCCGTAGGCGCAAGCGCGGAAAATGGGCGCCTCGGGATCGTTGTTGATCGCGACGATGGTCTTGGCACCGCGCACTCCGGTCATGTGCTGGGGCTGACCCGAAATACCCACCGACACGTAGAGGCGCGGGGCGATGCGCTGGGTAGAAGTGCCCACCACGCGGCCATGCTCGAACCAGCGGTAGTCGTCGCACAGCGAAAGGCTGCAGGCGATTTCAGCATCCAGCGCCGAGGCCAAAGCTTCGGCCAGGGCCAGCTGATCCTTGCTCGTCAGGCCACGGCCGACACCCACCACGCGGTTGGCGCTGGCGAGGGAAGCCCCACCCTCCTCGCCGGCATGGGTCGCAGTGATCGCAAGGGGCGCGACAGCTCCTTCGGCGACGACCTCAACCGGCGCGGCAGCCGCTGCTTCCACATCGTCGGAGCCGTCAGCCACCAGTGCCACTACCGGCGCGGTGGTCTCGAGCGTTTCGACGGCGCGCTGCTCGGCCACCAGGCGATCAACGACTTTCACATCCCCCTCGAAGGCGACGTTGCTGACCGACGAAGCGACAGCGGCATCAAGCTCGGCGGCGACAGCTCCGGCGAGAACACGGGAGGCTGCAGCATTCGGCGCGAGCACGACACCCGGCTCCAAAGCCTTGACCGCCTCGGCCGCCGTGGCCGCAAAGGCCTCGACAGGCGTTGCTTCCGGCGCGTCAATCCAGGCCACCGACGCCACGCCGCCAGTTGCCACCGTGTCGGCCAGGGCGCGGGAACCCGCGACGACGGCCTTCACATCTGTGCCAGCGCGCTTGGCTACCGCGAGCAGCGTGCCCACCGGCACCTCGTCGGCAACGATAATTACCACGTTGTTGCTCATGAGAGAATCCTTTCTTGCGTTCAGTGCGACTAGAGCACGCCGTCGGCCTTGAGAGCGCTTACCAGCTGCTCCACGGCATCGGCAGGATCGGATCCATCGAACAGGCGCGACGAGGTCGCCTCGGGCAAGCGCGTGCCGCGAGAAGAGAAAGCCGAGCGGTCGCCTTCCACGGTCTTGGTGTCCGACGGCTTCTTGCGAGCGGCGAGCACCTGGCGCATGCCGGGCTTTTCCTCTTCCTCGCGACGAGCTGCCACATCAACCACAACCGGACCCGTTACCGCGACGTCCTGAGTGCCCATGCCGTGGCGGCGGGTCACAACCAGGCCACCGTCGGCGATAGCCACCTCATCCACGGCGGTCAGCAGGGGCCACCCCAGAAGGGCTGCCACCAGCGGGGCCACCATGGGATCCCAGTCGGCGTCGCCCATAGCAACCAGCCCCGTGCCTTCAACACCCTTGATTTCCTCAACCAAGGCGCGGGCCATGGTCATAGAGTCGGTGGGCACGGGGAAGCCCTCCAACACCACCGTGCGCTCGGCGCCGCGTGCGGCTGCAAACGACGTGTCGCCACCGCCCACGCACAAACCAACCACCTCGTCACCGTTGGCGGCCGCCATAGCGCAGGCCATGGCCGCATGATCGTCGTCGCCCACATCATGGCGGGCCGTGCTCCAGTTCACCGTGCCGTCGACACGCACCAGCGCGTCATCGGGATTCGGAGCCCACTTGAAAATTGCTACTGCCTTCATTGCTTTCCTCCGCCGCAGTCGTTAGGCGTACAGGTCGATGCCCATGTCGCGGGCCACTGCCTGGCCGACCGGGTCCTCATCGGGGAACTCGTTGAGAGCCACTTCGATGTTGTGGGTCTTCGGCTGCGGGGGGATGATGCACTCCTTCATCAGGTTGTGCTCGAAGTACACGCCAAGCTCGACGCCCTTGGCCTTCAGCTCGTCCATGGCCTCCTGGATGTTGTCCACGCGCAAGGCGATGCCCTTGATGCCCTCGCCGTGAGCGGCCAGATACTGCGAGAAGCCGATGGGGTCGTCGGCGGCCGTCGGGGAGGACACCTCCATGCCGCCGCTGCGCGGCAGCGCCACCTTCAGCTTCACATGCTCGTCATCAAACGGCCCGTAGAACTCGACCCCGAACAGGTCGTTGAAATCCCTCATGGTCTCGGCCGCGTCATTGGCCACGACGCACACGCGAATCAGCTTGCCCTTCATGGTTTGGCTCCTTCCAAACGACTTGGTTGCGGCACTCGGCTTTTCGCCAGGCCCGATGTGCCGTCATCATAGGAGGTATGAAGGTGGGTTCCCTAGCCCCGAACGTATAGGAGTTGGGATATAAATTGCTTCACCGATAAGAGACGAAAGACACCCTTGACCTGCGGCACAAGGGTGTCGAATGAGTATTCTTTCGGATACGGAAGAGGCTAGCGGGGAAGATGGCGCGCCGCATATACAGCAGCCTGCACACGATTCTGCACTTGAAGCTTGTCGATGATGCGGCTGACATTCTTCTTCACCGTCGGCTCGCTGATGAACAGGCGCGTAGCCACCTCCTGATTCGACAGGCCGTCCATCAACAGGCAGAGAATCTCGCGCTCGCGCTGGGTCAACAGCTTCATAAGGCCCGAATCGGCGTCGGAGAAAGCCGGCTCCTGCCCATCAGAAGAGCGCAATGCCTCTTGCAGATGGGTGCGAATGGATCCGTCGAACACCACCTCTCCGCAAACCATTCCCCAGATAGTGCCGCGAAGCCGGTCGACCGATAGCTCGTTGCGCACGCCATAGCCCATAGCACCGGCGCGCAGTGCGTCCAGCACTTCGCGCGAATCGCCCGACGAAGCCAAGACCATAACGCATACACCTGGATCGGAAGCGAGAATGTCGCGTATAACCGGCGCACATGGCGTATCTCCCACACGAGCCCCTAACAGCACCACCGCAGGGAGATGTTCCTTCGCCGCCGCGAGAGCCTCATCGTAGGAATATATCTTCGCGAGCAGATCAAACTCATCCCATTGCTCAATGAGCGCTGCGATGCCCTCCACGAAGAGTCGATCTTTATCGCAGATCATGATGCCAACTCTGTCGTCCCGAGAACGATCCCGATAGGCGCGGTGGCGCAGTCCCTCGAGGGTGTCGCTGTGCTGGTTCAACGATGTTTCGAAGCAGTCGGAAGTTTCGCAGTAGGCAGTCATAACGGGTATTCTCCCCATTGAAGTGAACGATTCAGGCGTCTTGATTGTACCAAGGTTCCCCATCCTTGGGCGGTATCCTTTCGTATCCTTTCGTATCCTTTCGTATCCTTTCGTATCCTCACAGCAGCGCGCACCAAGCAACGAAGCCCTGCTCGATCAAACGCTCCAATGCTTGCATGGCAAAACGGCTTTCTTGTCGCAGCGTCCATGGCGGCACCACCGCTTTCGCATCGCCCCTATGCGCGAACTTATGCTTCTCAACGAGGCAGCTCTATAAAAAACTTCGAAAGTGAAGATTTTTACGGAAGGTTGAGATTGCTTGTCGCTCTGTGGCCACAGTGACGTTTTTGCTAGAGAAAGCGAAGCCCCAGCGGCAAACCGACGCTCCCTCGGGCAGGTCGGCGCCGCAGCGCGAAGGAGATCCCTCGTCCACTACAGAACCAGGCAGGTTATCGGGACGACGTAGACGCCGGCCGGCCGGCGGGAGGCCGCTTGCTGGCCCGTAAGAACCATGAGGAGTGATCACTCTTTTTTAATCGTGCCGTTGGAGGGTTGACTCTGGGGGTAGCGGAAAGCATTGCGACATAAATGCGGTCGACGCGGGGAACGAAACGCGACTTTCTCGCGACATAATTGCGGTTCGGCTGATGTAGGCTCTTGCTTCCCGATAAAGCCTTGGGGATCATTGGGTTTTGTATTATACTTTAGTATTACATAAGGAAGAAGTCTATGGACTTGATACGCATCCATCCCCACGCCCTCAAGCACGATCTGTCACAAGAGGAGATCTCTTTCGCCTGGCACAACTTCGCTCGGAAGCGTCCGAGAGGCGATGACTGCTGGGTGACGATCGGCTTTACGGGTACTGGGCGCGAAGTCGAAATGGTCGGCATAATCTTAGCTGACGGGACAACACTGATCATCCATGCGCTTTCGCCGGCGACAGAGCGGATGAAGCGCGAACTTGGACTGGGAAGGAGATAGAAAATGGAATACACCCTCAAGAGCGGCAAGGTAATCACTGACGCAGAGATAGAAGCTCTGGCCGAGGCCGCCGAGACGGGATCCCTCCCCGGCCAGTGGTCGGGCAACGTGGTGATAGGCCGACCAAGGCTGGCCGACGAGCCTCTCGACGTGATTAGCTTCAAAGTACCGCACTCCGCCGCTCTTGCCATCAAGCGCGCAGCCGAACAGGAGGGAGAGTCACGTTCGGCATTCCTGCGCAAGGCAGCACTTGACAGAACTCAACGCGTGCTGACCGCCAGCTGAGAAACCCAAAGCTCCTTCGGAGCCCCCTACAGGACAGAGAAGGGTTTTGAGCGATCTTTCCCTTATGAGGCCAGACAGGTTATCGGGACGAGGACGCCCGTTATACCACGTCAACGAAGCGATTGGGGAAGTTGGACTATTTTCATTGCGGAAGTTGGACCGTTTCTGTTGAGGAAGCAGTCGTCACCCCGCTCTTCTTCCAAAAGGCCATGCAAAGCGCGTGATGCGGTTCAACGGTGTTGTCGACAACTACGGGCCGGGCTTTTACGGTGCCGGGCTTTATAACACCATGCACTGGTTCGACAACAACTCTGTCGTAACGAGCTATATTGAGCCCATACAAACCACAGCCGAGCAAAACGACGCAGAATTCCGCTTCGGCACGGACACAACCATCCCCTACAACGGTCCTTTGAACGGCGGCAATGGCCTTGTTGGTAACGGCCCATGTGATGTGGGCCCCTGATCGTTTAACTGCCAGATGGGAGCAATTTTCCCTTCCCTAAATCTCAATTAGCGGAAGTGAATTGCAATTCGCTTCCGCTAATTGTATAGTAAAGAAGCAAAGCCAAATGAAAGGATGCCTCGTGAGCGACTGGTCGGCCATAACCACCGAAGAGGTTCCGTGGCACCTGCGCGACGAGGACGTCTACCTCATTCCGAAATCTCGGCGCAGAAAAATCACTTCCACTTACCAGGCGGCCGTCCCGGCCAAAATCCGCCATGCGCGCCCCCGGCTCTCAGCCGAGCTCACCGAGCGCCTCGCTGATGCCCGAATGCGCCTCGTCCGATTCGACGAGCACCAAGACTCGCTGCCCTTTAACCTTCCCAGCCTCTTGCTGCGCAGTGAATCGGCGGCAAGCTCCCAAATAGAAAACCTCACCTCCAGCGCGCGCAATATCGCTCTGGCGGAGCTTTCGTCCTCCGCGCCGCCAAACGCACTCGTCATTGCGGGGAACATCGATGCCATGCGATGCGCGCTCAATCTCGAAGACGCCCTCACGACCGACGGCATTCGGCAGATTCATCGCCAGCTGCTCAAGAAAACCGCTCTTGATTTTGCAGGAGAGCTGCGCGGTGAGCAAGTTTGGGTCGGCGGTACCCCCTACAGTCCCCACGGTGCACTGTTTGTGCCACCTGTGCCAGGCCGCGTCGATGAGTGCTTGGACGACCTTTGCGCTTTCGCGCAAACCGAAGAGATAGACCCTATCGCCAAAGCCGCCCTCGTCCATGCCCAGTTCGAAACCATCCATCCCTTCGTCGACGGAAATGGGCGCACAGGCCGAACGCTTCTCCATCGCATGTTGCGCAGCGACGGAGTCCTCCTTCATGCAACCGTGCCCATATCGGCGGGTTTGCTGCACGATATCGACGACTACATGAGCGCGCTTTCATGCTACCAGCAGGGCGATCCGGCGCCTATTGTCGAACAGGTTTGCAACGCAATCGACTTGGCCATGGTCGTCGGGCAAAAGACATCGCGCACTATCGCAGGGCTTGTAGGAGACTGGACGGCGCGCATGCAAGAGCGCTCAGGATCTCGCATCTTCGGCCTACCCGCACTGCTCGTAGAGCAGCCCGTCGTCAACTCCGATTACGTGGCAAACGGGCTCGAGATAACCCGCAGATCAGCAACTTCCATCATCAACAGAGCATGCGAATACGGCATATTGAAACCTCTTGGCAATATGCGACGCGGCGATTTCTACCAAGCCCCTGAACTGATTTCCATCCTCGACGAAATCTCGAGCATGGCCGGCATACGCCGCCTTGTGGCGGGTGCATAGCCTCTGTTTTTCGAAGGAGATCGAGGGGCTTGCGGCGCCGCTACTCCGTTTTTACTCCGTTCCGCCCTACAGCGCCAACTTGTAGATCTCCGCGGCGTCTTCCAGGGTCAGCTTCTTGAAGGTGCCGAAGGGGACGCCCTTGTTCTGGGCGAGGGTCGGCAGCATCTTCGGGATGTCGGCCGCATCAACATCCAGCTCAGCCAAGGTGGTGGGCATGCCCAAGCTCGCGAAGAAGGCGCGCGCTGCCCAACTCCAGGTGCTCGATTTAGCCAATCATCTTTCGTTTTCCAGCCATCACGCCAAGCAACTCAAACGAGCTTTCGCTAAAATGTCCCTATGGGCAAAGTAGCAAATTCTCACCAGATGATGACGGTTACTGTCGAGCATTTTCGACAAGTATCGCATTGCGTGCGAGAGAGCCTGGGGCTAACCTACAACGAGTTCCTGGCTCTTATTGCACTTTACGAAACCAGAGCGACGCTCGGCGCTTCAGATCTTGCAGATTATCTTTTGCTGCAGAGAAAAACTACTTGGAACATTTTGCTCACTCTAGAAGATCTGGGGCTCGTCTCGAAAACGGTCGAAGAAAACGACCATCGAACCATGAGATGCGCCCTGACGGTCAAGGGAGAAGGCGTAGCCGTCAGAGGGGCCGAAATAGTTGCCAGATTCCTCCGCGAACGATTCCTTCGGAACTTGCAAGACGAAGAGTTTTTCAAATTTATGCGAGATTCCTCCTTGGAGAGCTGCGACCTCGTTCGCGGACACCATGTCGATGCGCTGTCCGTTCAGCCAGACCGAAAGCTCTACTTCGGCTCTTCTCACCTGCTTTTATGGCGCATAACAATTGACGAGTGGAAACAAGCTATTCGAGGTCTTGCACCTTTTAGTCTTGTCGAGTACCGCGCTCTCGACGTCCTGGAGGCCGAGGAGGTTCTCACGCCTTCTGAATTATCATCGCTCTTACGCATTCCACGAAGCAACGCAACCCTTGTGCTGCAAAAGCTTGAGGGAGCCAATTTGATTCACATCGAAGAGGACGTCGATGACGGACGACAGAGGATCGTCACGCTCACCGAGGCGGGCACCAAAAAAGCAAGCACCCTTCGCCGTGCGGCAAACGAGGTCACCCAGGCAATGCACAGCCCCATCAAGCAAAATGGAAGCATGGTGGTGGACGCATGGTACATGAGAATGTACCTCAATCTTTCAGCAGAGCAGCCCTATTAGTTCCCTCATTGTAATCATTTTTCTGCTATTGCTTTTTAGCAGAGCTCTCACCTGGCATTTTGCGCTAGCTAGATTCAATTGCTGTAATTTTTCTGCACCCCTATGCTCTCCTTGTTTCCACAATCAAGCGAACGGAGGGATCATGGAGACAATCACAAACGAGGCAGCAGGCAATCAGCGGGGCATGAGCCGCAGGGGGTTCATCTCGGGTGCCGCCCTCGGCACGATGGCGTTGCTGGGGCTTGCGGGATGCGCACAGCCGAACCAGACCAACACGCAAAAGGAGTCCGAGCCGTCGAACCAGGATGCGCAAGCGCCCGCGACGCCTGACAACGTATCCGAGACGCTCGAGTGCGACATCGTTGTCGTAGGCGCGGGCATCTCGGGACTCGCCGCAGCCGTGCAAGCCTCAGAGAACGGCAGCAAGGTTCTCGTTCTTGAGAAAGGCGGTGCAGCGGGCGGAAACGGCGCGGGCACCGAAGGCGTCTTCGCCGTGGGCTCGAAGCTGCAGAAAAACCTGAGCATCGAGATTAACGAAGTAGACATCATCCGCACCGAACTTGAAGAGGCCCAGTGGGTGACCAATGGCGCGCTTTGGTACGACATGGTGCATAATTCCGCCGAGAATATCGACTGGCTGCAAGGCAACGGCGTGCAGTTCAACGGTGTTGTCGACAACTACGGTGCCGGGCTTTATAACACCATGCACTGGTTCGACAACGACTCTGCCGTAACGAGCTATATCGAGCCGATGCAGGCCACGGCCGAGCAAAACGGCGCGGAATTTCGCTTCGGCACTGCAGCAACAAGTCTTAAGGTGGATGCCGGCACCGTTTCGGGACTGTACGCCGAAGACAGCTCGGGCAATATCATCGAAGTTAAAGCCAAAGCCGTCGTCCTGGCCTCGGGAGGCATCGGGGCCAACCCCGACCTCCTCGTACAAGCGGGCATGGCCCAGAACCAAGTGAACGAGATGATGACCAACTGCTCGCCTTCCGTGTGCGGCGACGGCTACAACATGGCCATGGCTGCTGGAGGCCGAGACTTTCTCCGCAATGCCGCCATTCAAGGCTTCCAAATGGTGAAGGCGTTCGGCACTGACACAACCGTCCCCTACAACAGTCCCTTGAACGGCGGCAATGGCCTTGTTGGCAACGGCCTGTGCGTGTGGGTCAACCAAGATGCGCGCCGCTTCAACGACGAGTCTCTGGCCATGACATTCAACATGGCGGCCAACCTTGGCGCATGCCTCGGCAACCGAGAGTCCTACGCCATCTTCGATCAGGCCATCCTTGATGGCTGCGAACTGAACGAGGCCGACAAGAAGACGGTCGAAGATGCGTTGACCAACAACGACGGCACGAGTGTCTTCACGGCAAATTCGTTCGAAGAGCTCGCTGAGCACTTCGAACTGGACGCGGAAACACTTGCGGAAACCATGGAGCGCTACAATCAGTTCTGTGCCCAAGGCTTCGACGGCGAGTTCGGCAAGGCCCAGCCTTTCCTTACCGCCATCGAGAACGGGCCATTCTACATCGCCCGCATCGATGCGCTGGTCGTGGTGGTGGACGGCGGCATCATGACCAACGTCCGCAGCGAGGTGCTCGACGACGCTTCTAAGCCCATTCCCGGCCTGTATGCCGTCGGCTTGGACGGAGCCATGCTTTGGCGTAACGTGTACACGCAGAACATGCCCGGCACCGCCATGGCCAACAACATCAATTCCGGTCGCAACGCCGCCAACGCCGCCGCGAAATATATCGCTTAGCTTAGCTTGGCTTCGCCTGGGTAACTTTTAGAACGTACGGCTGCGGGAGTCTGCTCGTCGAGGGCTCCCGCAGCCAGCTGGGCCGTCACCACGCCGACCATGATAAACGCTCGGCTGATAAGCCTAGGTATGGCGCTCGGCATTTTCTCAATGGATCCCGCCTCAACCAACGCGGCATCGACGGAGAGCTCGAACAAGGCGAACGCACAAATGACTGCATAGTTTCTGCCCCCTAAAAGCAGCGCGAAGCCCCAGCGTTGCAGAACGCCGGAGCTTCGCCTCAGGGGAGGGCGCGTTGAGTGAGCGCATTTTTGAGAAGCGCTCTCTTTGCTCCTAGCTGCTAGCGGCCGTTTCGCCCGCGACGTAGCCGGCGACCATGGCCTGGGAGTTCGACATCCCCATGCCCGAACTCTCATAGGCGTAGCCGAAGCGACGTCCCACGGTGTTGCCCGCGGCGAACAGGCCCGGGATCACTTCATGGTCGGCATTCAACACCTGGAACTTGTCGTTGGTGTGCACACCGGCGATGGAGCACACGAACACCCACTTCTCGTTGAAAGCATAGAACGGCGGGTTCTTCACGGGGATGAGGTACTCGGAGCTCTTCATGAAGTCCTCGTCAACACCCTTCTCGCACATCTCGTTGTACCGCTCAATCGTGGCTGTAAAGGTAGCCGGATCCACGTCGATGAGCTCGGCCAGCTCCTCTAAGGTATCGGCCTGGTACACGCCGGTTCCGCTTTTGGCGATAGCGTCCAGCACGTTAGGATCGATGCCGATGAAGCAGGGCATGAGCCGATCCTCGGTGGAGGAAATCTCCCAGGTGAAGGCACCGCTGGGCATCGAAGCTGCAGACACCACCTGCTGCACCTGGTTCACCGGGAACAGAGCCTCGTTCATATAGCGGCGCCCTGCCTGGTCCACTTCCAAATTCGGGCAGCCGATATGACCGCCGTTCGGCCAACCGAGGAAGCCGTGGGGGCCTCCCTCCATCTCGGCGCCGGCCCAGCACATCATGCGGTGGCCGATCCCGTCGTCCATGGGCTCTGCGCTAGAGAGGTCTTCGGTATCCATGTACATGGTGTACACATTGCCTTCTTCCAGCAGCTTCGCCACCTTTTCCTGCTGGAATTTCTTCACCATGGCAGCGTTGCCGGCATAACTACCCGTGCACACGATGACGCCCTTAGCCGCCTTGAACAACGTGCGGGAGCCGTCCTCGGCTGTGGCGATGACGCCAGTTACGCGCCCGGCCTCGTCCTGCACGAGCACCTCGGCCTTGGTGTTGTAGCGAATGTCGGCGCCGTTGTCGGCCAGATAGGCGTGCATGCCTGAGAGGAATTCCTTGTAATTGTCCTTCGTAGGATCGCCTAGCACCACATTGATATCGAACACCCGATTCAGCCACAGCTCCGGCTCATCGGGAGCCGGAGAGCACGTGAAGGGAATGCCCGCCGGCGTGAGCACCTTCTCGATGAGCGTGTCCACGAGCTCGCCGGATCGGTCGGCCCATACGCGCCATTGGCGAATGTCGCAACGGTTGGCGGTATTGCCCACGATGTGGTAGACAATCTCCTTTGGATCGTAGGTGGGCTTGCCGGACTGCTTCTGGAACTCAGAGTTCAAGAAGGAGCCCTGGTTGCCACCGTAGTGGAATATCTTGTTGCGCTCGAGCATAACCACCTTCGCACCGTTCTCCAAAGCGCCGAACGCGGAAAGCGAGCCGGCCACCGCAGAACCGATAACCACCACATCGGCATCCACCACGTTGTCGCAGTCGGCCTCGGTCAGCGCTGGCGCTTCACCGAGCCAGTCCTCCTCAGTTGCCGAGCCGGTCTCGGCCATCGACGTATCCTTCGGCGCCGGACTGCAACCTGCTAGGCCAGCTAAAGCCGCGGCTCCACCGAGCACAGCAGATCCAGTCAAAAAACTGCGACGCGAAATGCCTTTCATATCAGTCATTGTCTCTCTCCTTACATAGATGCTTTTTCGGAAGCCGAAGGCCCCATCCTTCCACCTGCCGCGGTCCACGGCTCTCAGGTGATGCCGTTATCATGAATGAAACACCTGGTGAAAGCATCATCTAAACTAGTCGATACCCATCCTCTGAAGCAGTGGAAACCGGCTCTACTATCCCCTGGCACAGCCGCGACGAATGCAACAGCCTGTGGTAAGCTGAGCCTAGACGTTTGGGAGAGGACACCATGGGAGCAATAAAATCGGAGGCGCAATCACGGCAGCGACGGCTCGGGATCACGCTCGATCTAGGTATCTACTGGGGCTGGATGAGCCTCGTCTTTTTCTCGACAGCCCTCGCGGGCATCGGCGGCATCGCCTCGGTAGAGCTGGCAAACTTCGTAGCGTTGACCGTAAGTACAGTCGTGGTAGGCATTTTGGCATTTCTTTCGCCCGCTCTGGCGCAGAAGATGGCCGAAAATCATCTGCTGCGAGCGACGACAACCTTGGCCGCATCGACTGGCACGTTGCTGGTGCTCTGGGGGTCGAACGGCGATGCGTTGCTTATTATCGGAGCTTGCTTGGTAGGCCTGCCCGAAGGATTTCTTCTCTATCTTTTCGTCAACCGAGCTATTCGTCAGTGTCACTCGGCGGAGGACGTCGTCGTGCTGTTCTCGTGGGCCCTCCTCATAGCAGCTGCTCTATATCTAACGGTGGCCTTTCTCGGAACCGCGGCAGGTTATATCTGCGCTGCGCTACCGCTGCTGTCGCTCGCGGGCCTCGCGACGGATGCTCATAAGAGATCCCCGCAGAACACCGAGGGATCGGATGCTGAAACGGCCAGAACGCGGCTTTCTTTTTGGGGTGCCGGCCAAAAGCTCCCCTGGAAGCTGCTGCTGGGCCTCGCCGTCTTCGGCATCGCCTTCGGCCTAATGCGCATTTCCGCCAGCAGCGAGTCTGTCGAGGTGTTCCAAGAGAGTTACCTGGCCCACACTCTCGCTCGAGCCGGCACGACCGTGGTCGCGCTGGTACTTATCGGCAAGCTGAAGAAGGCCTATTGGGTGCTGAGCACCTTGCAGCTACTGGCCTTTACACTCGGTATTTGTAGCTACTGGCTACCTTTTGAGTCTACCGCCGCCCTCACGGTGGCTGCCACTACCGCAGGGTACACCTGCCTTGAACTCATGCTCTGGGCCGTACTCTTCGAGCTGTTCCTGGAAACAAACGTCGCCTTCAACACGCTGTATGGCATTGTGCGCGGACTTGTCAGCTTGGCCACGCTGGTTGCCACCGGCTTCTCTCTTTTCGTCATGGCCTCCATGCCAGAAGAAATCGTACATATGGTGTTGCTCTTCTTCTTGCTGGCCATGATCCTCGTTTCGTCGCTTCTGTTCGGAAGCCGCAATGTAGCGTCGCTTTGGGGACTCGAACGCTCAGCCATGGCGCCTGAGACTGTCAACAGTGAGCAAGTCACGCAAGCCCTCTCCAAGCGCTACGGTCTTACCACTCGCGAAACTGAGGTGATGGGGCTGCTCATGAAGGGGCGCAATGAGCCGTTCATTTCCGAGGCGCTGTTTATCTCCTCCAGTACCACCCACAGTCACGTCAGCCACATCTACGCCAAAATCGGCGTTCACTCCCGCCAAGAGCTCCTTAGCGTCATCGATAAGGAAATCACGGGCAACTTCAGCCAACCGGAATAGCCCTTCAAATTTAACTGATCGCGCAAAAAGCGGAAACCCTCGCCCCTGAGATGCAAAGACGAGATAGAAGTCCATTTAATACCCAAGCGCTTCGAGAAGCTCCTGGCGGGAGTGAACACCCATCTTTTCATAGATATGTCTTACATGGGTGCGCACAGTATGCTCAGAAAGAAAAAGCTTCGGCGCAATATTGGCCAATGTGTAACCCCTCACAAGGTAACTCAGTACATCCAGCTCTCGGGCAGTCAACCCGAATTTTCTCTATTTTGTTTACGGTCTCTATCTTGCAACCAAATCCGAAAAGTCGTTGATTCTTTCTTCAGTCCATGGTAGATCTTTCTCGGTTAACCGTTTGATCGGTCTGGCCTACCAAAGACGGGCAGACGGGCGGAGGGATCTCCGCCCTTTCGTTTTCGGAAGGAGACTGGTCGGCGCTCGAATGCAGCGTATTCGCAGACGAATCGGGCGATTCAGGCGGTAATGTCCCCTACGGGGCCAGGCAGGTTATCGGGACGACGTAGATGCCATCCGGCCGGCGGTAGGCCGCTTGCTGGCCCGTAAGAACCATGAGGAACGAGGGCGCTCCCTCCTTGGAGTCGTCAACGCGCGAGGCGAGCTTCAATAGGTGGGCCGCACCCTCTTCAACCTGCTTCTCGCCGAGCTTCACCTCGACGGCCCCCCAGCGGCCGTCATCCAAGACGACGACGGCATCGGCCTCGAGGCCCGTCTTATCGCGATAGTGGTAGACGGTTCCCCGGAGCTTGGCCGCGTACACACGCAGGTCACGCACGCACAGCGATTCGAAGAACAGCCCGAAGGTGTTGAAGTCCAGCAAGAGCTTCCGGGGAGACGCGCCCAGCAGGGCCGCCCCGATGCTCGGGTCGCAGAAGTGCCGCGTCGGACTGGTGCGCACGGCGGTCTTGGAGCGCAGCGCCGGATTCCATGCCGGCAGATCCTCGGTAACGTAGGTGCGCCGAAGCGCGTCGAGATAGTCCGCGACCGTGTTCTCCGAAGGGGACTCGCCCCCCATGTCCGCCGCGATGGTCGCCTGACTCGCCTCGGTGGATAGGTTGCGCGCATAGGAGCGCAGAATGGCCCGCAGCCACGTCGAGTTGCGCTTCTTGTCGTCCATCTCGTCGATATCCGAGTCGAGCAGCTCGGCAACGTAATCCTTGGCCTGGTCGAGGGCGATCTCCGGATCGCTTTCCAGCACGGCCTCCGGCCAACCGCCACGGCAGAGCGCGAAGGCGATGTCCTCGATGGAGCGATCGGATAGGGCGCCCACCTCGGCAGCGCCATCGAAGAGCCCCGCTAGCGAGACCGCGCCCGTGGACTCGCGGGACTCGAAGAGCGACATGGGACGCATGTGCATGCGGGATATCCGTCCCACGCCGGAGTGCTTCGGTCTCTTCTTGGGCGTAGCCGATCCGGTGAGGATAAACCGGCCCTTGCCCTTCCCCTGGTCGACCGCGAAACGGACGGCATCCCACAGCTGCGGCGCCATCTGCCATTCGTCGATAAGATGCGGCTCGGCGCCTTCCAAGAGCACCGACGGGCGCACTTCGGCCAAAGCGACAAGAGAGGGACCCTCGTCGGGGTCTTGGAGGTACACGGCACTTTGCGCCTGCTGCTTGGCCGTCTCGGTCTTGCCGCACCATTTCGCGCCAACGATCTGAACGGCGCCGGAAGCCCGAAGCGCCCGCTGAAGCACGGCGTCGGCCACGCGCGGCCAATAGCCCTCCTGCTGCTCTTCGTCTTTCTCCACCATGGCGCGCCCTTTCCGTCAATGATCGATCGGTATGCTCACTATACCACGTCAGCGAAGCGATTGAGGAAGTTGGACTATTTTCATTGCGGAGGTTGGACCGTTTTCGTTGGGGAAGTTGGACTCTTATGGTTGATCCGGTTGATCAGGTTGCGCAAAGTCATCCCGAATCGAGAAACTTAGAACTCCTTAGAAGAACTTAGTGAAACTTAGAAGAGCTTAGAGGAATTGGTCTGCAGGAGAGGCTCGACAGCAGAGAGCTACTGCTTGAGCAATAGACCTCCGAAAACCGCGCCCCTACAGCGCCAGCCGGTAGATGGCCTCGGCGTCTTCCAGGGTCAGCTTCTTGAAGGTGCCGAAGGGGACGCCCTTGTTCTGGGCGAGGGTCGGCAGCATCTTCGGGATGTCGGCCTCTTCCACATCCAACTCGGCGAGGGTGGTGGGCATGCCAAGGCTCGCGAAGAAGGCGCGCGTCTCGTCGATGGCCGAAAGCGCGTCCGCTTCCACGTCGCCGGTGGGCGTGAGACCGAACACCGCCTGGCCGTAGAAGGCGAAGCGCGCCGGGTTCTCGGTGTGCACGTACTCCATCCAGGCAGGGAACATGACGGCCAGACCGGCGCCATGAGTGATAGCCGGATTCAGCGCCGACAGCTCGTGTTCCAACCCATGAGTGGCCCAGTCCTCATGGCGGCCCACTCCGGCGAGTCCCTGATGGCAGAGCATGCCGGCCCACATGATGTTGGCGCGGGCGTCGTAGTTGTCGGGGTCGGCCAACACGCGCGGCGCCTCGGCGCGGATGGTGTTCATGAGCGACAGGTTCAAGTTGTCAGTCACGGGCACCGCGCCCACGTCGTCGAAGAAGCGCTCAAGCAGGTGGCAGAACATGTCGGTGAGGCCGGCGGCCGTTTGGAAGGGAGGCAGCGTGAAGGTGAGCTCGGGGTTCATGAAGGCGAACTTCGGACGCTGGGCGTTGTTGGCGTAGCCGGTTTTGCGGCCCAGCTCGTCGTTGGAAATAACCGTGTTCTTCGACGCCTCGCTACCGGCGGCCGGGATGGTGAGCACCACGGCAATGGGCAGCACATCGTGGTCGAGGGCCTTGGTTTCGAAGAGCTCCCACACGTCGCCTTCCACGCAAGCACCGTTGGCGATGGCCTTCGCGGAGTCGATGACCGAGCCGCCACCTACGGCGAGAATCCAGTCGACGTTAGCCTCCTTGCAGAGGCGCACGCCCTCGCGCACAAGGGTGATCTCGGGGTTCGGGCGCACACCGCCCAGCTCCAAGTGCTCGATGCCCGCAGCATCCAGCGACGCACCCACGCGGTCGATAAGCCCGGAGGCCACAGCACTCCCGCCGCCGAAGTGCACAAGCACCCGCTTGGCGCCAGCTGCCGCCAGCTTCTCGCCCACCTGCTCTTCAGCCCCGCGCCCGAAGACAAAATGCGTGGGGGAAACGAATTCGAAGTTTTCCATGGGAGTCCTTTCTGCTTTTCGACACGGCGACGCCTTATCGTTATCGCCGCGCCATCGCCGTCGGGCGCGTTCTCCAATCATACTCTGTGTTGATGCTAGGGCATCGCCAGCAAACAGGCAACTGTCAGACCACGGGAAAATGTCTCGCAATCTTAGCAAACAAGGCAGCTTGTCACAAAATTGCACCCAGACCCCCGCATGGTCAGGGAGGCTATTCCCCGTGAGCGCGGGTTATGAGGTCGGCCATTTCCGTGGCGGTTTTGGCGGCTATGTTGGCCTGAGCAGCCAGGCGCTTGTCGTGGGTTACCAGATAGTTCGCCTTGCACAATTCGCAGGAAGCAAGAACCGAGGCGTCTTCGTAATCCGAGGTGATATCGCGGTAGTGGCGAGCTAGCCACGCCGTACGATCGTCCATGGGAACCGATATCGCAAGATCGGTCATGTGGTCGACGCACCCCCACGCGAAGTTGTTTATAGCACGGGCCGTGCACTCGTCGACAGTGCCACCGTTTTCGCGTACCTGCTGTTTCAGATATCTTCCCACCGTGTAAAAAACTTCATTGACAGCATCCGCTGGTGTTCCCAAATTGGCGTTGTATTTCTCCGCAACGCGAATAAAGCGAGCAGCTTCTTCATGAAGGGGCCGCTCGTGAAGATAGAAATCGAGCCAAATGTTTTTGTCTACAACAATAGCATTCTCCGCAACCGTCACCAGAGTCCCCTTTCAGCCAGTCTTTCGGTCTTCGCCTCGTAGAAAAGATTGTCCCAATATTCATCCGAGAACTCCTGAGGCGAGGCAGCTGGCGGAATACCCAGGGCCTCGCGTTGCGCCTGAAGCGATGTCAGGAAGTCCGTGACCGCTTGGGCACGCTTCTCGCCCTCGCTCATGGCGTCGGCTTCCTCCGTCTCGGGGCCGATGACCGCCCGCAAGGCCGCTTCGGACTCGTCGTCATAGCGCGCCGCCATCTCGTAAAACCGCCGCAGGGCCTCCGACGGCGTGCACCCAAGCCGGGCAAAGCGCTCGTCCCCGCGCCGCTTCAGTTCGGCATCGATACGGAAGTTCATCTGCATGTTCGGCATAGCAACCCCTTTCAGAATTGCTAGCAGTATATCATAACTGTCGACCTTTCTATCCGTGAAAGGAAAAGGGCCATTGTAAACCTCCCTTCCGCAACTCCCGGTTCTTATTTGCTTCTTATTTGCTTCGTTGGGCCGCGACACGAAAACGAGGGGTCACCGGGGCTGTGTTAAGATTGAGACTCACGTTGAAGGAAACGGAGTTCTCCCCCATGGAACAGCATCCGCATCGACGGCCGACGCCGCGCACAGACCAGTCGCAATCGGACCGTCCGCGCGCCGCCCGGGCGCAGGGCGAGCAATCGCGCCCGACCCGCCCGCGCCCGACCCAACCAGCTTCGCGCACGACGCAGCCACGGCCAGGCAGACCCCATGCGGCCCAGCCCTACGACGGCCAACAACGCCGAGCCGCTTCCGCGAGCCGGCTCTACCAGATGCAGCAGGCGCGCCAAGCGCGACGCCGACGCATCATTGCGGGGGCGCTTTGCGTCGTCCTCGTCGCGGTCGGGGTGTTCTTCGCCGCCAACGCGCTCGGCGGCGCAGGCGCCACGAACGACGCGACCAACCCCGACGCTTCCACCAGCTTCGACGCAGCCAACCCCGAGGCGCCCAACAACGGCGAGGAAGCCGCCGCGCCGCCTGTGGCCGACTCTATCGTCATGACCCTGAGCGGTGGCAAGGACACCTACGTACTCGTCGGCGAAAACTTCCTCGACGGCGGCTGCCACGCCTACGATGCCGCCGAGGGCAACCTCCCTGTCACTGCCACCGGCGACGTGGACACCGCCACACCCGGCGACTACACCGTCACCTACACGGCGGCGCTCGCCTCGGGCGCCCAGGCCACGACCACCCGCACGGTGCACGTCGTGGAGAACTTCGACGACTTCGCGGGCAACGCCGAGACCCTCCCCGTGCTCATGTACCACTACGTGTACACCGAGGACGACCCGCCGGAGAAGAACGACGCGAACTACCTGCTCGACACCAAGCTGGCCGCCCAGCTGCAGTACCTAGTGGACAACAACTACTACTACCCCTCCTACGCCGAGGTGCGCGCCTTTGCCCAAGGCACCCACACGCTGCCGGCGCGCAGCGTCGTGCTCACCTTCGACGACGGCCAGAAGGGCTTTCTCAACTACGGCATTCCTCTGCTGGAGCAGTACGAGGTACCGGCTACCTCGTTCATCATCTGCTCGCAGGACTCCACGCCCGAGAAGCTGCGCGACTACGCGAGCCCCTACGTGTCGTTTCAGTCCCATTCCTACAATATGCACCGGGACGGCTCGGATGTGGGCCGCGGCGGCATCATCCACGCCATGGCCACGGCAGAAATCGTGGACGACCTGAAGCAGGCCCAGGCCATTCTGGGAACCACCGAGGCCTTCGCCTACCCCTACGGCGACAACAACGAGAACGCCTGGGCGGCCATGGAAGAAGCTGGTGTACTGTGCGCCTTCACCATCGAGAACCGCCGCGTTGAGGTGGGCGACCCTGTGGAGGCCCTCCCTCGCGTGCGCATCGCCGGCGAGTACACCCAAGAAGGCTTCGAGTACCTCGTAGAACCCAACGGCGGCGAGCAGTAGAGGCAATCTCCAAAGAGGCTTCTGGGCGACGCCCGCCGTTCCCACAAGCGCTCTGCCAAGGTCGCCAGTTTGGTATCTTCCGCCGCTGATTGCTGTCGCTTAATCCCTCTCGCCGGGCTGGCGGACGCGGATCTCCTGCTCCTTCACGGAGACGCGAGAATGGGGCGGCACCGAGAAGGTCACGAAGGTGGAGCCGGCAATGACCGAGCCCTCGCCGATGACCGTCTCGCCGCCGAGCACGCTGGCGTTGGAGTAGATGGTGACGTTGTCCTCAATAGTGGGATGGCGCTTCACGCCAGCCAGACGCTGACCACCGCGGGTGGAAAGCGCGCCCAGCGTGACGCCCTGGTACAGCTTCACATGGTCACCGATGGTAGTGGTCTCGCCGATGACGACGCCAGTGCCGTGATCGATGAAGAAGTACTCGCCGATATGAGCGCCGGCGCCGATGTCGATGCCCGTGGAAGAATGGGCAATTTCGGTCATCACGCGCGGGATGATAGGCACGCCCAAGTCGTAGAGCACGTGCGCAATGCGGTACACGTAAATGGCGTACAAGCCCGGGTACGTGAAGATGACCTCCTCCTTCGACCCCGCCGCCGGATCGCCGTCATAGAGCGCCTGCACATCCGTGAGCAACGTGCGCTGAATTTCGGGCAGGGCGTCGAAGAACTTCGTGCAGATATCGGCCGTTTGCTCGCAAATGGAGTCGCTCGTGCAACCGCCGCACAAGTGGTTGCCGCTGCCGACGAGGTCGTCACGATCATCGGAGGTGTAGGTGAGCGCCAAAATGAGCTGCTCGCGCAACACCGATTCAATGTCGATGAGCGTCTGGCCGATAAAGTAGCTGGGGCTTGTAGAGGGCGAGAGCATCTCCGGCCCGAAATAACCGGGGAACAGCACGCGGCGCAGCTCGGTGATGAGCCCCTTGATAGCGGTGCGGCTGGGGAAGCGGCGCCCGGGCTTCGTGAAGAATATCTCATCGGCCTCGTAGTTCTTCTCGATGGCCGCGACGATGCGCTCTAGGTTGTCTCCGAACATGGGCCTTCCTTTCCGTGCGAAAGCGCCGACACAACCGCTCTCCGCAGAGCGGCTGGCAAGGTCGTCGCCAGAGTGGGTTCGCGCCTCAAGGAACGCGGACGCCTCTAGTGTTTTCGATAGGATAGCAGATCGGAGACGCTTGACCGTCCGCAGCCCGCACCGTCACGCAAAACAGTTACTATCGGGGTAAAGATACTGGATGCCATCACTAGCGCACCGCCGCTTGCCCGCACCGCCGCAAGCAAGCACGCAATCGCACCCCGCGCACCTGGCATCTTCCCATACGCACGGAAGCCGACCATGCGGCTTCCCAAACGCAAGCAGCCCCGTTGCCCTCGCTCGCCGGGGCTGCTTGAATGTTCGGGGCAAATGGCGCTTTAGCTACCTCTCCTCGCAGGCCTCTTCCACGCACTCGTGCTGGCCGGACGGCCCCTCGCCGCAGTAGACGGCGCGCTCCGGATGATCGGCCAGATAGGCGGCCATGGAGTACTGCGTGATGTCGCTGCGATTGATGATGCCCACGATGTGGCCGCTCTCCAGCACCGGCACCTTCTTCAGGTGATTCTCGGCCAGCACGCGGCACACGTCGGTCAGGTTCGCGTGCACGCTCACGCAGATGGGGCTGGCGGCGCCGATTTCGCTGGCGCGCATTTGCATGACCTTCGCCAGCTTCTCGTCGTAGCCCTCGTCGTCGTTCACCGTGCTGTTGATGAGCACGATGGGGTCGGTGAACGACTCGCGGCGCGGGCTTAGGCGCTTCAGAATATCGCCGTCGGAGATGAAGCCCACCGGTTCACCGGATTCATCCACAATAGGAGCGGCGGAGATGTTCTTGTCGACGAACAGGCGCATGGCCTCTTCCACGGTGGCGTCCTTGGAAAGCGAGAACACGTCGGTCTTCATGATGGACATGAGCAGCGACTTGCGGGTGCCGCCCTCGTCCACGGCCTCTTCCTCGCCGGGCTTGTCCTTCACCAGCACAATGGTCATCACCAGGCCGATGAGACACAACAGCGTGCACACGAGGAAGGCGGCGTTGATGCCGAACATGGTGCCTTGGGCCGCGCCGAATTCCGGCGTCGCGAAATTCTGCACCTGGGTGGACACCGCGATGATGATAGCGGTGCCGAGCGAACCCGCCACCTGGCGCAACGTGTTGTTCACCGAGGTTCCGTGGTTCATGACCTTGTTATCCAGGGCGTTCATGCCCCAGGTGGTGATGGGCATGTTCACGAGCGACATCGAGAACATGCGCACCGTGTACACGATGGTGATGTAAATGATGCTGGACGTGAGGTTCAGGATAGCGAAAGCGAAGGTGGTGAGCGTCAGCAGGCTCATGCCCACAATGGCCATACGGCGCGGGCCGTGGCGATCGAACCATTTGCCGGCGAGCGGGTTCATGATGCCCATAAGGATGGCGCCGGGCATGAGCACGAGGCCCGACACCGTGGCCGACAGCCCGTGAAGCGACTGCACGTAAATGGGCATGAGGATACCGGCGGCCAGCAGCGCGCCCTGCACGAGCATGCCGATGATAGTGCCCACGAGGAAGCGGCGGTTCTTCAGCACATCGACGCGCAGCATCGGGTGCGGCAGGCGCGTCTGACGGATGAAGAACCACACGACGCCGACGATGCCGAGAGCACAGGTGAGCAGCGGCACCGGCGTGAACCCGGCAGAGCCCAGCGCCGAGAAGCCGTAAAGCATGAGCCCGAAGCCCAAGGTGGAAAGCGCCAGCGACAGCGGATCGAGCACCGAGTCGCCCTTGTTCGCCGGCGCCTTGTCATCGACAAGGAACAGCGACGGGATGATAATGACGATGGCCAAGGCGAAGATGAGGTAGAACAGGATGTGCCAGTCGGCTTGGTCGATGACGAAGCCCGCCACCGTGGGGCCGATGGCCGGCGCGAAGGCGATGACCAGGCCGAAGATGCCCATGGCCGAACCGCGGCGATCAACCGGAAACACCAGCATGAGCACCGTCATGGTCACCGGCATGAGGATGCCGGCGCCGGCAGCTTGCACGAGACGGCCGCCCAGAAGCACCGGAAAGTTGAGGCCCACGGCCGCCAGCAGCGTGCCCACGGCAAACAGGCTCATTGAGAACACGAACAGCTTCCGCGTGGAGAACCGATCCTGCAGAAACGCCGTAATGGGGATCATGATGGCGTTCACCAGCGTGAACCCGGTGGTCAGCCACTGGGCCGTCGATTGGTCGACGCTCATCTCCACCATGATGGACGGCAGCGCCGGCGTCACCAGCGTCTGATTCAGCACCGTCACAAAGGCGCCCGACACGAGCACCGCCAGCATCATCCATTGTTTGCGCGTTAGCTTCATACACAACACCTCATTCGCTTTATGCCCCGCTCTCGCTTGTTTTTTTCTTAGTATGAGCGTCGCCGCTGCCTTCTGCGGTATCAGTTCGGCGACTGTTTGGGAAAATCATCTATGGATTCGCTCATGTTATCTCCCGCACCTCTATAATGCGGAACAGAGTTTTCGCCCTGAAAGGATGATTGATCGGTATGCAAACCGCTATATGTCTGTTGCTCGTGGTGTTCTTCCTGCTGATGAACGCGTTCTTCGTCATCGCGGAATTCGCGCTGGTGCGCGTGCGCAAGAGCCAAATCGACATGGCCGTCGCCGAGAAGCGCCGCGGCGCCGAGGCCGCCCGTGACGTGACCACGCACATCAACGCTTACCTGTCGGCCTGCCAGCTCGGCATCACGCTGGCCTCCCTGGCCATCGGCTGGTTGGGCGAGCCGGCCGTGTCCGCCGTTCTGGAGGCACCGCTACTGTCCTGGGGCTTCCCCGAGGCGACGGTATACCCCATCTGCGTGGCCGTAGGCTTCTTCATCGTGACTACCCTGCACGTGGTGGTCGGCGAGCTCATCCCGAAATCCTTCGCCATCTTCGCCACCGAGAAGTACGCCCTGCACACCGCCGGCCCCCTGCGCGTGTTCTACCGCATCACCTACCCGATCATGGTCATCTTCAACGGCATCACCAACGGGGTCATGCGCCTGTTCGGCCATGACCCGGCCGATGAGCACGAGGTGTACACCGGCGAGGAGATCAAGCTGCTTATTGACGAGTCCACGGAAAGCGGCCTCATCGATCCGGAGCAGAACGAGTTCGTCGACAACATTTTCGACTTGGGCGACAAGGACGCTGAGGGCATCATGACCCCGCGCACCGACGTCATCTGCCTCGATCTGGAAGACACCTTGGAAGAGAACTGGGACGTCGTGCGCCAGTACAAGTACACGCGCTACCCGGTGTGCGACGGCTCGAAGGACCGCATCGTCGGCTTCGTGCACACGAAGGATCTCGTAGACGAGCCCAAGGACGCCCCCATGAGCGATTGGAAGATTCGCGAGCTGCCGCCGGTGCCCGAGGGCGCGCCCATCGCGAAGCTTTTGCAGGCCATGCAGGAGGGTCGCACCGAGATGTGCGTTGTCGTAGATGAGCACGGCGGCACGGCGGGCATCGTCACCATGAGCGACATCATGGAGCAGATCGTTGGCCGCATCGACGACGAGTACGTGCACGACACCGACGACGACATCGAGGAGCTGCCCGACGGCACCTACCAGATCAATGGCACGCTCGCCATTGACGATTTGGTGGAGCTGCTCGGCTTCGAGCCCGAGGCAGCCAACGATGTGGAAACCGCCGGCGGCCTTCTGCTGTCGCTGTTCGACCGCATTCCCAAGGAGGGCGACGTGGCGGTGCTGGAAGATCGCGGCACCAAGGTGACATTCACCGTGCTCGCCATGGATCGCTTGCGCATCGACCGCATCCTCGTCGTGATCGACAAGCCTGCCGCGGAAGAAGAGTAGAGGTTCTACCGCGGCATCTCTCCCGCGATGAAGCGTTGGGCGTTGTTCCAAGTGATAGCCTCGAACTCGTCTTCAGTGAAGGGCATGGCGGAGATCATGTTGTACTCGTTCACGGGACTCCACATGGGGAAGTCGCTGCCGAACATCACGCGCTCGATGCCGTAGGCGCGGGCGAGCTCCACGGTGCGGCGGGGGCCCAGAAACTCGAGGGCGCTGGATGTGTCCACGTAGCAGTTCTCGTCTTCCAAGTACTCGAGGGCGTAATCGAACACCGACCAGCCGCCGAAGTGGGCCGCATCAACCACCAGATTAGGGAACGTGTGCAGAATACGCTTCAGGCGGCGTGGGTGCGAGAAGTCGTAACGATAGTCGCCGGTGTGGATGACGATGGGCAGGCGGCCCTCGATGACCTCGTACAGGTGCATCAAGCGTGGGTCGTCCATGTTCACCTTCTGCGTGTCCGGGTGAATCTTCACGCCCTTCAACCCCAAGCCGATAGCGCGATCGATTTCCCCTTCCATGTCTTCGAAATCTTGGTGCATGGTAGCGAAGCCGATAAAGTTCTCGTGCTCGCGGCACTGCTCGGCGATGAAGTCGTTGATGATGGGCACCTGGCCCGGCGTTGTGGCCACGGAATGCACCAGATGATGGGTGATGGGTGAGCCCTCGCAGGCCGCGAGCATTGAGGCGACGGAAGCGTTCTTGGCGTTCATGTCCACGCCGTAGAAATCGCCCACCGCCGAGGAGGCCTTGCAGGCGATCTTGTCGGGATAAATGTGGGAATGGGCATCAATAACGGGCATAGTGGATCCTTCGGTATTCAGCAGTAGTTTCCCTTATTGTAAGGAAGGATACGCTGCGAAAAAATGACCAACTTGCCCAGTTTATCGCCAAAATCAGTCAGCGACGACTGCAACCACGCGATGCTAAACCGGCCAAAAACAACTTTTTTGATTTCAATGCAAAGAAAAGTGCGATTATGCGAGTCCTGAAGCGCTAAAAACCTTCTCGGTGCAGAAAAAAGTGCGATCGTGCGAGTTTTTCATCGTAGAAAACTCGCACGATCGCACTTTTCTTTACATCAACGCCAGAAAACTCGGTTCGAATCCCGCGTCGTTGCAATTTCTTGCCTTAATGCGAGTTCACTAATGTCGCAACTAAACTGGCGGAGGAGGAGGGATTCGAACCCTCGTCACCGGGAGCACCGGTGAAACGGTTTTCGAGACCGCCGCATTCAACCACTCTGCCACCCCTCCGCAGGGGCGATGCGCCCGCAAAGGGGCGCCATATCAAAGCGAGCCTGGAAGAGGCTCGCGGGATTAGTCTGGCGGAGAGATGGGGATTCGAACCCCAGATACCCTTTTGGGGCATACACGATTTCCAATCGTGCTCCTTCGGCCAGCTCGGACATCTCTCCGCATAGCGTCTGCCCCGCCCTAAGACGAAGCGTCTAAGAAGTATAGCGCAGCACCGCCGCTGTCTCAAGAAGTTTTTTTGCCCAACAGAGAAGAATCGGATTGATGATCGACAAGAGCAAATCCGGTTACACAGCGGAGCGCCCACGCATCAGCGCGGGCGCTCTCGTCTCTTCTCTCGCAAGGTATCCCTCGCGACGTTGTTTCTCGAGTGTGCTACTGGGCGGGAGTCTCCGCAGGCTGGGTGCCCTCGGCCACGCCTTCGGTAGGCTGCTCGGCGTCGTCGCCAGCAGGCGCTGCGCCCTCGGCGTCGGCAGCAGCCTCATCGGCAGCGGCCGCGGCAGCATCTTCGGCACCTTCAGCGCCCTCATCGACGCCCTCAGCCACGGGCTCCTCGCCCTCGGCGCTTGCGTCGGCCTGCTCGCCGGCGCCCTCGCCTTCGACAGCGCCCTCGTCAAGAACGATGGGGTTGCCATCAGCGTCAACCGCCGTCACGCCCGTGCTGTTCTCGGAGCTTTCCTCCTTGGGATAGTTCGCCATATCGACCCAGTAGGGCAGCCCCTCGGGCATGTCGTTGATCTGAATGTCGGCGGCGTTGCGTTGCTCCTCCAGCCACGAGTAGTACGCGTTGGACTGGTTGGAAGACTGCAGCATGGCGCGGATGGAATCCTGGAACTCGGTCGGCAGCTGATCGAGGCTCGTCAGCTCCTCGGGGGCCTCGAACACATCGGTGCACTGAATGATGTGAATGCCATAGGTGCTGGTCACCAGCCCGCTCACGTCGCCCTTGTTCAGGTCGGCGAGCGCCGTGGTGTACTCGGTCACCAAGTTCGAAAGACGATCCCAACCCACATTGCCGCCCTCGGCAGCGGAAGCGGTGTCCTTGGAATAGGACTCGGCCGCCGTCGCGAAATCAAGCTCGCCCGCATTAATCTTGTCGAGCACTTCCTGGGCCTGAGCCTCATCGGAGGCCTCGAACAAGATGTGGGAAGACTTCTTCGCGCCGTCGTAAGAGCTCACGTAGGTCTTGGCGCTCTCAAGCACTTCCTCGTCGGTCGGCTCAGCAGCGCCCTCGCCCACCTTCTGCTGCAGCTGCTGAGACACCAGCGACAGCGAGATATTGTCACGGTACTCGTCCTCGGTCATGCCCACGGCCTCCAGCGCCTCTGCCCAAGCGGTATCGGAGTCATAGTGGCCACGCATGGTTTCCACGTACTGATCGACCTGGGCGGAATCCGCCGTGATTCCCTCGGAATCGGCGCCCTGCTTCACGAGCTCCTGATCGACATAAGAGTTCACGATCTCCTCGCGCACCGACTCGGGCGTGTAGTCGTTCTCGGCAAGCCACTTGCCCCATGCGTCCTCGTCGGTAAGGCTCATCTGGGCGCGAATGTCCTGGATAGCCTGGGTAACCTTGTCCTCGGGAATCTCCACCCCGTTGACCGTAGCTGCAACACCACCCGTATAAGTGGGCGTGTCGCTGGTCTGCTCGGAACAACCGACGATACCCAGGGCGCACACGGCCGCAAGACTCACCGAGGCAAGCGATTTCGCGAAAGACAGCTTCTTCATTAAATACCTTCCTCATAGGCGACGGAAACTGCCAGGCTTCAATTCACGAGTGCGTCTTGAGACAGTTCCCGATGATCTCAAAGCGCATTTTCCCACGCATGACGGCACGGTAACAACCGTCGCACAATTTGCCCACTTTTGATTCACGGTACGTCAATGAGCGCGAGGAAGAAATCCCACTTCAAAGCTTATGAATTGGGTCATGTTCGAGAATATGACCCACACAATTTCGCAACCTGTTTCCCGCAGGGGCGGCGCGCGGTCAACGCCGCGAATTTCGTAGGAGCTGACCTTGGTCAGCCCTCTCGGCCATGGGGGCCATAGGAAGTCGGGAGGGGCGACCAAGGTCGCCCCCTACGGAGAGATCCATCCATGGGAGCCCCCGCTGCAGAAAGGGGCGACCGAAGTCGCCCCCTGCGGGTGGTTATGTGGCCCAGCTATTGAGCGCGGGACTAGTTCTTCTTCGCCTTCTTGCGGTCGGTGGCGGAAAGCAGGCGCTTGCGCAGGCGCACGGACTGCGGAGTGACCTCCACCAGCTCGTCGTCCTCGATGTATTCCAGAGCCTCTTCCAAGGTGAAGGTGATGGGCGGCGTCAGCTGAATGGCCTTGTCGGCCGAACTGGAACGCTGGTTGCCCAGGTTCTTCGTCTTCTCGACGTTCACCACCATGTCGCCTTCCTTGGCGGACTCGCCCACGATCATGCCCTCGTAACAGTCGTCGCCCGGCGCCACGAACAAACGCCCGCGCTCCTGCAACGTGTCCAGTGCGTAGGCCACGGCCTTGCCGGTGGACATAGCGATCATGCCGCCGTTCTTGCGCCCGGCCATCTCGCCAGTGTAGGGGCCGTACTCCTTGAAGTGGTGGAACAGCATGGCCTCGCCGTGGGTGGCGTTCAGGATGCGCGTCTTCAGGCCCATGGTGCCGCGCGAGGGGATGGAGAAGGAGAGGTGCGTCATGGTCTCGTCGGAGGCCATGTGCTCCATGATGCCGCCGGCGGTGCCCATGACCTCGATGGCCTTGCCCGCGTACTCGTTGGGCACGTCCACCGTGGCCTCCTCGATGGGCTCGAGCTTCGTGCCGTCCTCAGCGGTCTTGTACACCACGCGGGGGCGGCCCACCTGGAACTCGAAGCCCTCGCGGCGCATGGTCTCCATGAGCACGGACAGGTGCAGCACGCCGCGGCCGGCCACCTCGATGCCGGATTTGTCCTCCAGCTCGTTGATGCGCATGGAGATGTTGCTCTCCTTCTCGCGCATGAGGCGTTCCTTCAGCTGGCGGCCACCGACGATCTCGCCCTCGCGACCCACCAAGGGGCTCGTGGACGCCTCGAAGACGACGGCCATGGTGGGCTCCTCCACGGCGATGGGGGCCATCTCGGTGACGGGGCTTTCCGGGTCGGTGATGATGTCGCCGATGTCGGCATCCTCGATGCCGATGACGGCCACGATATCGCCGGCATCAGCCGCGGTGACCTCGGCCTTGCCCAGGTTCTCGAAGGTGTACACCTTGCGAATCTGCGCGCGGCGCTCGGCCCCGTCGGGCTTCACGACGAGCACCTGCTCCTTCTCGTGCAACGTGCCGGAGGACAGACGGCCCACGCCGATACGGCCCTCGTAGCTGGAGTGGTCCACGGTGCAGATCTGCAGGGCCACCGGGCCGTCGATGTCCACATCGGGGGCGGGAATCTCGTCCAGAATGGTGTCGAGCAGCGGCACCATGTCCATGTTGCCGTCGTCGGGATCGAGGCGCGCGTAGCCGTTCACAGCCGAGGCGTACACCACGGGGAAGTCGAGCTGCTCGTCGCTGGCGCCCAGTTCCACCATGAGGTCGAAGACCTTGTCCACGGCACCCTCGGGATCGGCGTTGGGGCGGTCGATCTTGTTCACGACCACCACAATGCGCAGGCCGCGCTCGAGCGCATGGGAAAGCACGAAGCGGGTCTGGGGCTTGGGGCCCTCGTAGGCGTCCACGATGAGCAGGGCGCCGTCGGCCATGTTGAGCACGCGTTCCACCTCGCCACCGAAGTCGGCATGGCCCGGCGTGTCGATGACGTTGATCTTCACGCCCTTGTAGGTGATGGAGATGTTCTTGGAAAGGATGGTGATGCCGCGCTCGCGCTCCTGATCGTTGGAGTCGAGGACGCGCTCTTCCACCTGCTGGTTCTCGCGGAAAACGTGGGAGGCCCACAGAAGACGGTCTACGAGGGTGGTCTTGCCGTGGTCGACGTGGGCGATGATAGCGACGTTGCGGATGTTCTCTTGCTTCATGAATCTTCTTTCGGTTCGTTTTTGGGCGCAGAAATTATAGCGCTTTGCGGGGATGATGGCGGCGTGCGACCGCAGACGGCACCGGGACGACAAACGGGCGCGGCAGAAGGGGTACGATGCGCACGGCCGGACGAGGCGGCGGGAGCAACTACTCCTCGAGGAGCGCCTCGTACTCCTTGCGTTCCTCGGTGAGCTTCGCCAAGTGCTCGTTCAACGTATTGAGATTGCGCTGGGCACCGAGAAACTGGATGATGCCCCACACGGTGGCGGTGCCGGCGACGGCGGCGATCATGCCGAGGATGCCGAAAGGCCGCCGGATGGTGAGCAGCGTGGCCACCGCGCCAATGGCCGCCATGGCCAGGCCGTTGCGGCGCTCATCGGAGACGGTATCGCGCTGGGCCACCAGCTGGGCGCGGGCGGCGGCGATGCCAGCGAGGCGCGCCTTGATCTCGGCCTCGGTGAGGTATTCCACTTCCACGCCATCTTCGACCTCGGTCCAGGCACGCGCGGCGCCGGATGAGGAGGATACGCCGGACGAGCTGCCGGAGCGCGCGCCGCGGCCGCCACGACCGCCGCTGGCGCCCGAAGACAGCAGGTCGTAAGCCTCCTGCAGGCGTTTGAACTGCTCAGTGGCGCGGCTTTGCAGCTTCTCGTTGCCCGCGAACTTGTCCGGGTGCAGAATCTGCACCGTTTCGCGGTAGGCAATTTTGATGTCATCGGCCGTGGCGTTGTCTTCCAGGCCGAGTATATGCAGGGCTTCAGTTCTATTCATGGGCAAAGCCTAACATGATTTTACGGCCCATGCCAGCAGAACCGTTGTGATCACCAAAGGTACGAGATCGGCCGCGTTGCCCGTGAGATAGGTAGAAGGCAGCACGCCGCCTGTCAGCAGAAGAGGGCCCCAGAACAGCAGATCGAAAAGACCGTGAGCGATTACGGGTGCCACCAGGGAAAGCGCCCACTGCGGGAGAGGACGCGAGCCGTAGGGGCTACGAACGACGAGCAGCGCCATGACAGCCCCGAACAACGTCGATTGGGCCACTTTGAGAATGGCCTGCGCGACAACGACCACCGTATCGGCCCCCGAAGCTATCAGCGAGCCATCGGGAATCAGATGCATCAATCCGAAAACGAGAGAGCTTGCCACAACGGCAAAACGGGTCGAGACGGGGACGATGCGATGGTCGGCCGCGCGATCGACGCTCGCTGCACACTTCAGATGCCGCTTGTTGCAACGGATCGCCCAAGACAGGCACGCCCACAGCAGCACACCGCGGAAGAGCACCTCTTCCACCAACGCCGCCTCCCAGGCCTCGGCAAGCAATGCGCCACAGCGCGCCAGCTGCACTGCTTGCGAACCCCCGTCGGCCCACCACTGACCGAGGCCGCCCACGACGCCGGCGAGCAGCACCAAGACGAGCACAGGCCCAAAGCCACACGGTATGATTTTGGTATTTCCCATGCGCATCATTATAATAGGTGCGCCTCTTTGACTGCGCCGGCACCTTTCAGCCGGCCTCGCGAAAGGATCCCCATGAAGCCTATGCCCTCCGTTACCGCCTTTGCGTTGAAGGTGGCAGCCATCGTGGGCATGACGTGCAACCATATTGCCAACGTGTTCGGCAGCGAGCTGCCAGGGGGCGCCATGGTCGCTTTGTATTCCCTGGGCGGCCTCACCTTCCCCATTATGGCGTATCTGCTGTGTGAGGGGTATCGACACACCTCCAGCGTGCGACGTTACGCAGAGCGACTCGCCGTGTTCGCAGTTGTCTCGCAAATTCCCTATTCGCTGCTGTTCGGAGCGACGGGCAACGTGCTTATTACTCTGCTTATCGGGCTCGGAATGCTGTGGCTTGTCGCCCACCAGCGGCAGAACCTTGTCCTATGCGCGCTGGGCCTCCTTGGAGGGCTGGCCGTCAGTTCCTTTTGCGACTGGGGCATTATCGGCCCGCTTATGATTCTGCTTTTCTGGCATTTTCACGATCGGCCGCGCGGGGTAGCGCTCGCGATGCTCGTACCTTTTTTGAGCCTAGGGCTGCCGGCTCTTTCATGGGCAGTCAACGATCCTGCGCCACTAAGCCTAGGCGTACTCGGCTATTACACCGTTGGGTTCGGATTGGCAACAGCGCTCATGCTGAACTACAACGGCCAGCGAGGCCGACCGTTGAAATGGTTCTTCTATGGGTACTACCCTGGGCACCTTCTAGCACTGTGGGCGCTGGCGCAAGCGCTTGCTCTCTAGCTGAAACGCCAAACCCTGAGGGCGCGGCGGTTCTTTAGAAGCTTTCCCTTTAAAACAAGGCTAAAGCGCTTGATGCCCGGCATTTGGAACGGCGACGGCATCAGCCTCGACAGCACTATTGCCCAGCACCTGGCTTTCGAATGTGGCCAGCTGCTGCGCCATCACGAGGCGCCGGCGCACGGCGACAACGCCCCACAAAGCCGTACCGATGGCTCCCATCCCAGCTACCCATGGCGCCGGATCAACCGGGGCGTCGAAGGCGCCCAGAGGAACCGCTTCTGCAACGATGACTTCAGCACCAGGCGCGCGAGACACCATGGGCGTCGCATCGTCTTCGATAAGCACTTCCCCGGCCGCTGCCCCTGCCGTGGCCTCAACAGCCCCGGCGGTTTCGGTCGCTGCGGGCTGCGCTGTTGCTGCTGGCTCGGAAACGGTCGTGCGCTCACCGGCGGCGAACCCGCGAGAAGCCGACGTCGCGGTGCCCGCGGCGGGCTGGGTTGCTTGATGAGATCGGCTGTCGGTCTGAGGCACGATGAAGCTCACCTGGGGATTCGACGGACGCGTCGAGGCGTCCGTATTACCAGGACGCTGGGAGCCATTGTCGGTGTTATCATCGGAAGGAACTGATGGCGTCTCGCCGTTTCCGCCGTTCGGATCGTCTACGCCGCCGGGCAGGTCGTTAGGATCATCAGGGATGGGCTCGGAGTCGTCGGGGATAATACCCGGATTATCGGGGTTTATCGGAGGGTTA
This sequence comes from Adlercreutzia equolifaciens DSM 19450, assembly GCF_000478885.1. Lineage (NCBI taxonomy): Bacteria > Bacillati > Actinomycetota > Coriobacteriia > Eggerthellales > Eggerthellaceae > Adlercreutzia > Adlercreutzia equolifaciens. The sequence continues at coordinate 2,821,188 of NC_022567.1, forward strand.
TCAGGAGGCGTCACCGGATCGGAAGGGCCGACGATCGGATCGTCGGGGACAACGACGGACACTTTCTCGTAGACAAGCGTCAAATGATCCGCCCCATTCGCAACTGCCTCGGTAACATCCGCATCCACCACGTGCTCTTCTGATGCGGCTTCGGCTTTAACGACAAGATTGCCGTTGTTGGCGTCTTTAGTCAACGCTTCGGAGAACTTGTAGCCCGGGACGTCGACGACATAATCGCGCGCGACCATTTCAGAACCTTCGGCAACGAAGAGCTTGCGCGAAGGGACGGTCATCTGGCCATCGGCGCCCTCAGCAGCCGGAAGAGGCCGACCATCCTTATCGACATAATCGATATCGAATTCGACGAGTTGCACTGAAAGCTCACCGTCGAGATGCCACGCCTTCGATCCGCTGGCCTCAGGATAATCCGTCGCGCCGTCGCAGACCTTCAGCTCGTTCCACTGGGCGCCGTAAATGGCCAGCTTTTCGTTGTCGAGAAAGCGCACAAGGGCTTTGAGGGATTTATCGATACCCGCTTTGAGCGCAACAAGCTCGTCCGTGTTTTCCTCGGTGTTGAGAAGAATGGACTGCTTCTCGGAAGCAGAGGCCTCCGTGATGTCAAGCTGAATGACACCGATTGTGAACCATTTTTGGGAGCCGTCGTTGTTGTGGGTAAGCCCAAGCTCCTCGGCTGCCTTGGCGGCGTCGCCGGAGAGCTGGAGGTAGACGTAAACATTTTGCGGAGAAGCCACGTCGTCAGATGGCTGCCCCTCAGCAGAGCTCGCATCAGATTCGAGGGCGTAGGCCTTGGCGGGATTCTCAGTTAAGCCGAAAAAGGATACGACAAGTAGCACTGCCATTGCAGCGCACACGAATCGGCCGAAAAAGCTGGCTCTCCTATTGGCAAACAGCGTGATGTCTTTCACGATCATCACCCGCTTCCTTCCCATTCCAGCACGTAGTTGTAGCTTGCCTCAGTTTACCAAATGTTGAGGCAAGCTTCAGCCCATCGCTGAGGAAAAAGCTAAATATAGCGATGGAACGCCCCGTTTGCTCCCCTTCCGGTGCCGTTACAAAACCTGGTGGCTAGCAGTTGGGACGGACACGACCTCGGTGCTTTCAGAGTGGCCGAGAACATGGTTCTCGTAATCGTCGATGTCCTCCGCCATGGAAAGGCGGCGGCGCACCACGGCAATGCCGTAGATGGCCGTAGCGATTATGCCGAGCAGCATCGCCCAGTGCGCCCAGCAGTGAGGCTCGTCGAAGGCTCCCATGGGGGTCTCATCATCGGCGATGGCAGATGCAGCGACGTCAGCACCATCGGTGGCGTTTCGCGACGTTGCTGCCGGAGCTGCAGCCTGCGGGACGGGGTCGTCCTCGATCACCTCTGTCGTGGAAGGAGCCGGGGCTTCAGCAGGAGTCGCTGCTGCAGCGGGCGCCACCGCAGGGGTCGCCGGTGTCGCGGCAGGCGTCGTAGCAGCCGAAGGTGCGGCGGGCACCGCTGGAGTCACCGCAGGAACCGTGGGCACGACAGGCTCGGTCGGGTTCGACGGCGTCGTCGGCGTGGTGGGGTTCGGCGGCACAACCGGCGTATCGGGCTCACCGGGTGTCGGAGGAGTCACAGGCCCGGCAGCACGATAGTAGCGCAGCACCAACGCCCCGCTGTTGCCTGCGGTCACTGTGAGAGACCCGCTACTGCCGGTCAACTCGTACTCGTTTCCGTTGTAAGCCGGCCGAGGCGCAATGTCAGACGCCTGAACCTGCGTGCCCACCGTAGCGGTCAGCGTTTCCGTCACAGCTCCGTCAAGCTCATTTCCCGTGTAGTACTCATGCACCACCTGATAGCTCCCCATAGGCGCGGGAGTAGGAGCAGCCACACTGCGGGAAAGGACGAGATCAAGGCCGACGTGCGCGCCGTCAGTGTTTCCAAAACGAGCATCTCTTCCATTGTTGATACGGTAGCTAAAGCTTCCAACACGGTCGCGCAGCTCTTCCTTGAGCGCCATTGTGTAAGTAAGCGTATGCTGAGTGAACGGCATGCCATTTAGATGCCAGACAATTTCGCCATTGTCGTATTCCAATTGGGTCTCGTTGGCCGGAAGACCATTAACCCGAAGGTTCCCAATTTCGAACTCTTCATCATTCACGGGGACAGTAACGATGTTGTCTCCGTAAGGGGCCGTGAATGCCTTGTTCATAGCCTCGCCGAAAGTGTCGGTGTTGGTAGATCTGAACAGATTGCCTTCGCCGCATACCGCCGTCATTTTTGCCTCGGCATTTGCTTCTTGAGTTTTGGTCGGAGAATGCAGCACACCATAAATCGGAACGTTGTAATCGTTGCGAATCTTTCCGGCAGCAATCGTACCGTTTTGGTCGCCGGATGTGTTTCTATTTGGGGCACCATCGGACAAAAAGATCACCACCGTGCTCCGGCCAGTATTGTCCTGGACCAGTTTCAGGGCCTTCCCCATTCCTAAACCATAGTCGGTATTCTCGTTAAGGGGCTCGAGCCCTGCAATATATGTTTGCGCAGCATTTACATCACTCATAAACCCTGACGATTTGGACGTAGCATTGTTCGCATGCTCTCCGCCAAAGGTCACGATTGCAACTTTGCAATCGTAGCCATCGTCGGGTTTAAGAAGCTGGCTGGTCATGTCCATCAGCTTGGACTGCATGTCGTAGAAACGAGCGTTGCTGTCTTCGGGATTACCCAACTGAGCCATAGATGCGGAAAGGTCGGCGACGAAGATATAGTCCATCTGCTTCTCGCCCGTATAATAGGCATCCACCTTGACGTCTGCTACACCTGCATCCACGTTATTCCATCGCGCCTGCTCCATGAGCTGAGTGCCGTTGTTGTAAGCACTCCAATTATCACTTCTATGAACATCTCCGACTTCCCACTCGTCTTCACGTTCCAATGTGGCAATGGCCTGTGCATCGTCTAGCTGGAACTTGCCGGCAAGAATGGCTTGGACACGAGCTGCAATGCTTTCGCTGCTGCCGATGAATCCCATCTTAGTTAAATCCGCAACAGTCAAGCCAGTAAGGTTTTCGCATCCGTAGAAGGCAAAGCCGCCAATGCGATCGGACACGTTTTGGAGACTGCTAATAGTCTCCAGATTCGAGCAGTACCAGAAAGCATAGTTGTCAATAACAGCAACGTTGGTTATGTTGGCAGTCTTCAGATTCGTGCAATTTGAGAATGCGTATTGACCAATAGTGTTGACATCGTCAATGCTGACGCTCTTCAGCCCAGTGCAATTCCAGAAGGCATTCTTTCCCACATGATCAATGTCTGTCATTTCAAGAGTTTCCAAAGCGGAGCACTTCGCAAACGCTTGAGCACCAATAGTGCCAACGCCAGTCAAAGAGACCGTCCTCAAAGAAGTACATGATGGAATGTCGCCATAAGATGAGAAGGCGCCATCACCCACAACACCAATATCTTCCAAGGTGACCTGCTCCAAACCCGTGCATCCGGTAAATGCAGATGTCCCAATGGCTATGACTTCTTTTATCGACAGCTCTTTTAGTCCAGAGCAACCATAGAATGCGGTTGCGCCTATCTCTACTCCGTCTGCTTTCAGCTCAGTCAAACCTGAGCAGCCCAAAAAGGCGGAAGTACCAACTTGCCCTACATTCCCAACCAAATTCAGCTCCGCGAGGGACGAGCAATTCATAAATGCTTGGAAGCCAATAGTGCCGACGTTGCTAAAGGTGAGAGTCTCTAAGTTCTTGTGACCGCTGAAAGCTTGGTCAGCAATCATACGCACATCGGTAAATGAAACAGAGCTAAGTGATGTCGTGCCATTGTAGACATTAAAGGCATTTTTTCCGATCGTATCAACCGCATTGATTCTAACTGTCTCTAAGCTCGCCGGATTATAAAAGGCATATTGATCAATTGTTTCAACTCCATCTATGTCAAGCGTTTTCAAAGACGTGCAACTGCGGAAGGAATACCCCACATGCTTGACATCCTTTATAGAAACACTCTCCATTTTAAATTCGGCGAAGGCCTCTTTTTCGATTGATCCAACGTTTTCCACTCTCACATGCTTAGCTACTGTTTTGTATTGTGCCACGTCGGCAGTGACTACTGCATCCATATTCTTCACAGTGAGCGTTTTGGTTTCCTCATCGAAATAGACACTGGGCTCAATTGGATCGCTTTCCTCCTGGACTTCCGCCTGCGAGCTGAAGCTATCAGTGATTATTTCCCCGTCCATAGAGAGAATATCGCTGGACTTAGTATTATCATCTCCCTCAGTTGCTCCGGCGACATCCGTGAACAGTGCAACGTTTAGGAACGAGAGCGACAGCAGCGCTGCCAGCGCTGTCGATACCACTTTGCCCTCTGCGGAATTCCGCGCATCTGCAAATCGCGCGATGGCTCGCATATACCACACCTTCCTACTCATGCGTATCTGCTATCTTCTCTTCACAGCCTTGCAGCTGCGCAGTTGGTTGTACGAAGATAGTTTATTCGAGTATACGATTTGGTGCTTTTTGACAATATGAGTGAAATAGTCAACTTCATATTCAAAAGCACATAGGGAATCAGTTTATGATCAGGTATTATTTCCCTCATGCGCTGGCTCTTCAAGTTGTCAATATCGCCTGAGCATGAATAAGAATTCTATGGTATCGCTATGGTATTGCTACGCTATATCAGCGGTAAACCGCCTAAACTGGTTTTCGTTCACATTCAATGAGCGGGCGACAACTTGGAAAGACGCATCAAGAAAGGGGAGCAACGCGGGGTAACGTACAATCTCTTGCGCACTTTGACAGCAGCATAGTCTAGATACCAAAAGGACACGGCCCCGGCCTTCGGTATGATTCGAGTGTCCAATTCAATCATGCTAGGAGGCAGAACCATGTCCGATCCCATCGTAACATTCGACGAGGATGCCGTGCGCGGCGAGCTCAGGGAGCTCGTAAGAAGAACAGTCGAGGAGGCCATGATCGAGATGCACCTGGCCGGCGTGTCCACCAGGAGGATAGAGGACGTCAGCGAGATTCTGTGGGGATCGTCCGTGTCGGCGGCCACGGTCTCCAACCTCAACGAGAAGGCGTTCGAATCCGTGGAAGAGTGGCGTTGCCGTCCGCTCGCGTGCGACTATCCCTACGTCTTCGTCGACGGCATCTATCTCAAGAGGAGCTGGGGCGGCTCCTTCGAGAGCGTGGCCGTGATGGTGGCCATCGGCGTCAACGACGACGGCTACCGCGAGGTCATAGGAGCCGCCGAGGGGTTCACGGAATCTGCTGAGTGCCGGCGGGAGTTCCTCTCGTGGCTCAAGGGCCGAGGCTTGTCAGGTGTTCGCATGATCACCGGCGACAAGGTCGCCGCCATGACGGGCGCCATCGCCGAGGTGTTCCCGGATGCCGCCTACCAGAGGTGCACCGTGCGCTTCTACCGCAACGTGCTGGCCAAGGTGCCCAAGTCCAGGCGCGCCAAGGCGGCCGCGATGCTCAAGGCCATCCACGCCCAGGAGTCGCTCGGCGCCAGCACGGAGAAGGCAGATGCCGTTGCGGCCTCGCTGGACGGCATGAAGCTGCGCGAGGCCGCCACGTGCGTGCGAGGCGGCGTCGCAGAGACCTTGACCTACACCAGGTTCCCGATGGGGCACTGGAGGCGCATCCGCACCAACAACGCCATCGAGCGCCTGAACCGCGAGATCAGGCGAAGAACGCGGGTGGTCGGCACCTTCCCCGACGGGAAATCGGCCCTCATGCTGGTGACCGCCAGGCTGAAGTACGTGGCCGACAGCGAGTGGGGGTCGAGGAGGTATCTGGACGTATCGCTGCTCGATGAGTGATCATGCCGAAGCGCATGGGGCGCTCACCCAAAGTGCGCAAGAATATTGACAGTACCTATGGTAATGACAGGATAAAGGAAGGCTATTCTATGTCATTTTTGACATAAACCGTTTTCTAAACGGCTGATTACAACCGATCAACGGCGCACGTCGGCACCGGCTATCGCCCCTGATTGCGATAGCCGGTGCCGCTTACCTTCTCTTCAATTGTTCGGCTGCGGATCCCTCTAAATCTCTCGCCGGCGGCGAGCCACGACGACCACTACGAGGGCCGTCAGGGCCACGGCGGCAATGCCGGCCACAGGTATCAAGTCGCCGGTTTGGGGAATGCTCCTCTCGCGCTCGACACGATCGACCACTTCGGCATCCAGCATGGTGTCGTACAACGTGATGGTGGTTCCGCTCAGTTCGGCATTGCCGTTCGATACACCCTTCGTGATGGTCACGGCACCGTAGTCATCGATGATGAACTCCACATCGTCAGCCACCTGATAATTCTCAGGCGCCTTCAGCTCACGTAGAATGTAGGCGGTGCCCACGTTCAGCACCTTCTCCAATTGCTTAGACGCCTTGCCCGATGTCCAGCGCACTACTTCGCGACCCGTATCCTTTTCGATGATGGCAAGCTCGGCGCCTTCCACCCATTCGTGGGTGCGCGTGTCCAGCTTGTTCACATCGAGCTGCGTGGCCTCGTCGTAGACACCGCCATCGCGATCGTAGGTGAGCAGCACGTTGCCGTCGGCGCTGTGGCCTGGCTGCTGGTTGTCGCCAGCGCGACTGTCGGCAGCTTGCGCGTCGGTGGCAGATGCTTGCTCGTCATTTTCGGTAGCCATTGCCGCAATCTCTGCCTGTCCCGCCATGGCACTTGCCGCATCGTCCTTCTTGTCGGCGTACTTCAGCGTATAGCCGTTGGGCGATGTCGCATCTTCCACCAGATAGAAGTAGGGGCTGCGGAACTCGCTGACGGTGTGGCCCGCCGGTGCGGCCACCTCCTTGAAGTAGTAGAGGTTGTTCGTGGTGAGGCTGACGTTCTTGTAGGTGATCCAGCCGCCTTCCTCGGACGTGGCCTCGGCCAGCATCACGTCACCCTGGGCGTTGTCGTTCACGGCGTACAGCGCGTAAGTGGCGCCCACCAGGCCCTCGTCGCGGTCGGTCACGCTGGTTTTGCGCACCTGCAGGTCCATGGCGCGGGTGCGGTTGGTGATGGTGGGATGCCAGTTGGTATCCAGCTTGCTCATGTCTCCGATGTTGGACGGCTGGTCGGCGTAGTCGAGGTACTGCTCGTCGTAGCGGACGTTCTTGCCGGCTTCCTTGTCCCACCAGCCGTAGTACATATCGGTGCACACTAGCTGGCCCGTGGTCTCGTCCTGCTCGATGACGGTGGTGAAGGTGATGATCTGGTCGCTGTACACGACGGACTGGTCCTTCATGCCGCCCTGCGAGGTGTCCTCAATCACACGGTAGTAATAGGTGCCCGGACGGCTGTACACCAGGCAGCTGGGGTTCTCCAGGTCGCCGGAGACATTGTTCGCCTTGTCGAAGTCGACCATGCCGAACTCGTCGTTGGCCGTGGCGGAAATCAGCTGGCCCTCGGTGTCGTCGTAGTTTTGCACCTCGATGAGCTTGAAGGCGAACTCGCCGGACTTGATAGCGCGACCTTCCAGCTTCTTGATGACCTTCGGGTCGACGTAGCACACCTGGTCGACGGGCTCGCCACTGGCCGCGTACACGCTGTAGTTTGCCGCCGCCACCATGTCGTAGGTGTCGGTGTTGTAGAAGACCGGGCGCGCCGTGGACGGGTTCAGCGGAGCGTTGATGTTGTCCGCATAGCCGACCATCGTTTCGGTGGCGACCAGTTTGCCCTTGTCGTTCTCGTCGAGGGTAACGGTCACTTTAACGACATAGGCCGTGGTGTCCTTCGAAGCGGCGTTGCCTGTTTCGGTGACCAGGTAGTAGTGATCACCGCGATCGTCGCGCGGCTGCTCGGTCGCGCCTTCAGTGGCCTCGCCATCAACCTGGTAGGTGATCGGGTCGAAGACGATTTCCTCACGACCGTCTTTAAGGGCATCGGCGGAAACGGACTTGGTTTTTTCCGTGCCATCCTTTTTGGGCGTCTTGCTGAGCGGTTCGTACAGCTTAGGCTCGCCCTGGAGCTCAACCAGAGAGAACTCGCAAGTGCTTGCCGAGCCGACACCGTAGAAGTACTTGTTCGCTTTGAACTGCCAAGATCCGTTCGGCGTGTAGCGGTTGGTAACCGTGATACTTTTGTCGGCGTTCTCTACTTCGACATCATTAACTTTGACGGATTGCACCGTCGGCGTGACCAGGAAAACGGTATGACCGTCCTGTTCCGTCCGCGTACCCGATGCGCTGAGGGTCACCTCGACCTTAGCATCAGGAATGGTTGCCATGAAGCCGTCGCTTGTCTTAGCTTCTCGGAGTGTGAATGTGAAAGTATTGTTGCTCGGATTTTCGAAAACCTGCTTTGCATAGGGATTGCTTTCTTCTGGACGGGTGTTGGCAATGGCGAGAGACAATGCGCCATTTTCTTTGTTTGTCTTGCCAGTCGCGATACGCTTGGCGTCTTCGGAAATTGGGTTACCCTCGTAAAGCTCAAAGTCAAACTGCTTACCATTGAGTTGGAGTTTATCCTCGAGCGTGCTAAGAATTTGTTTCGTCAAATTCAAATCGAATCCAGCGTACTTAATCGCAACGTTTTCGAAGACAACCTCAACCTTATCGGCATCAATCTGGGTCAGCTCTGTTTTTCCTGGCATTGCTTTCCAAATGGTCTTATCAGTGCTAACAGTTCGAGTGTCTTTATTTACCGTAACGTCGATCTTGAGCAGATAGGCAGCACCATCGTAATCGGCGCCTTCCGTGCTGCCCGGTATTTCAGCAATAGCATACCAATGGGTTTCATTGCTCCTTGGCGCATACTTAAACTTAAAGTTGGCTGTGCCGTTCCTTATTTCTTTTGCTGAGGAGTCAAGATTGATGGCAATCTTTTCTTCATCTGTGTCGCCGGCGGATTGGGCAATGCTATTCAGCTTGCCGCTCTCCCGCAGATTCATGCCCTCCGTATCAACGACGTTATCTATCTCGCTGATTTCTTTTTGTTTGAAAATGAATTCTCCCGCTGGAATACCATCGGAAATCTTGATGACCGGAATCGTCACTTCAGCTTGCGGATTCCAAATGTTGGTGACCGTAGAACCGGGTTCCTGGCCATTAGCTTGGATACGTACGCTTTCAATTTTCTTGACTTTATATGTAGTGATCGAAGTCTTATCTCCCGTATTGTCGAATTCCAAGGTTTCGCGCGTGAAGGAGACCTGTATAGTCACTGTAGCATCAGATGTGAGCGGCGACTGGATTCCGTTGCTGGTTGGCGCCTCGGACAGTTTGAGTGTTTTTGTGACTTTTGGGTATTCGTCAGAACTACTCTTCAGCGTGTTCTTTTCACTGTCAGTAAGCTCGATACCGCTGAAGGTAACTTTGCCGGTTGCATCGTTGGTCGCCGTATAAGTTTTCCCTTCATCGTCCGTTAGGGTAAAACTAAACTCCTTGTCTTTGAGTGAAATGTTTTGCTCCGTAAGAGCATTACTGAGTTGCTTCGTGAAATCAAACGTAAACGCATCGAATGCGTATTCGTTAAGCGCACCGAACACGAGAGCGCCATTGCACCCAATACCGCCTCCATGGGTAGTGCTCGTGTTTTTCTCAATGAATACCGTTCGATCGGCTTTGTAGGCGTCCTCTGTGGCGGTGCTCGTTAGACCTAACGATTGGTCGCGGGCATCAATGATTTCCCCCACTTTGAAGTTCACAGACCCACAAGTCATATCATTCGTCGTGATTAGTGTCTTTCCGCTAGGTACACTAGCATAATAGCCTTCCCAAGCAATACCATTAGGATGAGACCCCAAATCTGTACCCGAAATAAAGCTCACGAACGTGCAGTAATAATCCTGCGCCCATGGCGTAAAATTACTTTTAACTTCTGTGTCTGTTATAGCATTTTTGCCGCTCGCATAAACACCGGACTTAACTCTTACTGAGCCATAGGTTTTGTCTACGTCTTCCGGGGTTCCGAATGCCAGAAAATCACCGCAGGCAACTTTCTTTCCTGTTGTCTTTGCGGAATCATTTGTCAAAAACGAGAGATAGGTATTTCTTGCGCCTGGCGAATAACCTCCTTCTGCCTCGTTTTTGAATACTGCAACGCCTTTGCCGATAGTACCTATACCAATTTTGGCATGAGGACACCCTGATATACCGCCGCCAAGGCCTGCTGCTTTGTTCTGGGTAATATGAGAGCTGCCCATCTTTAAAGTAGTGCCCGCGTTAACGAAAAGGCCGCCGCCACCCCAATCGTAATCGGTTTTAGTGTGATTAGTGCTGATAAGACCAGCCCTTATTTCCGATCCGTTGGCGCCGGCAAAGAAAATGCCGCCACCTTCATGGGCACTCCTTTTTGTCTCGTCCTTCTCTGTATCGGTAAAGTTTTCTGTGAGTTCTTCATAGTTGGTCTCGTTGTTATAAACTTTTCCGCCATCCATAACGAATGTGCAGCTCTTGTCGATGAATACGCCACCACCAGTTAGGGCTTTGTTGCCCTCAATTAAGCCTGAATAGAAATTGAAAGTTGATCCAGTACCATTATTATCTCGTTGCGCCAGGACACCGCCGCCACAAAGTGACCATACTTTCTCATCGTTGCCCTGAGTGTTAAGTCTCGTACCAGTACCGTTCGTTATTTTGGGTCCCTGTGTGCCATAGTCAGCATATTTCTTTTCTGAGTCCTGTTTACCGATAGTCAGAGTGCTGCCTTCAACGTTGATGACGGAACCGTTGCCGGTACCCTTGATGGTGCCGGTACCGATGATGGTGAGCGTTGTGCCATTGGAAATCTTGATATCGCCATGTAGGTTGCCATTGACAGTGAGAGTATGTGTCATTCCATCGTTATAGAGTAGCGTTTCGTCAAGAGTTACCGTTGTTCCACGCGCTACTTCATGAGTAGGCGCATTATTCCACAGATCGGTCTTTCCCGGTGCAGCTTTCTGCGGACCCTTTCGTAGGCCAATGACTGCATCGTTAGCCTCAGGCTTGTCTTCGTTTACGGTAGCAGAGTCTTTCTCTATGACGACAGCTTCCTCTTCGGATGTGCCGATGCCTTCTTCACCCTCTTCGCCTTCCGTGGCCTCCTCTTCGGGCACGACGAGTTCTGTGGTGGGATCGGTTCCCTCGTCGGGGATGTCGTCCTTCGAACCGTAAGCGGTGTTGATTTGGGGAACGAGGGCTATGACTAGCAGGATCGATAGGGCGATTCCCAAGAACTTGATGATCGATTTGTTCTCCAGCAGCTTAATCATGGTGTCCTCCTTCCTTTACTCTTCGATGGGTTGCGCCGCAGACTGCTGTTCGCGTTTGCGGCGCCGCATCCACCAGATAAATATGGCTGCCCCGGCGAGGGCTGCAAGGCCGATTCCAACGGCCATGGCCACGGTGTTCATGCCGGCTCCTTCTTCAGTGCCGGACCCGAGCGGGGTTTCCTCATCTTGGATGGCTCGCTCGGTCGCAGTGTCCTGACCGTCGAGATTGGTCAGGGGGTTGTCATCGTCGTTGATGACGGTTTGGGCATCGCCCGCGCCCACGCCCGCGTCCACGCCGGCAGCAGCGGCGCCGTCAGCGGCCGGTGCTGCCACCGGAGTCGCCGTCATGGCCGCATCGGCCGGAGCTGTGGCAGGACGGTCGGTGTCGACAATCTGGGTGCGGCGGATGGTGATGTTCGCGCTCAGCTCGTCGTTCACATTGCGGTAGTAAATGGTGTAGGTGCGCGCCGGCGAGAAGTACGCATGGCGAATGGCTGTCTCCTGGCCCGCCAGACGCACGTAGGTTTCACCGCCCTGACTGAAGCGCTCCTCGCCCAGGATTTCCACGAAGTCATTGGTCTCCGGGTCGATGGTGATGGTTTCGCTGCGCAGGAGCTCGCTGTTGGCGATGTTCATGTACTGCACGGTAATGTCGTAGGTATCGCCCGGCAGGTAGTCCTCAGGCACATAGTAGACGTACTGCAGAACGTCGGTGCCCTTCTCCAAGTCTTCCCAAGCGTAGGTGATGGGATCCATGTTCCCCGACCACGGCACCAACCCGTCCTTGGGAGCCGGCGTGTAGGTGGCCGAGGTCTCGGGGGTCACCTTGTACTGCACGCGGTTGATGACATCGCCGGTGGCGCCGTTCACTTCCACAATGGTGAGCGCCACTTCCTTGGTGGCGTCCTGGGACAGGTACTTCGCCGTCACGGTGCGGCCGTTGGGGTAGCTGCCCGCTTCAAGGCCGACCACCGGGTTGTCCTTCACAGTTTCAATGGAAAGCGCGTCTATGGCCTCGTTGGCGCTGGCGGCATTCGTCTCGATAGTCCATGAGTCCAGCGTGTAAAAGTTCACGCCCCAGTTGTCCTTCGTGCGGTCGGTGGAAACGCTGTCGTCGGCGTACTTCAGCGCACTCATGGAGAACGTGTTGGGTAGCGTGTACTGATAGCCCTTGCCCTTCACGTCCACCGAATCGCTCCACAAAAGGTTGCCGTCCTCGTCCACATAGCGCACGGTGACCGGATAGGCGCCGGCTTCGGTGGACTTCACTTCCATGACGCGGATCTGCTTCGTCGACTGCTCGGGCGTCAGCAAGATCTCGCTGCCGTTCAGGCGCTGAATGACGCGGTAGTAGTGGCGCACTTCCTCGCCGTCCTGGTTCGTCGTGGTGGTGAAGAAGGACTTCTTCACGGCGACCGTCTTGCCGGGGCCGATGTTTTCCACGACCTCGGTCTCAACGATGTTGCCCTGCTCATCGACGTACTTTACAGCGCCGGAAATGGCATCGGCGGCCACTTGGCGGTAGGTCACCACGAAACGACCCTGGCCGCGCTCGCGGTCGGCTACCGGCTCGCCGGCGGCTGTGAGCTTCGCGCTTTCATAGGCGATAGGGGTCTCGCCGGTGATGTTCTTGTAATAGGTGGTACCGGCGCCAACGGTTTCCGCGTAGCTGTCCCAGCTGTCGTCGATAGTGCGGATGCCCAGAAGCTTCCAATCCTCGGACTGGTCGCTGTTCACCAGCTTCGCATAAATCGGCCAGATGGTGCCTTGGTACACGAGCGTGCCCTGACGCTTGGCGTCGTAGACCTTCACCTTGTAGTTCGGGAACTTCGACGGATTGCCGAAGGCCTCCTGCAGGTTCTGCGCGAAGTTGCCGGCTGGACCGGTGAGCTTCAAGGCGACCACTTGGGCGATGCGCTGGGAGGCGGCGCCGGCGTACTCGTCATTGTTGTTGGTTTCGATGTTCTGGCCTTCGACGATTTGGTAGGCGAAACGGGGCGCGATGATTTGACCGTTCTTCTCTACTTCAATATAGATGGTCTTGCCGGAGCCGCCGTCCACGCGGAAGAGGTCCCAATAGCCGTCCTTGCCGTTGACGGTCATGAAGTCGACACCGTGAACGTCGCCGCGCTTGACCTTGGCGGCTTCGGCGGCAGCTGCGGCAGCTTCGGCCTCGGCCTTGGCGGCATCTTCGGAGGCGGCGGCATCGTCGAGCACCGAGGAGGGCTGCTCGATGGCCGGGGTCTCCTCGTCGTCAGCATAGGCGTGATCGATGAACGTTGTCATGTTCAGAAACGGCAGCACCAACAGCAACGAGAGCAACGTTGCGACAACCTTGCCCTCTGTGGTGTTCCGAGCGTCCATGAACCGCGCTTGGATCCGCATACTCCGCACCTTCTCTCTCTCTTCTCTCCTACGGTGCCCTTACCAACTCTCTCCAGTTGATGTATCGCCTGCTCATAAGCGGAATTATTCTTACTCGTAGATAAATGGGCAGGGGAGTTCCATGGCACCGCGTCTAATATACATACTTCCCTAATTGATGAAAATGCCTGAAATGTCTACGTTTTCGGTCATCAATAAGTGTGATGCCGGAATATGATGTTTGAACTGGGGTTATACGATATCTACCTAAGATCTGGCAGTTTACCCTAGCAGAAGTTGACAGGGTAATGATAGGTTTTGAAGTTAGGACATAACAGTCTAATGACGACTTAGAAGATCATTAATCTATTACTTGGCTGTTACTAAATATGAGTTTAACCATCATCTTTACTGGTCGCCATAGACCGAAGAGCCGTCCCCACAATACAGAGAGCGGCGCCCATGAGCACAATCCACCCGAGCGTCAGCCTTCCCGCCGTCGACCCGAGCGAGATGAGAAACGAGCCGCCCATAGGCAAGGAGAACACGACTCGTCCGAGAACGTTTCGGAAGGGGACGGGGTGCATGTCGGCCTCGGCGTTGGCATCGCCTTTGGTGACCAATTCCTGACTGTCTTCGTCAATAGTGAGCACCCGATGAACGATGACGTCGTCGTTGCGCCAGAAGGCGGCCACGTCCCCTTCCCTAAGCTGGCTTCCGTCGATAGATTCGGCGTAGACCACCGATCCTACGGGAAGCGCCGGGGTCATGGACCCCGACACGATGGCGTAGGGCTGTACTCCCATGATGCGGGGCACGACCAGGACCAGAATGCCGAGAACAATGAGCAATCCCAGGATGAGCGAGCCTGTTACCGAGCAAATTTTCGCGATGAGGCGCAGTCGCCTAAGACGGCGTTCGACCGATTGGCTGAAGGCATCGGAGGTTATGTTCGCATCTTCCCTTTGCATTGCCCCTATTCTAGCGTTGCCGTCACCTTCCTCAGGGCGCGTGGCGGACGAACAGGGCTAGAACACGATTGCTCCAAGCTTTTAAACTTGCGGGGAGGCTGCGTCTTCCTTCTGCATCTTGCGCGCCCGCACTACAATGAACACGATCGTGGCGGCGATGACTGCAGCAGCAAGAGCCCAAGGCCACCACGATGCCGCTTGGGCATCTTGTTGGAGGCCGTCGTTGGCCGCACCTGCCAAGGCGTTCTCGTCGTCGTTGATAGTTTGGGGCTCGGGGGTAGCGAGCGGCGTGCCGTCGGCGGCGAGCACCTGGGTGCCGTCATCGGTTGTGAGGACTGGTGTCGCGGCGGAGCCTTCCGCAGCGGGACCATCCACGCCGGCAGTGGTTGTCTCGTCGGTGGCCCGCGCGGCGGCCTCGGGAGCCGTGCTGGCCACGGCGACCTCTTCCGTCGTGGGCGCCGTTGTGTACACCCCGGTGGCCGCGGAACCGTTCGGGACTACGACATCAACGCGGCCTGAGGGCTGTTGGACGGTGGACGCCCCCTCGGCGAGGCGGGTATAGCGGAACGTAACAACATTGTTGGCTTCGTCTTCCGAAAGGGTGAGCAACACGAGCGACGCATCGGGCACGTAGTTCTCAATATAAATGGGAGCTGTGGCCGGACGGTCGCCGATATCGCCGAAGAACGTTTGCGGTTCGCGCAGGGGCGCGCCGTCGGCATCAACGTAGTTCACCGTGTAGGACACGCGATTGGCCAGAATGCCGTAAGCCACCACGAAGTCGGTATCCTCCGAGATGCGCACGTCGGTGTTGACCAAGCTGCCATCGGCCGCTGACATCGCGTAAAGCACGGTATCGACGCCGGCAACATTGATGGGATTGCCGGCGGCATCAACCTCATCAGTGTTTTTGTCGGACCGAATATTGTCGAGGCCCGCCAAGCGGATGCCCTTAACGTAGTACTTGTCATTGGTCACGTGGTACTGCAGCGATGAGAAGTCGGCCGTGTCGTTGAGGGCCACGCCTCCATCGAGGGCCACCGATGCCGCGGCGTCCCCCTCCCCCAAACTCACCATGCCATTGTTTCCCGCGTACACGGTAACGCGATACGCTTCAGGGGTATACGGAGCGGCGGCGTAGGCGGGAACGGCCGCAACCGAAAGCGCCAGCGTGAGAGCGCACGCCATTGCGGCGGAGGCCATGCGGCGCTGTTTGTTCAGGTTCTTCATCGTGCGTCGTCCTCCTTGTTCTTTTGCCGACGCTTATTCACTAGGGCGACCACAAGCACTATCGCAGATACCGCAACCACCGCCATTACAAGACCAAGGGCGATGGTATCGCCTGTTTGGGAAAGGGGGTTGGTCGATTTCTGCGGTTCAGGGGCCGGTGTGGTTTGAGGCTGGCTCGGTTGCGAAGGTTCCGCTTCTTGCTGCGTGGCGTCACCGAGAGTGCCAGGCTTGTCGGTTGGCTCCGCAGCGAAGGAAAGCTGGATCTTGGCATCGGAATCGAAGTAGGTGTTGCCGTGAGTTTCTCCGTCGATGGCGACTTCGAGCGTCATAAGGGCTTTGGCCTCCGGGGCAAGCGTATCGAGGAAGAAATACTCGCCCGTGGCTTCAGTGGCATCGAAGAGACCCTCCGTGGAGGCTGCACCGCTGTTGGCAGACGACGAGTCGCCCGAGACCACCTCGTTGGTGATGATGACCTTGTCTTCGCCCTTAGGGCTCGTATAGGTGAGCTTGTAGCTGTACGAACCGCCGCTACGCAGCGATTTCTCCATGGATTCCAGCACTTGGTTCTTCATGTACCAGTCGGCGGCACCGTCGCAGTTCTCGAACATGGTCACGGTGAACTTCGCCGAATCACCCGGCTGCATGCCATTCAGCTCTTTCACGATATCGGTGGAGCCCTGATCGCTCATGGCGGTTCCCGTGAATTCCACCGTCCAGGCTTTTTCAATCGTCTGCGCGTAAGCGGGCGCGGCGAATCCGATGGCCGCCGCCAAACTTACGAAGAGGGCAATTGCGGCCCACAGCGCGGCCGCCTTTACCAAAGGGCCGCTTTTGCGCCGTTGAATTTGTTGCTGATGCAAGGCTTGCATAGGAAAGACCACCTCGCTAGTTTTCTTGCGACCAGTTGAGGCCCTGATCGGTAAAGACCGGCTGGGTCATATCGATGCCCCACGCACTCTTCGCGGCGTCGATGGCATTGTTCACTTGCACGGAATCGACCTGGGCTTCAAGCGCCAACCAGCAGCGGGAGTAATCTTCCTGGGCTTCTTCGATAGCAGGATCGATGCTGATGCCGGTCACCGCGGGCCATGCTGCAGCCTGCCCCTGGGGGAGCACCGTTTTGTAGTAGAACACCTCGCGCTCGGGCGTGCATTCCGCCTCGGAGCGCACCCAATAGCGCGCAGCGTCGTCATCGAACCGCAGCTGAATAAGGGCGGGGTTCAAACGATCGGTCTTCACGCGATTGTCGGGCTGTCCCTCAGCGGGCTTTTCGCCCTCTGCCCAGTACTTGCGCACCGTGAGACGAACGTATTCGTCCATATCGCTCGAGCGGTTCTGCACCGAGAGGCGCTCGTCGTACACCTCGCCGGGAATCATGAAGCGATCGACGTTGTTGGGATTTTCCGCGGTGGGGCGCTTCAGCAACGTTTCGGGGTTGGCAATAAGGCGCCCGTTTTCGGCCACCAGCTGATCGTTTTCCGTAAGAGCCACTCCAATGTGCGTCTGCTGGATTTCCGCTACGTAATCGCCGCTGAAATAGGTGAGGGCAGAACGAGCGGGACTCACGGCAATCATCATGAGGCAGGCAGCGAGGGCGGCAACGAGCACGATAAGTGCGATTCGCGTTTTCAGCGGAAGGTTCTTTACGAACTGAGCCATTACCTATTCACCGTCCTTTGAAGCGGAGCCAGCGGGAGAGGCTTCTTGCGAGGCGGCGTCGTCGGAAGCGACGGAGTTGGAAGCGGCGCCGTCAGACGCGGCGTCGTCGGAGGCGGCAGCTGCCGCCAGGAACTTCGGCCCGTCGGCAAACGTCCCCAAAAGACCCTCTTTTTCGTTGAAGTCCTGCGCAGAGGTACATTGCTGCACCACCACGATATCGAAGGGCTGATTGAACGTACTGCCTTCCGTCAGCGTCGCCTTTACGGTAAACGCCGGCGTTGCCTGCCCAGGAGCGAGCGGGTAGGGCCAGTAGAACCACCCTTCGCTGTTAGATGCCGGATCGCCCTTATCATCGCGCCCGACAACATTCTGCGTCCAAGAGGTCGCCTCACCGGCGAACTCCGGAGCAATGGTCACTCCGGCGCCTTCGGGAAAGTCGGGGTAGAACAACTTCACGCGCACCATGGCGTCCACCGTGCCCGTGTTCTTGACCGTAACGGTTTTCTGGCCGTTGTCGTCGGGGTATTCGTCAACCTCGGTGGTCGGGGTATCCGGGTCTTCCGGAGTGTCGGGGGCATCGGGGGTGTAGCTGAACGAGATCATGCCCTGGGCATGCTGCGTATCGGTATAGTAGGCATAAGCAGTACCGGCGGCAACGCCCAAGCTAAGAACGAGCGCGACGGCGAGAGTCGACGCGCCATAACGGGCGAGATGTTTTCTAGCCATGGCTACTCCTCCCCTTCGATAGGATGCACCGGCTCTTTGCGACTGGTGTAGTTTGCATCGGGCGTATACGTGAGCTTTCCGTCAGCGTAGGTGAAGTTGCCTTTATCATCTGCGATAGGCTTGTAGCTGTTGACGACACCAGTTTCGAAGGACTCGGTAATCCCCTGGTTCACGAAAGCAACCTCTATCGGCTTCGGTGCAGGCGACTTCGCCGTACTCGACTCCAGCGCGCCATCGGGATCGCCTGAATCTGCCTCACCTGGATCTTCCGCTTGATACTTCACAGCACCTTTCCAGCAATTCGATTGCGACGCGTCGAAGTTATCACCGGAATAGTAGAGTTCTTTCACTATGTAATAACCCTCGGGAAGATCGGTTAGGGTCTTTGTGTCCATACCGTCCGCTCCAAACGCGAACCCGACCGTGTTCCGATAGATGATCTGGCTTGGAAGCTCGTGGTTCATGGCGCTTTCATCGGTGTAACCCGTCACTTCGAACACTGCCGTCACCGTGCCCGCGCCTTCTTGAAAGTTCGACATCTCCTTGGTGATGGAAAGCGCCGCCTTCTTCGTGTCGGGCAGAACCGGCGTCCATGGCTCTTCGGGATTCGTGCCGATGGTGATCTTGTCGTTGCAGGCAATGCCGGCGCCGTGGGTGTTGGAGTAGTTGCCGTTGAAGAACAGCACGGCCTTAGCTTCCGCGGCGAGCTTTGCGTCAGGGCTGGGATGCGCCGTGAGGAACGTAAGGCGGTCGCCGTGAACCATGATAGGGCTATCTGTGGGCAGGCTGTCTTTCACTATCTTGTGCATGGGGTAAGATTGTTTATCCTTCTCCGTGCGCGTGAAAACGTCCGTTAGCGTGGCCCCCGTGTCGGGCACTGCATAGCCATAGGAATTGCTTGCATCGACGGTCAAGCTGAACTCAGTTTGCTCTGGGAGGCTGGAGGGCCATACCTCTGAAACTGCCTTGACGAGACAAGAGCCTGAACTCGTTCCATAATTCGGTGATTCCCCTAACCCAAGATCTTTAGCATCTTCGTACTTGAGAATCCATTTCGCTGAGCTAGGAATGTAATTTTTGCACTCGTCTAGTACATGAAGGGTGAATGTACCGCTGGCGTTTTTCAGAATGTTACCGCCTATCTTGACAGCTTCGTTGGATGCCAACTTGCCGTTAAACGTTGTTGTCACTTTGCCATATTCAACTCGTTTGAAATCGAGCTGCCCTACTGCGGCATAACCATCGGTGTAGCCTTCCCAGTTGTAGTAGCCGCCACCGAGCATCTGGCTGGACACCGTGCTTTCTTTCGCGCAGAAGAAATCAGCGGCGAGTTTCGTCGGGTCTATCTTGCCCTTCAAGCCGTAGCAAGAATCACCGTTAAAAGGCTTCTCGCCGGCATGAAGGTTCTGCTCGAGGAGCCACTGATCACCGTATTCGTTGGGATTTTCTGTCGCGCTTTTTCCCAGCGCCTTGTTGTCGTAGATGGCAGCCTCGGACGACAGCACGATGCCGTTGGTGCACAGCGCCACGCCGCCACCGAGACCCTTGGCCGTATTGTTCGTAACGAGAGGATAGTACACCGTCATTCCGGTCGTTGTGCCGTGGTCGGCCGAGGAGAGGAACAGGCCGCCTCCACCGTAGTCGTAGTAGGTGGCGGACATGTTGTTGGTGATGTAGCCCTGCTTGATGTAGCTTTCCTTCAACGTTGCCGCGTTAATGCCGCCGCCTTCGCTGGTACCGGCGTAGTTCGAGGAAATGAGGCAGTTATCAATTTTCAAGACGGGATACTTGTAATTCTGGACGCCTCCCACGGCAAAGATGCCGCCACCGCCATCGGAGGCGAAGTTCGCGGTAATGTTGCCGCCGTTGATAGTTGTTTCATCGAGGGTGAAGACGCCGCCACCGCCACCGCCGGCGTTTTTCCAAAATTCTGAACTGTTGTAGGCGGGGTGATTCTTTGCGGCGCGATTCGTTGGATGCACAGCGCTGCGATCGTTCTCGGAACGGTTGTTGGTAATGTAGGCATTCCCCTCAATGGCGAGCGTGCTTTTCGTGCCGTCGTCGGTTCGGCCCTTGATGTAAATGCCGCCGCCGTCGGCATAGGCGGTGTTGCCGGCAATGACAGCTTTCCCGCCAACCGTAACAGCGCAATTTCTGTCGGCGAAAATGCCGCCGCCATTGCACGAATCAGCATACTTGCCCTTTTCCACAGATGTGATTGGTTCCGACCCGGCTTTGTTGCCTGCAATAAGGGCATCCCCGCCGATGGAAATATTCGCCTGAGGCGAGCCCTGATCGCTGCGAACCCACATCGCGCCGCCGTTTTTCGCGGCATGGTTTCCGGCGATGACCGCGTTGCCGCCGATGTTGATGTTGATAGCGGCATTATTCGTGTTCTGGTTGTTTGCGCTGATGGCGGCTCCATGACCAATGGTGGTAGAGCCCACAATGAAGCCACCGGTCATTTCCAAGGTGCCGCCCTGGTTCATGTTCACCGCGTGGGCGTCGCCACCCGTCGCCGACAGCCGGCCACCCTCAATGTTCAAGGTAGAGGCCGGATTCGCAAGGAACACCACGCTGCTTGCTTTGTCGGCAGTGTCATTTGTCGAAGTGATAGAGCCCACGGTGCTCATGTCGATGCTATAGCCAACCTGGTATTCGTTGGTCGCCCCAACTTGCTGCACGTTTCTGTGGGATTCGGCGATGTAGTAAGTGAGCACATCGCCATTAAGAGTAGCCTCCTTGCCTACCGCCCCGCGAAAGATTCCGAGGTAGCCGGTTTTCAAATCCCCGGCATTACCTTCGTTGGGTTTGGGGAGAAGAGAGGGCCCGTTCGGCAAGGCCTTCCGAAGATCGGCATCTTTCGTTGTGAAATCGGTAATGGTGAAGGTGGCAGGGCTATTTTTTTCGCCGACGCTAAAGAGGTTGTCGGCAAGGTTCGTTTCGATCTTTCGACCGTTCAAATCCAGCGTCTTATTGCCGCGCACAACTACTGGCGTAGTGGCAACAATGGGCTCGTTCGAATCCCCCGAGATAACCACGGTCGCCTCAGCGGGCTCTGGCGCCGATAGGGCTTCGGCGATTTGCGCCCAGCTCTCCATGGGAACGGGGCCCTTCACCACCTTAACGATAATGATGGCCTCTTGCGCGGCAGCTTCCCTCAGCGCGGATTGAGGAATAGTGTAGTTGCCGCCCTCGTTAGAAGAGACGGTGACCTCGACGATGTTCTCGTCTTCGCTCGTGCCATCCGTATCGGAGAGAGGGGTTTCCGCTAAAGGAGTGCCGGCCTCTTCGACAACTTCCGCCTGGCTTGTTTGCTCGGCAGAAGCCGCAACAGGCGCTTCTCCGTCTTGATTGCGCTGCTGCAGCACGGCGGCCGTTTCGGGAATTGACTCGATGATCTGGATATTCTGGGCAATATTCGAATTCTCGCCCGTTGCCTCGTCGGCAGTTTCCTCGTCGGCAGTTGCCCCATTTTCTGAGCCCTCTTCGCTGGCAGTTGGGTCGGAAGGATCGGTCGCCGGGCGCTCCCCTGCCTGCTGTGAGTCGTCACCTTCGGCAGGTTCCGAAGATTCGTCATTGGAGGGGTTATTAGATTCGCCCTTAGAGGACGAATCTTCGGTAGTGACACTACCGAAGCGCTGGAAGTAAGACACTTGGAGAGAGTTCTGCCCTTGGCCTTCAATGGCGAACGTGAAATCTTTCGAAGCGGGAACAGTATATGTTCCGGAACCTTCGCTGGGCTCTGCATCCGTCTTAACGGTCAGGCCGTCATCGAGCTGGAACTGCACCTCGACTGTTGTGTCGTCGACAGCTTCCGCCTGACGCACGCCACCTGCAGCGAAGTTGCTGAACGAAGCAACAAGCGCCACGGCAACTATCGAGGCAATCGCCTTTTTTGCTGCCGAGAATCCATAGTCGCTCATCCGAGTCATCACTTTCATGCTTCACCGCCCTCTTATGTGGCAAGGCTTCTCTCTCCTTGCCTTTTCCTCTCTCATCAGCGCAGCTGTAACGTGAATCTATACCCAAACGCTCATTTTACGGCTGATAATTCCCTGTTGTCTAGCTGTTAATTGGTTTTTAATTACCTTCTTGCATAGATAAGCTTTTTTATCAGCTATAGCATACGCTTAGAGGGAGCGTGCGAGCCTATTTGGAAAGATGTTGACAGTCTTTTGGTAGTCTTTTGAGAGGGTATTTCCGCTTCTCATACCACCCGTAGGAGAGTTTTGCGGAATGCGGCGCCTATTCTCAGCAAGCTTGCGGGGTTTGGTACCCCGGGGCGCCGCGCTTCTGCCAGGGCAGAACTGCAAGCCCGCGCTTCTTTTGCGGGGCAAAACTGCAAGGCCGGGCGAAGGGCATTCTCGTTGAAAGAGCAGCAACCCATCGGGTTTGGAAATCGTCCTCTCACTCCGCCTTAATCTGGGTGCGGGTGATTTTGTCCCAGCGGCGATCTTTCTTACGGTAGCCCACCAAGGCCAGCATGCGCGTGACGGCCATGATGAAGCGCAGGATAGTCACCTCGAACAGCGACAGGCACAGCGCGCGCACCACATCGAGTTTCGACAGATGCAAGTCGCGAGTCTGCACGCGGGAGAAAAACGCTGTCAGCGACATGATGGCGCCGTAGACCGCATATATGAGGAAGAACAGAATCATGTAGGGCACGTTCACGAAGTTGAATGCCACGGCCAAAATCATCGTGAGGATGCCGAACAACTCGATGATGGGGGACAGCAGCTCGTACACGAGAAAATACGAGTAGGAAAGTGCGCCCACCAGGCCGTAGCGCAAGTTGGCGAACACGCGCCAGTGCTTGGTCATGCATTCGAACAGGCCGCGGTGCCAGCGCTTGCGCTGGTTGATGAGGTCGTGCAGACTCGCCGGGGCTTGACTCCAGCAAATGGCCTCGGGAGCGTACTTGATGAGGTAGTCGCGGCCGCTCGTGCGACAGAAGACGTGCAACTTCGTGACCAGTTCCATATCTTCGCCCACAGTATCGCGGTCGTACCCTCCGCAGGCGACGACCACATCCTTGCGGAATAGGCCAAAGGCGCCGGAGATGATGAGGTTGCCGTTGAACTGGTCGAACAGGATGCGCGCCGAGAGGAACGAGCGGTCGTATTCCAGCACCTGCATGGCGGGAATGGTCTGCTTGGGCAGCGAGTAGCTCGTAAGCCGACCGTCCTTCAGCTCCACGCCGTTGGAAAGACGCACCAAGCCACCGACGGCCACCACGTTCTCATATTCGATGACCGGGGCGATTATTTCGTGCAGCGAGTCGTACTGCAGTACAGAATCGGCGTCGATGCCAACAAAGTAGGGGTACTGGGAGAGGTTGATGCCCATGTTCAAGGCGTCGGCCTTGCCGCCGTTCTCTTTACGCACCAGCGTGATGGGCACCGAACCCGCCATGCCGTACCACACGCTTTTCACGGGGTTGCAAGGCACCTGCAGACGGATGGGGCGCTCTATCTCATGCAGATCGAAGGCGTCGATGACCTGTTGAGCCGTGTCATCGGTCGAGCCATCGTCCACCACAATGATTTCATAGAGGCTGTAGTCGAGCTTGAGCAGAGACGATACCGAGCTGACCACCGTGACGCTCTCGTTGTAGGCGGGCACGATGACGGAGACGGGCACGTAGCAGTCGGCCATGATTTGGTTCTTGTAATGGGTCTCGCGCTTGCGTCGGTAGAGAAACGACGAGCCCACCGTCACCGACAGGAACAGGAAGGTGGAGTACCCGATGAGGTACAAGATGAAGAAAACGCCGACGACGCTCAGGAACGTCTGTATCACCGCGGCCCCGGTAATCGTGGTCATGGGTTCATCCCCTCCAGTTCCCAGCGGTAGGCAATCATCTCGCGCGCATAGCGATCGTCGCCTTCCATCACGTCGGCCAGCTCCGCCTCGGGCACCGCACCCATATCGTACAGGCTCTTTGCCGCGTTAAACCGGACGTACCACAAAGGGCTGGAAAGCAGCCGCTTCAGCAGCGCCTTGGTCTCGTCGTCGGGGTAGGACACAAGGGAGGCCGTGGCCACCGAGATGCACTCCCATTCGCCAGCGTTCTCCTGGACAGCGAAGGCGCGCAGAGGCGCGGCGACGGCATCCCACGGGTTGGTCATGAAGTAGCGCATACAGGCGATACGCACCTCGTGGTTGGTTCGCTCGTCTTCCATCATGGCCAGAATGCGTTGCTTGTCTCCCCGATGACGCATGCGCAGGAAGTTGATGACGGCGCCCTGGGCTGCCGGCGACAAGCGATCCAGCTCGCAGGCAAGCGCGTCGGCCAGCATGTCCTTGTCGCCCGAGAAGCAGAGGATGGTCTCGGTGATAAGCTTCGGATGGTGAAAGTCGTCGGCGCCGTCCAGCACCTTTATCGCGCGAATCATCACTTCCACGTCCTCCAGCTGCGCGAGCGCTTCGAAGGCGTTCTGGCGCAGGAAGATGGAACCCTCCTCGGCGAAGTGGATGAGCGCGCTCACAATGGTTTGCGACGCGGGACGCGTGCGGTACCAGCGTTTCACGATGTAGGCATAATAGGCCTGGTTCAGCGGCTTCTTCTGTTGGTAGTACCGGGCGAGACGATCGAAAATGTCAGAGATGCCGAGAAGGTAGGCGGTGGCGTGCTCGTCATTGAGGGCGCTCATATGGCCCAAGGTGAGGTCGAAGGATTCCAAACCAGGCAAGCGACGCATGCTCTTCTCCAACTTGCGCTTGTGGCGCTCGGTGGGGAAGTCGGCGTTCAGGACGATTTCCTCGCTGAGAGCCAGGGCCATGCGCTGGGTTTTCTTCTTGAAGTTGTTGTCGCGGGTATGCTCGAAGGCGGCAAAGCCGAGATCGAAGAAGGCCATGGCCACCGACACGCCGATGTAAAAGAAGATGAGCCATTCTATTTGCATCGGCTACTCCCTCTCCGCTTCGACAGGATCAGCATCAGGGGCAGCCCCAGCAGAGGGAGCCGCAGCAGCAGCGGGCTCGGCAGCGGCCTCAACCTCGGCGGCAGTCCTTTCCGACTCCTCGTCCGTATCCCACAGCCCCTGTGGGTCTTTGCCCTGGGCCCACATCTGCTGCACAAGGTAATAGCTGGGCTTGAGCCGCTCATGATACGTCACTTGCGGGCCCCAGCTGCGCAGGGGCACATCGAACAGGGCGATGGTCTCCTTGCCCGTGCCCACGCCGATGCCCATGGTGTCTATTGTCTGGTTCTCAACACCGTAATGCTCGTAGTAGTCGGCGTGAATCTGCATCTCGGCCGGATTCGAGAAATTCAGCAGCTGCCAGGGGATCTTGATTTCCACGAAACCATCGCCGTAGCAGAAGTCGGCCAGGGAGTTGTATTCACCGTGGCTGGGGTTGGCGTCGCCGTAGGTGAGTTTCCCCGTCTCGTAGGTTTGGTAACGGAAGTTCTGATCGGCTGCGACACCCCCGTTCGCAGACGCATCCTGAGTGCCTCCGATAGCTGCCTCCAGCTGACCGTAATCACGCAGCGTCTGCAGAAGCAACTCGATGGGAACGAACTTGGGCGAGTCCTTGGCGGGCACTTCCACATAGGGATCCTCGCCTGTAATGGCATTCAGCGAAGTGGCCCGTAGCACCTCGTAGCGTTCCTGCACCAGAACACGGCTGTCATCGCGGCCGTTGATATCGATGAGAAAGTCGGCCTGGCGCGCGAACTGGGCGCTCGGCTCCTCGCAGCGGGCCGAGCCGGAAAGCTGGGTGGTGTCGATGGGCAGCAACAGACGCTCCCGCTCGCTCACATCGGCGCCGCTCACCATGAGATAGATGAACTTCTCGTCGTACTGCACCGACAGTTCGCGTCCCTCGGCCTTTCCAACCACATCGGCGGCATCCCATTCCTCCCGGTCGCCGTCCACGTAGCTGACGCAACGCTCTTCGCCGGGATCGAAGGACAGCAAGCCGAAGTACTGCTCGTTGGTCTGGTAGTCGCTCCAGTAGGGCGTCTTCAGCAGATCCACATTAGCCATGGTATTCCATGTGCGCTTGAACCATTCGTCCTGCCAGCTGAAGATGATGGCTCCTGCACATCCTGCATCCTTGATATTCTGCCAGGATCGGACGATGGCGCGCCCTTGGGCGGCCTCGTCTATAAAGCCCTGGTTGCGATGGGTGTTCGCGTCCCACTGCGCCATGCCACGACCGCTGGGCACGCCGAACTCGGCAATAACGACAGGCAGGCTGTGATGCTCCTCAATGAGCTTCAGATACGTGTAATAGGTGTTGACATTGCCCTGGGGGTCGCGCTGCTCGTAATACTCGGGCAAATGGCGTAGATAATCGGGATAGTACGGGTAAATATGATACGACGCGAACATGCCTGAGAGCACCTTGTTCGTAGCCTGAATATGCTCGACGTCGATGCTCGCGTACTTGGTGAAGAAGGCCTGCAGCGCCTCGGGATAGTCGAAAGGGTCAGTGGTGGGCCAGTTGCTGAATGCCACGAGGCGCTGCGCGGCCTAGCGATCGGTCTCGTAGCGGAGCACCTCGTTGCCCACCTGGGCGAGCATGGCCTCGAAAGGCGTGGCGTCGGCAGTTGTGGCAAGGTAGTCGCCTTTGAAGGAGGCGCGATCCTCCTGCATCATGTCGGTGTAGGCGACGGTGACCGCCTCCCATTCCACACCCAAAAGGTAGCCCGTAACCCAGGGCGATATGTCCTTGGTATAGAAGCCCGTGCCGGAGACGCGGCCCAACTCCACGAAGCGCTGGCCGTGGATGACATCGACCACCGTGCGAGCATCGGCTTTGAACTTCTCCAGGTAATCGTCGTCGAAGGCGTCGCGGTGGGAATTCTGGATGTAGTCGTCAACCCACACGCCATGCAGCAGGTATAGAGGATCGTCGTTGCCCTCGTTGAACTCGTAGAACGCCTCGTAGAAATCGGATCCCAGAAGCGTGTACACGCGGATGGTGTTGGCGCCCATAGCCTTGATTTGGCTGAACCAGCGCAGGTAGGTTTCCTTATCGATGGCGTAATCGGTGGCGAAGTGACCAGGAATGCCCGAGCCCATGTCGACACCGCGGATTTCGTAAGGCGACGAAGGTTGGGCGGGGTCCTCCATCAGATAAAGGTTCTTCCCCTCCTGGTGGGCCACCACTTCAATGGGCCGGTTCGCGTTCTGGGGCCACGGAAGGTAGAACCCGTGGAACAGATACGCATAGGCAAGTCCGATACCAAGGGCCAGCAAACAGCAGCACGCTATGATGTATCGCTTCACGGTTCCTCCCTTCTAATGGTTGTAGCGCTTAACGGCCGACTCGTGAGAGTATTGCCGGATATTCTCGATGTTGCGATCAAGCCAGGCCGCGCGGCCCAGCAGGCTGTCCTTCATCTGGGCGAGCGCTTCCTCGTAGGAACGCGGATTGCGCTCGTCGGGGACGAGTTTCATGTTGGCCTCTACGTTCGCGGGATCGTAGGAGTAGCCCCACCGCTGGTCGTTGCGCTCGCGTGCGGGGCCCAAGTAGTCC
This sequence comes from Adlercreutzia equolifaciens DSM 19450, assembly GCF_000478885.1. Taxonomy (NCBI): domain Bacteria; kingdom Bacillati; phylum Actinomycetota; class Coriobacteriia; order Eggerthellales; family Eggerthellaceae; genus Adlercreutzia; species Adlercreutzia equolifaciens. The sequence continues at coordinate 2,848,839 of NC_022567.1, forward strand.
GCCGCGCCGCGGAGGTAACTTTCCAAACGCTCGTCCGACAGAATTGTTTCCCGCAGCTGCCGATAACGCTCGATCACTTGGTCGGTGAACTGCTCGTCTTTGGTCAGCATGAAGAACAGCGGGCGGTCGATCATGATGAAGCCGTTATCTGACAGATCGCGTTCCATATAGTTGTTGAAGGCGTTGTTGAAATCCCACAGCGGCCCAATGCAGAGCTTGCCACCGAAATCCTGGTAGAAGTACGCGGAGAACAGGCCGGCATCGCTGTTGAGAGCCAGCTCGTTGACAATGAAATAGTCGACGAACGTGTCGACGTCGATGGTGCTTTTGTAGCTGTACGGGTCGGTGTCGTAATCGAAGGAGTACAGCGCCTTTTCGAAGCGATTGAACTCGTCGCAGATCCACTGACGCTGATCCGGGGTGAGCACGTCCTCCGAGGGATAGACGATGTCGAGGGGAGAGGAGGTCTCCTTTATTGCCGTGAGGAAGTCGAAGGCGATACCCGAGTCCTTAGAGATCCAGTCGCGCTTGACGATGAAGCTGGTGGCTGGCGAGGAGGGGTCAGTCTTGCGGATATCGACCCGCTCGGGGTCGCGGCGGATGCTTTCCATCAGCAGATAGACGCCCTGATAGTCACCGTCGACAAACAGTTCGCACAGACGCACTTCGGGGGTGAAGGGCAAGATTTCGCCGAAAAGATTGAAGGCGACATAGTTGCGCAACAGCGTTTTGTCGAGGAAAGGGCCGTTGAGCACCCAGTTCGAGCCTGCGCCCATGTCGAGAAGATCCTCTGGCGCCGGTGTGAGACGGTCGTCTTCCGTGAACCGCAGCTGGTAGCTTTTCTTGTCGAAAACGCGGGAGGAATGGCCGCGGATATGCATCTCCGCCCGAGCTTCAACGGCCGACTCGTCGCTGAGCCGGACGGCACGAGGCTGCTCGTTGGAAGCGGCTCGCAATTGAAAGCGGACGGAAATGGACTCCTCTCCAGCGGCGCTGAGCGTTGTTTCTGCGATGCCCTGCTCATCGTGGGCCTCGACGCCCGCATCGTCCAGCACCGCATCGCCTGGGATGGGCTGACCGCCGGTGTCGATGGAGATCACGGGCAGGTGGCTAGCGAATTCGCGCGGGTCGGTTTCCAACTGGCTGGCCGCGCGTTGGTCAGCCTCCGGCAAATCAGCCAGAGCTTGGGCCTGCTCGTGCTGATGGTAGCGTGTCAGCTTCTCGGGGGGCTTGTCGGCGAGCACGGTCGCGCCCGCGCACACCACGAGCACGAGCGCCATCGTCGCCAATGATGCCACACGGTACTTCATTGCCGCGAACCCTAGCTGCCGATCTCGTCGTTCTGGGCGACGATGTTCACATATTCAATGCCGCCCAACGCGTAAAGGTCAGTGGTGATGGGGTTGTCGGCACGGCGCTGGCTCTTCAGCAGCACGCCGCGAGACAGCTCGTACATCAGCTCGATGGACTCGTCAGTGGTGTTCTTCACTCTCTCCACCGCGCGGCCACGGAAGTACTCGAACACGAGTCCTTCGATGGCGAGCTCCTGGGCGCGCGATGCGCGGATGACCAGCAAAGTGCGCACATCGTTGCGCACGCGACCGAGAATGAGCAGCACGACAAACACCGCAGCGCTGCCGATGCCAGCGGCCATGAACTGGCCTACGCCGCAGCAAATGCCGCAGATGATCGCCCAGAAGATGTAGGTGGTATCTCGTGCATCCTTGATGGCGGTGCGGAAGCGGACAATGGAGAGTGCGCCCACCATGCCGAGGGACAGTGCGATGTTGTTGCCGATAACAGTCATCACCGTGGCCGTGAGCACCGTGAGCGTGATGAGGTTGATGTTAAACTTCTGCGAGTAAATCGTGCCCGCATGGGACAGCCAATAGGAAAGAAAGATCACCAGGCCCAGCACCACGGAGACGGCCACGCGCAACAAGATATCCTCGGCCGATACGCCGACATTCGAAGTCTCGAAAAGCTGGTAGATCTGTTCTTTCATGCTGATTGTCTTCCCTTAGAACTGATAGGCCATAGTTGTGCTGCGTGCCAAGCAGTACTTGCTGACAGAGAGTTCGCTTTTGTCGGCGCCGTTGAGCAGCGTGCGGATGTAGCTGAGCAAAAAGCCGTCGAACTTCACTTCGAGAATCACGTTGAAGGAGTCGAATACCGGGCTGAGGCTGAGCTTCTCGCTAAAAAGGTCGAGGCAGGTTTCTGTAGCGCGGATATTGCGATCAAACGTGATACGGATTTTGTTCTCCTTGGCGATAAACGCCGTACGGTCGTATTCCACAATGGTTTTGGGCCGGTAGCCGTTGATGGCCATAAGGCCGTGCATTTCCGCCGCGAAAGGTTCAGATCGCTCGGCCAAAAATCCGTAGGATCCTTCCATGAGACGGCGCGCTTCGTGACGGCTGACGAACAGCGAGCGCTTCTGCTGCACCTCTCCCTGCTTCTGCTTCAATTCCAACAGAGCGAAATCGGCGTCGGGAGAATAGGTGCGCAGGCGAACTTTGCGGCGGGGGTCGAGGCCGAAGAGTTTTTCGGCATAATCTCGGTCATGAGGAGTATCGAAGTACAGCGAGCGCACGGGATAGCCCTGGGCTCCGTTATGCACATCTCCTTGCAGCACCGCCTCCAGCTGACTTTGCAATGTCTGCGCGGACGCCAAATCGAGAAGAAACTTCTTCTCTTTCCGATTGACGTTGCGCATTGCTGCTCTCCCTTGAAATTCTATTCGCCCATGCCGTAATCCGGCGTGAGTTTCCAAATGTTGGATTTGTTGACCTTACTAGTCTTTATAACAGAATGTCAACGCGATGCCTAGACTATTAGGAATGCTATTTGTGACACGAGGAAAGCCCTATGCGTCTTTTTCCACAATCGGCGCTATTTCTCTGCGTTGCCAGGTAAAAAGAAAAGGTCAGCGGCATTTCTAAGCGGCTGACCTGGTAATTCATGGTGGAGCGTAGGGGGATCGAACCCCTGACCTCAGGCTTGCAAAGCCCGCGCTCTCCCAGCTGAGCTAACGCCCCATGGCATGCACCCATGACCATCGCTTTGCTTATTCGGGATTTCGACAGTTTAAAAAATCGGCCGATTCTGGCCCGAAATATAATAAACGCTCCACCGGCTAACTCGGCTCACGGTGGAGCGTTTATCGCAAAGTAATGGTGGGCCCGAATGGATTTGAACCAGCGACCTCACGCTTATCAGGCGTGCGCTCTAACCAACTGAGCTACGGGCCCTTGAAAAAGTGCTTGACTATCTTAAGCCTGTTTCATAGGTGAGGTCAAGGAAAATTTTTCCGATTTCCAAAACGTACACGACACGCCGCGAACGGCACGAGTAGTATCCTTTTAATCAGAATATGAATTATTTCACCTTCCGTGACAGTATCCTCCCTTTCGATGTGCGAAAAGCGACTTATACAGACATTCGAAACTCCAGGATGCAAGAATTTTGACTTATACAGGCAAACCTGCTCCTTGTTTTATTTCGGAAATGCCTGTATAAGTCGCTTTTCGCGTCCTGGACTCAATGTTTTTGTCACCGGAAGATGGGCTTAAGCGGTTAAACATTCCAAAAGTTTAAATAAGCTTGGTTCAATAATGAGACAATAGACATCAAACATAGAAAGCTCAATCTGCAATCATGTTCTCATCGAACTAGAGTAAAGGACAAAGCATGGTTCCGTTGAAAGTGTTGACATTGGTGGTGGCGGGGCAGAACCAGCCGTCCGTGCTGGTGCTGCAACCCGTAGAGGAGACGCCAGCGGGGAAGGCGCGCATTGTGCCCATTTGGATTGGCCCCACCGAGGCGGCACAAATCGGGATGGCACTGGAGCATGTGAAGTTCGCGCGGCCCATGACCCATGACCTCATGCTAGATGCGCTCACCAATTTGGATGCGTGCGTCGATTCCATGGTGATTTACGGATCAAAGGGGCAGATGTTCTTCGCGCACCTGGTTCTTTCCCAGGGAGGACGACTCATCACCTTAGACGCCCGGCCGAGCGACGCCATTGCCCTGGCGCTTCGGCAAGATGCGCCGCTCTATATTGAAGAGACGGTACTTGACGCTTCTTCGTTCCCGTTTCTCTTCAAGGGTGAGAAGCAGACGGAAGAGGAACTGGCAGCGTTCAAGACATTCCTCGACCATATATCCCCCGAGGATTTCGGAGATATCGAACAGCTTTAGTTTTCTTTCATCTGTGATAATATAACTGAACCAGCAAAGTCCGTGTGCGGGCGGGGCCTACTACAAAGGAGGTTTCGCCTATGAATGAATTCCTGATTGCTTTGGCCGCCATGGCCAACGTGGTGACAGCTTTGCTATCACTGTGGCGGGAGTATAAGCACCAACGGATGGAGAGGATAGACAAGAGGGACTAGCAGCAACTAGTCCCTCAAGTTGTTAACCCGCTCCGCCCGCTCAACCGTTAACCAAACGACGGGCTTTGCTGGTGTTTCTACTATAGCACGTTTTCTAACGTTTTGCTACTCTTCCGTCTCTTCTCCCTCGTCGCCCAGATCGTCGTCGAGGTCGTCGATGGCGAGAGTGCCTTCCTCGCTCTCCTCCTCGAGCAGGCCCATCTGGTTCTCGTCGGCGGGTGCCGCCTTCTTGGCCTTCTTCTTGCCGGTGGAGGCGATGGCCACCGCGCACACCTTGTCCTTGTCGGCGACGTTCATCACCTTCACGCCCTGGGTGGAACGGCCGAGCTCGGAGATGCCCTTCACCGGGGTGCGCACAATGACGCCGTCCTCGGAGACAATCATGATCTCGTCATCGGGGCCGACGATCTTCATGACCGACAGCAGGCCCTTCTTGTGGGTCATCGTAATGGTGTAGACGCCCTGGCCGCCGCGATGATGCTCGGGGTATTCCTCTATCTTCGTGCGCTTGCCGTAGCCCTTTTCGGTGATGACGAACAGGTCAGTGCCGGGCTTGGCGATTTCCATGCCGAGCACGTGAGCGTCGGCCGGCACGTTCATGCCGCGCACGCCCATGGTGCCGCGGCCCATGGCGCGGGCCTCCGACTCATCCCACAGAATAGCCTTGCCTGCGCTGGATACCATGATGACCTTCTCGCCCTTGGCCACGCGTTTCACGGAGATGAGCTCGTCGCCGTCCTTCAGGTTGATGGCGATGAGGCCGTCGCGGCGCGTGCGGTCGTACTGATCCATGGAGGTCTTCTTCACGTTACCCTGAGCCGTGGCGAACATGAGGAACTCCTCGGCCGGGAAGTCCTTCGTGGCGATGACGGCCGAGATGGACTCGCCCTTCTCCAGCGGCAGCAGGTTCACGATGGCCGTGCCGCGGGCATGGCGGCCGGCCTCGGGGATCTCGTACACCTTCAGGCGGTAGACCTTGCCCTTGGTGGAGAAGAACAGCATGTAGGAGTGCGTGGAAGCCACAAACAGGTGCTCCACGAAGTCGGCGTCCTTCAAGTTCACGCCTTGCATGCCCTTGCCGCCGCGCTTCTGCTGGCGGTAGGTGCTCACGGGCAGGCGCTTGATGTAGCCGGCCTTGGTCATGGTGACGACCATGTTCTCTTCGGCGATGAGGTCCTCCACCTCGATATCCTTGGCCTCGCCGGTCAGGCGGGTACGGCGCGGGGTGTTGTACTTCTTCTTGATCTCTTGCAGCTCTTCCTTGATGACCTGCTTCAACAGGTTCTCGTCGGCAAGGATCTGCTTGTAGTAGGCGATCTTCTCGCGCAGCTCGGCCAACTCTTCCTCGATCTTGGTGCGCTCCAGGCCGGTCAGACGGCGCAGGCGCATTTCCAGGATGGCGTTGGTCTGCTTCTCGGAAAGGCCGAAGCGCTCGGTGAGGCGCGCGGCGGCTTCCTTGTCCGTCTCGGAGGAGCGGATGATGTGGATGACCTCGTCGATGTTATCGAGCGCGATGATGTAGCCCTCGAGGATGTGCTCGCGCTCCTCGGCCTTGGCCAGCTCGTAGCGGGTGCGACGGGTGACGACGTCTTTCTGGTGCTCGATATAGTAGAAGAGAATTTCCTTCAGCGAGAGCACGCGCGGGGTGCCGTTCACCAGGGCCAGCATATTGCAGCCGAAGCCCACCTGCAGCTGGGTGTGCTTGAACAGCTTGTTCAGCACCACCTGCGGGATGGCGTTGGACTTCAGATCGATGATGATGTCGATGCCCTTGCGGTCGGCGGCGTCGTGGATGTTGCTGATTTCGGGCAGCTTCTTGTCGCGCACCAGCTCGCCGAGCTTCTCCAGCAGGCGCTTGCGGTTCACCTGGTAGGGAATTTCCTTCACCACGATGGAAGCGCGGCCGTTCTTCTTTTCCTCGATCTCGCATTTCGCGCGGATGGTGAGGTTGCCGTGGCCGGTCTCGTAGGCGTCCAGAATGCCCTTCTTGCCCATGATGAGGCCGCCCGTGGGGAAGTCGGGGCCGGGCATGGCGGTGAGCAGGTCCTCCGTCGTGCAATCCGGGTTATCGATCATGAGGCAGGTGGCGTCGATGGCCTCGCCCAGGTTGTGGGGCGGGATGTTGGTGGCCATGCCGACGGCGATGCCGTTCGAACCGTTGACCAGCAGGTTCGGGAAGCGCGACGGCAGCACCGTAGGCTCCTGCAGCGACTCGTCGTAGTTGGGCTGGAAGTCGACCGTCTCCTTGTCCAGATCACGCAGAAGTTCCATAGCCGGCTTGTCGAGGCGCGCCTCGGTGTAACGCATGGCAGCGGCGGAGTCGCCGTCGATGGAGCCGAAGTTGCCGTGGCCGTCGATGAGAGGCAGGCGCAGGCTGAAGGGCTGGGCCAGGCGCACCATGGTGTCGTACACGGCGGAGTCGCCATGGGGATGGTACTTGCCGATCACGTCGCCGACGGTACGGGCCGACTTCATGTGCGGCTTGTTCGGCGTGTAGCCGGACTCGTTCATGGCGTACAGGATGCGGCGGTGCACCGGCTTCAGACCGTCGCGCACGTCGGGTAGGGCGCGGGAGACGATAACGGACATGGAATACTCGAGGAAGGAGGTCTGCATCTCCTTGCCGAGAAATGCCGCGCGCACGATGGTGCCCTCGCCGCCGTTGGCTCCCTCGATGATGGAGCCGTGGGGGTTTGGCATGTCGACCATCAGCGAGCGGGCGCGCTCCTCCTCGGAGATGAAGCCGGGCTCGTTGCCGTCCTCGTCGGCGTCTTCCACGTCTTCTTCTTCATCGAGGGTGGAGCTGGCGCTGGCGAGTTCCGCGTCGTCGTCGCCCTCGTCATCGGTGTTCACTTCCTCGGCCAGGTACAGGGCGTCCTCCTCGGCGGCCTCTACCTCGTCGCGGTCGTCGTCGAATTCGTCAAAGTTATCAGCCATTTAGCTCTCCTAAATATCCAGGAAGCGGACGTCGCGGGCGTGTTTCTGGATGAACTCCTTGCGAGGCTCCACCTGCTCGCCCATAAGCTCGCTCACCACGCGCTCGGCCTCCACGGCATCGTCGATGTTCACCTGCAAAAGCGTGCGGGTTGCCGGCTCCATGGTGGTCTCCCACAGCTGCTCGGGGTCCATCTCTCCGAGGCCCTTGTAGCGCTGAACATCGAACTTGCTGGGGTCGTCGTACTCGGCCAGGGTGGCGGACAGCGCCTTCTCGTCGTAAATGTAGCGCTCGACCTTCGGGCTGCGGGAATTCTTCTTTTTCAGACCGAAGATGGGCGGCTGGGCGATGTAGATGTAGCCGAGGTTGATGAGCTCGGGCATGTAACGGTAGAAGAACGTCAGCAACAGGCAGCGGATGTGCGCTCCATCGACGTCGGCATCGGTCATGATGATGATGCGATGGTAGCGGGCCTTCTCGGCGTCGAAGTCCTCGCCGATGTTGGTGCCGATGGCCGTAATGAGCGAGCTGATGGTGTCGGAAGACAGCGAACGATGGAGGCCGGCGCGCTCCACGTTCAAAATCTTGCCGCGCAGGGGCAGAATGGCTTGGAACTTGCGGTCGCGGGCCTGCTTGGCCGAACCACCTGCGGAATCGCCCTCTACAATGAAGATTTCGGACTGCGAGGCGTCCTTGCTGGCGCAGTCGGCCAGCTTGCCGGGCATGCTGAACGAATCGAGCACGTTCTTGCGGCGGGTCATCTCGCGGGCCTTGCGGGCGGCCTCGCGGGCCTTCAGGGCCTGGGTGGCCTTGCCAATGATGCGCTTGGCCGGCGTGGGGTTTTCCTCCAGGTACTCGCCGAGGCCCTGGGCCACGGCGTTCTGCACCAGCGGGCGGATCTCCGTGTTGCCGAGCTTCGTCTTCGTCTGGCCCTCGAACTGCGGATCGTGCAGCTTCACGGAGATGATGGCGGCCAGACCCTCGCGGGCGTCCTCGCCGGAGAGGTTCGGATCCTTCTCCTTCAGAAGGCCCTTCGAGCGGGCGTAATCGTTGATGGTACGCGTGATGGCCTGCTTGAAGCCGTCCATGTGCGTGCCACCTTCATGGGTGTTGATGTTGTTGGCGAAGGCCATGACGGAGTTCGTGGAATAGGAGCTAGACCACTGCAGGGCCACTTCCACGGTGCCGTCGGCGTTTTCGGCCTCGAAGTAGATGGGCTTGTTCAGGGTCTCTTTGCCGTCATTCAAGAACTTCACGAAGTCGACGATGCCGCCCATGGCCTGGAAGACCTCGACGCGCGGATTGCCGTCGGCGTCGGTGATGCGCTCGTCGGTGAGGATAATTTTCAAGCCGCGGTTCAGGAAGGCCATCTCGCGGAAACGGGCGGCCAGGGTGTCGTAGTCGTACACCGTGGTCTCGGTGAAGATGTCGGGGTCGGGCCAGAAGGTGACCGTGGTGCCCGTGTGCTTGGCTTTGCCGATCTCATGCAGCTTAGTCTTGGTCTTGCCGTGGTCGAAATCGATCTCGTATTCTACGCCATCGCGGCGCACCTGCACTTCCACCTTTGTGGAAAGGGCGTTCACAACGGAAACGCCCACGCCGTGCAGACCGCCAGAGACCTTATAGCCCTCGCCACCAAATTTGCCGCCGGCATGCAGAATGGTGAGTACGACCTCGACCGTGGGAATCTTCTCCTTGGGGTGCTTGTCCACGGGAATGCCGCGGCCGTTGTCCTCACAGGAGATGGAATTGTCGGGGTGGATGGTCACCTTGATGGTATCACAGTACCCGGCCAGGGCCTCGTCCACAGCGTTGTCAACCACCTCATAGACCAGGTGGTGCAGACCGCGGGGGCCGGTGGAGCCGATATACATGCCTGGGCGTTTGCGAACAGCTTCAAGTCCTTCTAGAACTTGAATGTCAGAACCGTCGTAGTGATCTGGTTTGTTTGCCACTGACACTCCTTCGCTCTCGGAACAAAAGAACGCGCCCAGATGAGGGCGCCGAATGAGCGTCAATTATAGCATGGTGAAATCGTATTTCGACTGAAAGTCGCGGAACGGGGCTGTTATGAGGCTGTTTGAGGGCCTATGTTGCGGTTCGGTGAAGACTTTGCCATGAATTATGGAAAACAGGGCTTAAATCAAGCGAGAAATGCACTGAGTTAATACTTTGGGGACTCGAATGGGACGATCCTACGGTTTTGGCGTGTCACACCAACGGCAAGTGGATAACATTGCTCTTGTTCAACATGGCCTCATTAAAGTAATCGATGTTCGCTGTGGTGATAAAGGTCTGGCTACCACCTTCCATAGCGGTTACCAGCGCATCGCGCCGTCGGCCGTCCAGCTCGCTCATCACATCATCAAGAAGGAGCACCGGCTTCTGGTCGATGAGCTCCTCGATGACGGCAGCTTCAGCCAACTTATACGAGAGCACAATGGAGCGCTGCTGCCCCTGGCTTCCGTAAATTGAGGCGTTTTCCCCATCGAGGGTGAATACGATTTCATCGCTATGGGGCCCCACCACTGCCCGGCCGCGGCGTCGCTCTTCCTCCGCGCGCTCATGAAGCGCGCGGGCCAACGCCTCGCGGGCTTCGTCGCGGGTAAGGGATTCAACCGTTTCCCCCAGCGTTCCTTTTCCCCACGAAGGAACATAGACCGCGTTCAAGCAATCGCGTCCTTGAGAAATCTCCTGGTACTTTGCAATCAGATGAGGGAGCAACCGCTCGAACAACGCGATGCGGTAGATCGTGAGCTGAGCCCCCACGGTGACAACCATCTCATTGATGGCCTCCACAAGAGCGTCATCGGCCTCTTCTTTGAGAAGGCGATTCTTGTGACGAATCACCTTCTCGTAATCACGCCGTACCGTGTAGTAGCTTTTATTCACCTGAGCGCCCAACGTGTCCAACGAGGACCGCCGCCCGCTGTTCGGCCCTTTTACCAAGTCGAGGTCGTCAGGCGTAAAAACGACCGACGGAATGAGTCCCTTCAAATCGATCGGCCGTTTCGCCTTCCCGTTGAGCCGATACTTGCGCGTACGACCATCAAACGTGAGATCGATATCAAGACGCCGATTGCCGTCAGTTGCCTGCATGGATACGCGACTATGCTCCTCACCGTGGCGAATCAGCTGATCGGCCGTACCATGTCGGAACGACGTGAGCGCCGTAAGCAGCTGGATGGCCTCGATGAGGTTCGTTTTGCCGACAGCGTTCTCCCCCACAAGTACGGTGATATCCCCAAGCTCGCTTAGAGCCGCATCCTCGTAGTTGCGGAAATTCCGCAAAGAGAGGCTTTCGATACGCAGGGTCATTTAGGAGATGCGCACGGGCATGACGAGGTAGAGGAAGTTTTCCGGCTCGAGCGCGCGGAAGATGCCCGGCTTTAAAGCCGATTGCACTTCCAGGTACACCTCGTCGGTGGCAATAGACCCGAGACCATCCAGCACATAGGCATAGTTGAAAGCGATTTCCACATCTTCGCCCTCGATAGCGCAGGAGATGATTTCCTGCGCGCTGCCCACATCCTGGGATGCTGCGGAAATCTGCACCGTTTGGGAGGCGTTGTTCAAATCGAAGCGCACGGGCGAGGAAGTAGAGCCAAGCAGAGAGGCGCGGCGAACACTGGCCACGAGCTTATCCACCTCGATGGTAGCGCGAGTGGCGTAGCCGTCGGGGAGCAGCTGCTTGTAATTGGGGAAGTTGCCTTCAATGCGGCGGTTGATAAACACCGTGTCCTCGCAGGTCACGACGATCTGATTGTCGGCCAGGGCCAGAGACACCGGCGACTCCGTTTTCGGCAGTGACGCGATTTCCGACAGGAAGCTACCCGAGATGACCGCATGGAACTCATCGGCCGAGGAGTTCGGCAGAGGGGCGTCGGTGATGGCGAGGCGATAGGAGTCGGTGGCCACCATGCGCAGCACGCCGGCCTCCAGGGTGATGAGGACGCCCGTGAGAATAGCGCGGGACTCATCCTTGGATACGACGCGAGAAACACGCTTGACCATAGTGGAAAACTGATGGAAGGGAATTTCTATCTTCTGATGAACGTCCACGCGGGGAAAACCGGGGAAATCCTCAGCGTTCAAAGCACGGATAGAGAACGAAGACGTGTCGCAGGTGACGAAAGCCTGCTCGTCAGTGGCCTCGACATGGACCGCAGCATCGGGAAGGTTCTTCACAACCTCCGAGAACAGCTTACCGGGTACCACCGTGCGGCCTTCCTCCTCAACGAGCGCGGCCACGGAGTATTGAATGGAGAGCTCCAAGTCGGTGGCTTGGAGGATAATTTTGTCGCCGGCGGCCTCGATGAGGATACCGGACAAGACAGGGAGCGTCGATCGAGTGGAAACCCCTTTGAGGACAATGGACAGGGCGTTGGCGAGCTCGGTGCGATTGATACTGAATTTCAAGGGATGCCTCTCTTCGTAATGGCCTGAGCTGAAACAGAAGATATCGTGCGGGTATTATAACGCCGGAAAACAGGGAAACAGAGAGGCCGAGCAGAGTTGTCTGTCTAATGGTTGATTAGTTTTACACCCTTTTCTTGCTCCGTTGGTGGAAAAAGTGGATAACTTCCTCTTTTCCCAGCGCAAGCAGTGGATAACCATCCTTTTCACTGGGTGGATATCGAAGGTAAAGATGGTTGACAGTTTTAGCCAACAATTCACCATCGATTTTTCCTTTCAAAAACATTGCTCTGAGCTGGGATTTTGTAAATTATGTCAGGGTAATTCTCTTTAAACGCACCTATGTTCGAACAAGATCGTAGTTGACAGGATTTTTCTTCTCAAAGGGATAGGAAGTGGCTGAGAAGGGTTATCGAGAGCCTCTGTCAAGGTTTTTGGGCAAAGTTTTTCACTTTTTCCTCTTTGAATGACAGCCGTTAGGAATTCTCGAATTCCGAGTTTTCCACTTTTACTGAATATTTAGTTGATAAGTCGGAATTCTTCGGAAAATCGCAGGTAGTTCAATTTCAGTTTTCCACTTTTACTGAACAAATAGTGAATTACTCACCACCGGTTATGAAATGCGCAGGTAGATACCTTGTAAAATGATGAAACACGTTACAATATCCTGAAAAATTCTTGAAACAACGAATTGAACGACGAACAAAACGGAATGATCTTGGAAACCATGGAACAACATACTTCTCTTCACGACGAAGCTCCCCAGGGGGCTTCCTTCGACTATTCCTTCGTCGACACCGTGGGGCGTATCGCTCTCTACGATGACCTGCGCAGCGCACCACGGGTTGTGGAGATAAAGCCCGCTGACACGGCGGCTTATATCGAGGCGCTCGCCTCCACGGTTTACGAACAGTCCCACGGTGCAGGGGGGATCATCCCTTACACCGTCATTCGGGAGGTTTCCGAAAATTTCATCCACGCGCGCTTCAAAGAGGTAGTGGTCTCCATTCTCGACAAAGGGAACACCATCCGCTTCGCCGATCATGGCCCCGGCATCCCCTCGAAAGAAAAGGCCCAAATGCCAGGGTTTTCTTCTGCCGTCGAGCCGATGAAAAACTATATTCGGGGCGTCGGGTCGGGCCTCCCCATTGTGCGGGAGTACCTCGAATCGTCCCATGGCACCATTACCATCGAGGACAATCTGGGAACCGGCGCCGTCGTCACCGTCAGTTTGGTGCGTGAAGAAGACGATCCCCTGGACGACTGGGACGAAACCGACGTGCTGGGCAGCAAGGGAGAGTACGCCCCGAGCTCGTCCTACGCTTCGGAAACCGCCGCGGTCCATCAACCCTACGGAGCGCCCCTCACAGCTGGCGCCGAACCCTACCCCTCCAACCCAGCCGGCATCTATTCCTCCGTGGGCTCATCCAGCGCGCCAGGAGCGGCTCCCTACCCACCCGCCTACGCGCCGCAAGGCTACAGCACGGTACCCGCGCCCCCAGCTCCCGTACCGGCCCCCTCTTACGGAGCCCCTTACCAGGGATATCCGAGCTATGGAGCCTACGGCGCCGCCCCAACGGCCTATCCGACCTACGGAGCAGCACCGGCACCAGCGGCGTATCCGGGTTACCCGGGCGCCGTCATGCCGGCGCCCGCCCTCTCCGAACGCGAGCGAATATTCCTGAAACTTCTCCTTAAGGAAGGAACCCTCCGGAACAAGGATTTCAGCGACCTGACCGAGACGCCGGCCTCCACCACCAACACCACCCTCAACCGGCTGCGAGAGGCAGGTTTGGTGGAAATGGTCGGGAAGCAGCGGGCCCTCACCCCTTACGGCCGTCAGATCGCACAGGGTCTCTAAGACCCAAGCCTTGCCAATTTGCTAGAATTGCCCTGAAAGCGGAGAGCCACGGCAAAAAACGCCGGCGGAAGGATGATGT